>CBFHYW010000017.1:0-21210 GCA_965660135.1 Opitutales bacterium
CTGTGCCAAAATTGAAACCGGTGAAATCTTGTGGCGCATGAGAGTCAAAGGACCTGCGAGCGGGTCTCCTGTAACCTCCTCGTCCCATCTTTATTTCTTCAATGAGGATGGATTAGGTCAAATTATTAAAATAGATGGGAAAGAAGGTAAGCTTGTATCAAGTTTAGACTTGGAAGAAACGATCTTGTGCACGCCTGCACTTTCTGAAAACGCATTATTTGTTCGTTCCGATAATCACTTATGGAAGTTGGCAAATTAATGGATTCTAAAAAACGATTTTTACACTTGGATTGAGTTTATTAAACTGAATGACTCCAAGTCTCGTAACCTCACTGCCCGAAAGATATAAATTTTCCAGTGAAGGATGGGTTACGAGCAATTGAATACCCTGGTCTGTGACTTTTGTTTCAGAAAGGTTTAAGCTTTGCAAATTTTGCAAATTCAAAAATTGCTTTAATCCAGAATCACCAATTTTAGTACCCCTGAGGTTCAATCTAGTAATTTTCTTAAATCTTGAAATAACTGAAGTGGAATTGTCCGTAACATGAGAACTTCTCAAATCCAAGAGAGCGATGTGATCTTGCAAGGAACTTAATTCCTTAATGGTTTTATCATTTATTTGATCCGAATCAGTTACTACACGAACTTCAAGTAAACTATTACCAATTCCTATCGGACGAACCAAAAGAGAAGAAGCCATGGCTATTTTTGAAATTTCGGAGGTGGGAACGGGAGAAAGCCCCACAGCCAATCGATCAAAGAAATCTAGATAATCAGGAAGAGTATGATTGCTAAACTTACCTCCAATTACCACTGATTCACGAACACCATCTACTGCACCCACCCATTTACCAAAATCAACTCCTTGAGCAATCCATTTTCTTATTGCTTCTTTTTCTGCAAAAGAAAGGGGATCGCCCTTGGGAGGCATAATATCATCATCAGTTGATGGCAGGATCACTCGTTGGTAAAGTGAACTTTGACTCGGATGATCAACGACCACAATTGCACCATCATCACTGCCTGCCATAATATGCTTTGCTCCGTCTAAACGCAGTCCTGCCTTTGGCTCTTTTCTTCGACCATTTTGTTCGAAAGGTGCTTTGTGACATTCAATACATCTGTCTTCAAGAATAGGCCAGATTTCCTTTTCAAAATCAACCACCCCGATTAAATCAATCTTGATAACCAAGAGCATGATTAAAGGAATACAATTCAATTTACGAAGCATGTAATTCGTTACAAAGAATTTAAGGTTTTCTGGCGAGTATGTAAAGTGATCTCCATTCATTTTTTTCACTTAGGTAAAGATGTTTTTGCTTGGAAAGAACCATTTTTAAAACTTTGCTCAATTAATGAATCTAAGACTTATCAGTTACACGGTTTTCTTTTTTACGATCGGGCATAGTGCACTTAAGGCAAAATCGTGGGTTTGGCAGGACAACCAAGGCAAGCATATCGACCTTTTATGGGGAAAGAAGAAAATTGCCCGATATGTGTATGAAAAAATGGACCCCAACGATCGTGAAAGAACCTACAAACCATTTCACCATATTTTTCAGACAAACGGAAAAGAATTTTTAACCAAAGGCCCGGGCGGTAAATTTACTCATCATCGCGGAATTTATTTCGGGTTTTCAAAATGCTCAGCTTTGAACGCTGAAGGAAAAGCTGTTAATGTTGATACTTGGCATTGCAAAAGAGCACACCAAACCCATGAAAAAGTTCTTGAGCAACTTGCAAATAATGAGCAAGCCTCACACTCTGTTGAAATTGCCTGGCGAGTCGACGACGGTACAATCTTTGCAACCGAGCACAGAACCCTTTCGTTTTCCATCCTCCCAGACGAGTCAATCCAAGTTGACTTTCAGTCAAAACTGAGCACCGAGCAAAAAGTGGTCGAACTTAATGGTGATCCTCAGCATGCAGGCTTTCAGTTTCGGGCTGCTAACGAAGTTGCAGAGAAAACAAATAAGGAAACTTATTACATTCGCCCAAATGACGGAAAAGCTGAAAAAGGGAAAACCAAGAACTGGCCTAATGATAAGGATATGACTAACCTACTATGGAAAGCCCAAAGCTTAATAGTCAGTGACAAGCGCTACACCACGCTCTATCTCGATCATCCCAACAACCCCAAGCCCTCCTTTTACAGCGAGAGAGATTACGGACGCTTTGGCTCTTACTTCAAATCCAAGATCACACCCCAAAAGCCTGTGCTGGTAAAATACCGTCTGATTATTTCTCAAGGAGAAAAATCAAAAAAAGAATGCCAAGATTTAAGTGATAGATTCTTAGCGGGTAAAACTCCCTAAACCTCCCTTTTCTTGTCAGCTAATTTACCACCTTATATCCTCGCATTTTGTGCGGGAGCTTTTTATGCGTGCAGTGCCTTGCTATGTAAACGCGGCATGGAACTTGGTGCTGGTACAATCCGCTCATTAATAATTTCCAACTGGATTATGGCCAGTTTTTTTATTCCTTACCCCCTTGTTCAAGGAAGTCTACCTCAGGAGCAAGATATCATGGTTGGAGGAATGCTTGGCCTTCTATTTTTGCTGTCACAAGCAACCTGCTTTTTTGCCCTGCAAAAAGGAGATGCCTCAATGGTCACTCCTATCATGGGCTCAAAATCAATCTTTGTTGCTCTATTTGTTATGCTCTTTGGTTTAACTGGGCTTCCATCAACTGAAACTTGGATTGCCACTTTTTTAGCTGCTTTAGCAGTTGGAATAATTGGATGGCCTGAAAAAGGAGGTACTTTTAGCCCGATTGCAATACTACTTGGTTTATTAACTGCAGCCGGATTCGGTTTAACTGATGCGCTCGTTCCACACTTTGCTCAGAAATCAAACCCTGCCCATGTAATATTTATTATGTTCTGTTCGGTTGGATTAGGCTCATTTGCTCTTCTTCCATTAGTGAGGGGAAGATTTTTTTACCGTAACAAAAAGGCGGATAAATGGATGCTCTTATCATGCATTCCTATGGGAATCCAAGCACTTCTTATGTCTATGGCTGTTGGGTTTTATCAAGTACCGGCAGAAGCCAATGTATTTTACGCCTGCCGCGGAATTTGGGCGATTATCTTGGCAGGTTGGCTGGGCAAAACAATTGGTTTACAGGAAGGTGAAACAAGTAAACCGCTACTATTTCGCCGATTATTTGGAGCAGTTCTTTTAATCGCGGGAATTTATTTCGCACCATTAGGAAATTCTTAATATTCTCCGATTTCACTCCCTACGGCTAGAAAATCACAAATCGTATACATTTTTAATACTCTCCAATTTATCTTTTAAAATAGATAAAACTAGTTGGTTTCCACCGAGAGGTTGGGTACGAAAAATTTTCATTTTGGGAAATTTCTCCTCTGCGCTCTGACAAATTCTCGCTAAATCTCCACCCTCACCGGCATGCCTCCCTGACATTAGAAAAAATAGGGCAACCACAACTTCACCACAACCATCTAATCCCCACTGGTTAAGGACTTGCTCGAGTAATGGATCATTAAACGCATATTTTTCACCTTCTCTTCTTTCCATGGAACAGGTTGAAAATTTAGAAACTCCACCCGATAAAAGGCCGTGCAAAGAAAGACCCACATTTTCGCGCACTCGATTAACTTCCTTTACCGGAGTGCCATGATCAACCATTGCAACCGAAGGATTAATTAAACCTTTTGATTTACATATTTTATTAATCTCGTCGTAAAGAGCTTTTGTAAGTCGATCCTCTCCATTTTCATGCAAACAGTTAAGAACTCGGTAAGAGCGACCTTTTTTTTCAGTTCGCCAACCCTCCAACTTTTCCATTAACCATCCAGTCACACCTCGGCTTGGTCCTAAGAAAAAAGGAAGGATGAGTAACTCGTCTTCTGCCTCTCCCAACTCACTCGACAAAAAGGTGCTAATCGTACCACCTGGCTCCCCTCCCAGCTGATTTGGCTCAATTTTATTCGAATGAAGTAATCCAAGTGGGACAACGGAAAATGGAGTTAAAGATGTTAGATTTTTTGCCACCATGCGGAGGCTAAAAATTGCTTCCGGTTGAAGGGACCCATTATCAACTAATAAACAAAGTGGTAATTTCATGCGCTTTCTCGTTGACGAAGTAAGGGTCACGCGCAAGAAAATAATATTCAGAAGGTTAACTATGGGATGGTTAATCGTAAATCAGCGGGAAAATTAAGTATGAAAAATTCAAAGTGGATGGTAGGATTGTTAGTGGTGGCATTCTTTCAAGCTAGTTGTTCTAAAAGTAAAGGACCTAGCCCTGAAGATACATCTCTCATTAAAGGAACAGATCGGGGAACATTCATAGGTTCTCCCGAAGATTTTGCAAACAACGGTGGAGAGGAACTTTCCCCAATTGGAGCTACCATAACAGGTATTGACGGAGATGATGGTCTTTTACCTCAAGATCCATTTTGGAATGACTCTCAAAACTTGGCAAATGCAGATCGTCCATTTGAGCCGATCTTCTTTGGGTTTGACCAGTACAGTATTGGGTCTGAAGAAAGAACAAAGCTCCAAGATATTGCTTCGTTCCTTGCTGACTCTCCCAGTTCCCGAATCTTAGTCGAAGGTTACTGCGACTGGAAAGGAACACCGGCTTACAATAAATCCCTTGGTGACAGACGGGCAAGCAGTGTTAAAGATTACTTAATCGATCTTGGTATCGATTCTTCGAGGATTGAAATAATCTCCATGGGCGATGAAGTGGCCACTCCTGATGCCGACCCAACGACTGCTGGTCTCGAGCGAAAAGCTCACTTCCTTGTACTGAAGGACTCTTAAGAAGGAATTAATATGAAAGCATCACTTATTTTAAGCTTTCAAATAATTTGTATTCTCCTGGCCGTGTCCTGTTCCAAGAAAGCCCAACCAGATACAACTCTTAATCGGGGAAACCAAGAAACAAATGAACTAAGTGACCCCAATCGTGGGTTCAATGAAGGAAGTAATGATTTAGCGAATCTAGGAGATCCCTTGCGCGGTGGCTTTGATGACACTGATCCTCTCGCACCTCGAGACGCGGCTCTTTCAGGATTTAACGACGATAATAATGTGATTCGTCCTTTTGATCCTGTTTTCTTTGGATTTGATCAATATAACTTGAATGCTTCTGAACGTCCTAAAATTGCTGAAATTGCTGAATTCATGAAATCAAATGAAGAAGCAAGACTTCTCATCGAAGGATATTGCGATTGGAAAGGAACTCCTGATTACAACAAATCCCTTGGGGACCGCAGAGCAGCTACGGTAAAATCATACTTAATTGAGCTCGGTTGTGATGGTGCACGCATCGAAGTTACTTCCTTAGGCGACGAACTCGCCACTCCGAATGCTGACTCCGAACAAGCCCGCTTGGATAGACGTGCAACTTTTGCTGTATCTAAGGGTTCCAATTAAATTGCCCGCTTCCGAGTCGACCTGATTTTTAGTAAGCTCTCTTTTCATAGGCCCCCTCCACCTAGTCTTCTTGACAAGGAGAGGCTTTATTTACATCCTTATTGAGATTCAATCTCAACACACATGAAGCCACAATTACTTTTACTCTCTATTTTATTTTTCTTCTTTCAGGCATGCTCAGAAAATCCTGAATCAATATCATCATCTGAAGAGAAGTCCCCTTTTTCAGTTAAGAGTATCAATATTGCCCTAAAACCGAACAAGAATGTACAGGCTCAGCGTGAAGATGAAATTTCACTAGGCTCAGCTCTGTCAAAAAGAATTGGCATTCCGGTCAAGATTACCACTCCGACTAACAAATCAATTATTGAAGCAGGTTTGGCAAATAAAACAATTGATGTTGGCTATGTTAGTTCAAGCGATGCAATTTCATTTGCAGATAATGAAGTTGGCCAGGTTTTGGTTGCCGGACAGCATGCAAGCATCAACCCAGAAGGCAAGGCATACAAGGGAGCATTCTACTACAGCGTATGGCTATGCTTGAAAGATAAACCATATCAAAGCATTTCTGATTTAAAGGGAAAATCTATTGCATTTTCCTCCAGAACTAGCACTTCAGGATATCTTGTACCCTGTTGGGACTTAATTAAAAAAGGCTTAATCAAAGAAGGAGGGAGCCTCTCTGCCTACTTTGGTGAAAATAATGTATTTTACGGAACTGGCTATGTTTCGGCTGTAGAACAGGTGCTCGAAGGCAAAGCAGAGGCAGCTGCAGTTAGTTATTATGTTTTCGATAAAGACAAACACCTTGATCTTGAACAACGCGAAAAACTCAGAGTATTACAAAGGCAGGGACCAGTTGCTTCACACACCTTCTGTGCCCGCAACTCTCTTCCTGAATATGAGCGAAACTTAATCAAAAAAGCCTTACTTGAAATCGTCGAGGAAGAGCCGGAACTTTGCCAAAGTTTATTCGGAGGGACACTGATCAGTGTAGATCCTGAAATGCATTTAGTGGCTCCTCGACAGGCAAAATCGAAAGTCTCCACCCTCAAGGACTAGTGCCAACTTCGCTCTTAAACTGCTAGTCTTCGAGTTCTTATTTCCCTCCATGCAATGAGTTATCTGCGAACTCACAATCTCGGATTAAAAAGAAATAATCAATGGTTATTCCAAAATTTAGAACTCGATATAAAACCCGGATCATTAGTCGCCATACTTGGACCATCAGGGGTCGGTAAATCAAGTCTGCTATCCTGTTTATCTGGATCAGAAGCTCCAACGGAAGGAAGGGTTTCACTTAAAACACAAGATCAAGAACTTCACAACTCGGAGAATATCAGATCAAAACTAGGCATAATTTTTCAAAGTCTCCGATTAACTGAACATGTAACCGTTTTAGAAAATGTACTCTATGGCAAACTCGCTAAATATGGCTTAAAGGAATCAATTTTTGGATTTCCTTCTAAAGATAAAGAACAAGCTTTTAACATTCTAAGCGACCTAGGAATTGGCCACTTGGCTTACAAGTGGACATCTCAAACTTCAGGAGGCGAAAAACAAAGAACCGCTATAGCACGAACCCTTTTTCAAGACCCAACTGTAATCCTTGCTGATGAACCCGTATCTAATTTGGACACCTACTATGCCGGCAGAGTTATGGGACTTTTTAAAAACTTAGCTTCCCATCGCGGTAAAATTGTGTTTTGCACGCTTCATGACCCGCAACTCATTTCTCGATTCGCTGATTTTGCATTAAGTCTAAATCCAGAACACCCTGAAGGCTGGAATCTAAGAAAAGTGAACCCCTGACTTAATGAATTCAGGACCTAAAACCGAGCACGAACCAAAACTACCTGAGAGGAAATGGTATGAGCAGCTTAATTTGCTCAATATTCTCGTTATTCTCTTCTTGTTTTTAGCAATTTTTTCAGGCAAAAATCTGATTCAAGATAATCGACCAGCTGATGTGATGTCTGGAATCCGCTATTTCCTGAAGAAATTCTTCCCTCCAGACTTCTCTGATTTTCCAATTATTTTAGAATCACTAGGGGAAACTTTTCAAATCGCAATCGTCTCAACATTTATTTCGATTATTCTCTCATTAGGCATTGCACTCGCCGCATCTCGCAATCTTTCTCCTACCTGGCTTGTACAAAGTGCCCGAATGCTTCTTAATATTACCCGTACACTCCCCAGTCTGATTTGGGCATTTTTATTTGTTATCTTTTTTGGACCAACACCAATTGCAGGAGTATTTGCACTGACATTCTACAGCTTGGGGTATTTAGGTAAGTTTTTTAGTGAAAGTATTGAGTCCATGGACATTAAAGTGGCTCGTGGATTAAGGTTAATTGGAGCCAGCCCAATTCAGGCATTCATTTATGGCCTTTGGCCAAATGTAAAAGCACAGGTATGGAGCCACTCGCTATGGATGCTTGAATATAATATTCGGTCCGCAAGTATCATTGGTCTAGTTGGTGCTGGCGGAATTGGAATGGAGCTGAATAAAGCAATGGAAATGGCAAGTGGTTTTCAAAAAGTAACCGCGATTTTGATCTGTATACTAATCATTGTTGTGATTCTTGACCTCTTGGGACAAGCTATTCGCAGATGGATTACAAAAAAGATCAATCCTAAATCAATTTTAGACTGATTTGCAAAAATACAGATTTCACAAAGGCATTAAAAGTACCATTACACTAAATCCTTGGTCAGAAATTCATTTTCACTCCCAAATACAATATTCCCATCTCCTTTTTTTACTTAATTTCTGAATTATATTAAGATTTTCATAAAAAACTATTTGACCTACTCATATAGATGGTGGGAAAGTGATTTATTCTGCATTATTCAATACTAACGCGAAAAAAAAATTTTAAATGAGCCAATACGAATTTGAAAATAACCAAGATGGGGAGTGGGAAGATAATGGTGAAGTTGCTTGGAATGAAGGTGATTGGCAAAAATTTTTACGCAATGCAGACAAGGAAATTTCAAGATTTATTTCAGCATATAACAAAGTGTCTGAAGACCCTGAACGATTGGATGCCGCGGCAGCAATTATGGGCTGGCACCGAGAAGATTGGTCTTCGATTGACGAAGAGCTTGACGAGGAAGCACTCAAACAAATTCGTCCGGTCGAAATGGAGGAACTTAGAAAGATGGATCCTTATACCATTCACAGGCATCCGATCTATATCTCATCATCCGGACTCTATGCTTACCTGAAGAACTCATGGGAACATTTCATGAGAAACAATAGCCATCAACCGGCACCTAATCTATCATGGAGTTATGCAACTAGTCTTTCCGACGGTGAAAGACATGCCTTACTTGCAGCAAATTGCCTAGATTTAGGGGACTATTTACTCGCTGTATGCCATTTTAAGAAGGCTCATGCAGCGTTGAATGAATCTCTTCGTTTAAATAGACTCTTTACACATCAATCCGATGAGGTTTTTCAATCCTACCAACAGGGTTCAAATATGAGACTGCATGATTTACGAGAAATTTGGCTTCGTGTTATGCACGATTGCAGAAAATAATTTTTTCACCTTCTTTCTGAAACTCAGCTTAGTCGAGTTTCAAAATGCCTCTTTTCCCCTTCCGACAAAATTTTACCTGTCTGTAAATTAAACCTGAAGTACATTTTCAATCGAATGATGATTCATTGTTTTCCCAAAACCTATTGCCTTTAACCTGACTTACTATGAACACCTTGAGAGTTTTTATTATTCTAGCTATCACCCTTAACTCCTATGGCAAAAAACCCAATATTTTGTTCATATTTGCTGATGATCAGTGTTTCGAAACAATTCGTGAACTTGGACATACGGATATTGAAACTCCGAACCTTGATCGACTAACAAAATCTGGCACCAGCTTTACACGTGCATATAATATGGGGTCTTGGAGTGGAGCCGTTTGCGTTGCAAGCAGACACATGCTCAATACGGGACGTTTTCTTTGGCGAGCTGAAAAAGCATCAAAAGTTGCAGAAGCGGAACGTGAAGCAGGCAGATTTTGGTCTGAAAACATGAAAACTGCCGGTTATAAGACCTACATGACAGGCAAATGGCATGTTCGAGCAAACGCTGAAAACTGCTTTGATGTAACAAGTAATGTTCGAGGTGGAATGCCAAATCAAACTCCATCTGGATACAACCGCCCACTGCCTGGGCAACCTGATCCATGGAGTCCATCCGACCCGAAATTTCAAGGCTTTTGGAAAGGAGGCAAGCACTGGAGTGAAATAGTTGCGGATGATACACTGGATTTTTTATCACAAGCAAAAAAACACGCTAATAAAAACCCTTACTTCGCTTACATTTCATTCAATGCACCTCATGACCCAAGGCAGGCACCCAAAGAATACATAGATAAATATCCACTTAATCGGATTAAAATCCCCACAAATTTCTTACCCATGTACCCACATAAAGATAAAATAGCATGCCATCATGGTCTTCGGGACGAGAAACTGGGACCAATGCCAAGAACTGAACATTCGGTCAAAGTCCACAGGCAAGAATATTACGCCATCATTACCCATATGGACGAACAGATTGGAAGAATCTTGAATGGCCTAAAAAAATCAGGCTTAGAGGAAAACACCTATATCTTTTTCTCTGCTGACCATGGACTTGCCGTAGGGCATCATGGACTCTTCGGGAAACAAAATCTTTATGAGCATAGTACCCGTGTACCATTTATTGTAAAAGGTCCAGGCATACCCAAAGGAAAAAAAATATCCGCTCCAATCTATCTTCAGGATGTAATGGCTACTACTTTAGCAATTGCTGAAATCGAAAAGCCAAAACATGTTGAATTTAATAACATCCTTCCCCTTGCCCGTGGAGAGACTAAGAATTCACCATATAAAGAAATTTATGGAGCATACTTAAATGTACAACGCTCTATCACCAAGAATAATATCAAACTTCTCGTCTACCCAGATGTGCCCTTGATTCGTGTTTATAATATTGTGAAAGACCCTGATGAAATCAATGACATTGCATCAACAGATCAGGGCCAGTCTTTAATAAAAAAACTTTTCCCCCAATTACTGAACTTACAAAAGAAAATGGGTGATACTCTCGACCTTCAAAAATCTTTTCCGACATTAAGTTCAGAATAGTTTTACTTTCAGAATATACGGCTCTTGCAAAGAGAAAATATTTTGCATCAATCGTTCTAAAAGTTAATGACTTTAATAAAAAAATTTATCGTAAGTCATAGGGCTGGCCATGACTACAGTAAAATTATAAAATTCGTGAACTGCTCCAGTAAAAAGCAATGCATGGAGAAATGACTTCTTCCTCATTGCGAGATACAGAATCGTCATCGAGATCATTGTTGGATAAAGAATTAAATGCCCCCAAAAACCTCTTTGGGTGTGAAGTAATTCAAAAAATAGTGCAAACCCCAGGATTGTCCAAGCTGGTTTTGCCTTCAAGTAACGACATATCTCTAGAATGGGAACAAAAATAAATATTGTCTCAAAAATAGGAGCAAAAAAAATTGCACCAAGACCCATACTGTAATCAAACAAACCATCACGGTGTACCCGTCCATTACTCACTAATGCCCAGGATGGCAAAATATATAAAAGTAAGGGAATTAAACTGCAGACTAAATAAGATTCCAGTAACACGCGGCCTTCTCCTGAAGTATACCAACGAATAATTAGTTTATCGAAAAAAGAATTTTTTTTAATCTGTGCATGGGCATTCATAAATTATTATATTATTCCAACTTCTTGGATTCTATTAAAATAATTGGTGTTTTTCATAAAAAGATCTGTATCTAAAATTCGATTTTCATTTGATACCCAAAACCTGGTCCCCTTAGCGTAGAAAGATCAAGTACACCATTCCTACGCTCATAAATCCCGGGGTGAACGAGAGCCTCTTTTCTTGATGCATCAGGATAAAACTGCATCCCGTTACTCTCCACTCCCATAATTGTTCCAGCGTGTGCCCCAAGCAAGACATGAGGAATTTGTGCGAGCATTGGATTGGTCAGGTCCTGAACCATCAGATCCATGTTGTGCGCTTTCGCCCAACAAAGTGAAAGTATAGCTCCGGTTTGTGTTTTACATGTCTTCAGGGCCACTCCATTCCAACCAAGTTCTAAGCCCAAACGAACATGCTTCCAGTCATGCGCACTCTCGTCCATAAAAAGTGGCTTTCTTCGAGCGAGTGAATGCACCTGAATACGATGTTTGTCCAAGTCGTATGGAAATGGTTGCTCAACATAGAGAATTTTATCCCAGCTCATGGGATGGTTAACCTTTAAATGGTCAAGGATCTGGTTCACATAATTCGGATCGGTTACGGTGCAATTAAAATCTGTAGTCAGATGCTCGACATTCATTTCCTTTGCAATCTCACCTATCGCAACAAGACGATTATAATCCCACTCAGAATCATTTCCACGAAGTTTAATCTTTAAACAGTTCAAACCATCCCGCTCAATCCATTCTTCGAGGTGAACTGGATAACCATCAACCGGTTCATCCCCATTAAGCTCTTTTTTATTTAATGGATCTAATCCGCCAACCAGATGCCAAACTGGAATTTTATCCGGTGCATCAAGAATTAAAAAGTCGCTTGGATACTTACCATCAAATGAAATTACTGACTCTCGCACGGGTTCAAGGAAGCGACTTAAATCAAAATTCAAATATTTTACGCCATAAGATTGATAGGTCGGTATTTCATTCACAACCCCATAAGCATCATGTAAGGCAATATCGAATGCAGAGACACATACTAAAGCCGCCAACCATGGTAATGGCTCAAGACCCGACCGCTCTCTGTCGTTAAATTGAGTAAGCAGGGAGGGGAGCTTCTCAAATACAAGATTATGCCCAAGCTCTATAGCATGGCCAGAGCCATGAATAGATTTACAAAACGGAACAAGAAGTTCGGAAAAAGAGATAAGAGCGTCATGTCTCTCTTCATAAGAAATAACAGATGGCCAAACCCATTGTACGCTTAAAGGCGTCTCCCCCACCCCTTCGCCTACTTTTCCGTTTTCATTTTCAGCACACACACTTGCTCTTGCACAGGTAACCGAAGTAAGAATTTCGGACCCAAATTTCAATGGAACACGTGTATCAACTGACAAAAATACTAATTTCACATCAGTGATTCGAATGTCATATTGCTTAGCCATCTAAAAATTAGGAAAGAATACAGAGTCTGGGTCAAACTCGATTATTAGATCTTTTTTCTTTTCAAATATCTAAAGCATGAAAAGATGAACAATTATGGACGGAGATTTAATTGGTTTATTTGCATTACTTGTGGGCTTGGAGTTAATTCTTGGAGTAGACAATATATTGGTTATTGCGATTTTGGTTTCTCGATTACCCGAGGAAAAAAGAAACCAAACTCGAAATTTTGGACTTATACTGGCCCTGATTGCCCGAATCGTGATGGTGGTTGGAGGCTTAAAGCTCATTGAACTGACTAACCCAGCTTGGCCAGCAGGGCCCTCCTGGTTTCAGTATTCGTGGCGAGATTTGGCCTTAATGGCAGGTGGTCTATTCCTCATTTGGAAAGCAGTTAAGGAAATTCATGCAACGGTTGAATTAGAGCATCATGAATCAAAAAATAAAACCAGAGATAGCTTTATTGGAGTAATAATTCAAATCATTATCTTAGATATAGTTTTTTCCTTGGATTCAGTAATTACCGCGGTCGGACTAACCAATAATCGATGGATCATCATATTTGCAGTTATAAGCTCATTTGTCGTGATACTCTTTTTCGCAAAGCCAATCGGTGATTTCATTCTCAATCATATAGCCCTAAAAATACTTGCCCTCTCCTTTCTTATTGTGATCGGAATAACTATTTTCATGGAGGGCATGGGGCAGAAAGTTGAGAAGGAATTAATCTACATACCAATGGGCTTCGCAATGATTATCCAATTTTTACAAATGCGTTATCATCATAACCTGAATAAAATAAAGAATGAACATTCTTGACCGAGTTGGAAAATCTCCAGTTTTACCAATCCTGAATCTGGTTGATATCCATCAAGGACTAAGGGCAGCAGAAGCTTTAGCTAATGGCGGAATAGAAACTATTGAAATAACTCTCCGAAATAAAACGGCACTCACTGTACTGCATGAAATTCGAAAAGAATTCCCTCACTTTACCCTGGGAGCAGGAACTATTTTACAAAAAGAGCAAATTAAGCAAATTCTAGATATTGGTGTAGATTTTGGTGTAGCACCTGGATGGAATGAATCCGTTTGGCAACAAGCTCAGTTAAATAAATTCATGCTCATTCCTGGAATAATCACCCCAACCGAGTTAAACAATGCCCACCAGAAAGGCTGTACTTCCTTAAAAATCTTCCCGGTTGAACCCGCGGGCGGTTACCCCTACATGCAAGCCCTTCTCGCCCCATTTCGCAGTCTTGGTATAAAATATATTCCAACCGGAGGAATTAAACAAGAAGTGGTGCCTTCCTACCTGGCCGACCCTGATGTGTTGACAGTGGGGGGCTCTTGGTTAACTCCAGCTAATTTATTAGAGAATTCTCAATTTGCAGAGATTACTAAGCTTGCCATGAAAGCGGTTTCTCTCGCTAAATGTACTATTTAAAAATCCAAAAGAATGATAGAATTTCACCTCAATTAATTATATGACTACACATCCATTCCTAGACGAAGGTGACCAACCGAAATGGTCAACACTCCAACCAGAGTATATTGAAAACGACATATCACTTGCCCTGGAGGAAGCTGAAAAAAATATACAGAAAATTCGGAATTTAAATCCCGCCGATGTAACCTTCCTCAATACGATCAAGGCATTAGAGCAATCCACCTCTTTACTTAATAGTGCGTGGGGTTTAGTTAGCCACCTTGACTCTGTTTGTAACTCAGATGACCTAAGAAAGGCACACAATGCGATGTTACCCGCAGTCAGTGAGTTTGGAGCTAAAATTCCACTGGATGGAAAACTGTGGAAAAACATAAAAGCATTCGCGGAAAGCGAGCAGGTGAAAAGCTTAAGCCAAATTGACCAAAGACTAGTACATGAGACGATTAAAGATTTTCAGGAAGCTGGGGCTGACCTTTCTGCAGAGAAAAGAAAACGATTGGAAGAACTATCAGGTGAACTTGCCAAAATCACCCAAAAATTCTCCGAAAATGTTTTGGATGCGACAAACGCTTGGCACATGGTGGTAAACGAGGAAGAAAAATTAAAAGGACTACCCGAATCAGCTCTATCTTCGGCTAAACAAGCTGCAATTGAGAAACTGGGCGAGAAAGAGGGAAAAGATGCATGGCTCTTCACTCTTCATGCACCCTCCATGCTTCCAGTATTGCAATACCTCGATGATGAAGAACTTAGGAAAAAAATTTGGTCAGCAAGCGATCTTCTCGGTACTGAAGAACCCCATTCAAATTGTGAATTAATCAAAAACATCCTTTCCCTTCGCCAAGAAAAAGCAGAGTTAATAGGGAAAAAAGATTTTGCAGATGCGGTGCTAAGTCGCAGAATGGCCAAAAATGGTGAATCTGCAGACTCCTTTGTATCGGGCTTAAAAGAAAAGACTCTTCCTTTTTTCACCAAGGAGAACGAGGAACTCGAAGCCTTCAAGGCAGAAAAAACAACAGATGACATGGGCTTACTTGAACCATGGGAAGTTGGCTATTGGGCCGAAAAATTAAAAAAAGAGCGGTATGACTTTGATGATGAGGATTTACGCCCCTATTTCCCCATACATTCTGTCCTTACCGGTATGTTCAACCTAGTTACTAAAATCTTTGGGTTACAAATTAAGGAGCGATCAACCAAAAAGGGAGAAGAGGTTTTCACAATTGCCCAAGATGAAAACCAACCCGTTGAGGTGTGGCACAAGGAAGTAAGGTTTTACGATTTATTTGATAAGAAAAGTAATCGACTGCTCGGCTCCTTTTATGCTGACTGGCATCCACGATCAGAAAAACGGGGGGGTGCATGGATGAATTATTTAAAAACTGCAGAACCTGATGAGAATGAGGAAAGAGGACCACACCTCGGATTGATCTGCGGAAATTTAAGTGCTCCCACCCCAGGCAAACCCGCTCTACTAACCCATTATGAAGTGGAGACAATATTTCATGAATTTGGACACCTCCTTCATCATCTTTGCGGAGAAGTTCCACATCGTAGCTTGAATGGTGTAAATGTCGCTTGGGATTTTGTGGAATTACCCTCCCAAATTATGGAAAATTGGTGTTGGGAAAGAGTGAGCTTGGACCTTTTTGCGAGACATCATGAATCCAATGAGCCTATTCCGGAGGAATTATTTCAAAAAATGCTAAGGGCTCGAAACTTCATGGCAGGAAACGCAATGATGCGCCAACTCGCCTTCTCTAAATTAGATCTTTTTTTACACCGTTCTCTCGCTCACAAAAATATTGGAGATATTGAAGAAGAGATTCAAAAAGCACTTGCAGATTATTTTCCCAAAAGAAAATCCCCGGTTCGAACAATCACTCACAGGTTTAGCCATTTATTCAGCAGCCCTGTAGGATATGCTTCGGCATATTATTCCTACAAATGGGCAGAGGTGCTAGATGCCGATGCTTTTACCCGTTTCCAAAAAGAAGGCGTAATGAATGAAAAAACCGGAATCGAATTTAGGGAAAAAATTCTAAGCCGTGGAAATTCCATGCCCCCGGATGAACTTTATCGATCCTTTATGGGAAGGGAGCCAAGCCCAGAAGCACTTATGAAAAGAAGTGGACTATCCTAAATTTACAAATATCGAACCAATTCACATATGTCCACCAAGCCACAAGTTTTAGCCTGGATAACCTGCGATTCAGTCTATGTTGACCCTGCCACCGGAAAAAACACCCTGCTTGGGATTTTTTCTAATTTAAGAGCCAAGGAGTTTCCCGTTGTTCACCCCAGAATGATCTGGTTTCTATCCTTTTCAGATTTAACGAAAGGGAAGCATATGTTAAAAATATCCATTGGAATTCCTATGGCCGAGGATGAACCACGAACGATAATAGACCGTGAATTTGATTCCCCCGGTCCTCAACACCGGATTAATTTAATTAACGACATACATCGTTTAAAGTTTGAGAAGCCAGGAAATTATTCGATCCTCATTGAGATTGATGACCAGGTTATTCTAGCAAGCACATTTCCCATTACAGATGTTTCCTAAGTTATGACTCACCGTTTGTACATATACATCCTAACCTTCTGTTTTTCATTTATCCTTGATGCTCAGAACGCATCCAAGCCAAACCTAACTTTCCCCAAACCCATCCTGCAACCAGTTGAAGGATGGCCAGTTGAATGGAATCCAATTTTTAAAAAAACAGAAAATAAAAAAATTTGGGGGGATATCAAAAAAGCTTTGGCTAACCACCTTCAACGTATCACTTACATTTTGGATGAGAAAAAAGTTCAGCAATTGCGCAAACTTGTAATCAGGGTCGAACTCGATCACAAACTTGGAAACATGCAATATCATCCGAGTAAAGGATGGTTAATTAACAACAATTATGATCCGAGCTTAGAAAAAAGAGTCCATGTTCCAAGAGGAAGGCAACTGCTCAGTAAAGATCAATGGGCAAAGCACCCTTATGTAATTTTACACGAACTTGCCCACTCCTATCACGATCAAGTTCTCGGCTTTGAACACAAGGGAATTATCGAAGCATATCAACGGTCAGAAAAACAAGGTCTATACGAGAGGGTTCTCCTCTTTCGTGGTGGAAAAACGAGACATTATGCACGAACGAACCATAAGGAATTTTTTGCTGAAATGACCGAGTCATACCTTGGGGTTAATGACTTCTTTCCTTTTGTCCGTGCGGAACTTCAGGAACACGATCCAGAAACTTATAAACTTATGCAGAAAATTTGGGGCGAAATTTAGTTCCTCAACTCTTGAAAAAACAGGTAATCATACAGTATTATACTCTCGCTATTTCTGCGTTACTGAATGAAAAAGCAAGCCCGGTCATGAATTTAAGAAAATCTTAAATATATAAATCGCGTAATTAATCGGTATAATGAACAACGCGTTAAACCAGGACGAGGAATTTATAATCTAGGAACAAGAGAAAAGAACATTTCTGCTCCATCCTATTTTCGGACAATCAAATGTGTATTACTTAACACAAATTAATCCCCAAAATATCGAATTCTACAGATCATCATACAATAAGTTAAAGTTGTTCGCTTGAGCTAATCCTATAATTATGTAAATTGATTCACTTTATGACTGACCGTATACCATCTGATTGTTCTTCAGTTTCACCATTACTCGTGGTGGGTTCTGTTGCCTTTGACAACGTCATCACTCCCTATGGAGAAAAAGAGCATATTCTTGGAGGTGCTGCATCCTACTGTTCCTTCGCAAGCAGTTACTACACAGATGTGAAAATGGTGGGAGTCATTGGAAATGATTTTGGAGAGGAGCATCTTAATCGCCTACGTTCAAGGGGTATTGATTTAGAAGGTGTACAAAAAGATGAAAGTGGCCCGACATTTTTTTGGAAAGGAAAATATCATGAAAACTTTAACCGTAGAGATACTCTGGACATACAATTAAATGTTTTTGAAAAATTTCGACCCGACCTTCCAGACTCCTACAAAAATTCACCTTTCGTATTGTTAGGCAATATCCACCCAGCCCTTCAATCCCATGTGCTTGACCAGTTGGAAGGAGATGCTTATGTCCTTGCTGACACCATAGACTTATGGATTGAAATCGAAAGGAAAGCATTGCTTGATTTGATCAAGAGAGTCAATTTATTCGTTATCAATGACACCGAGGCAGAGGAATTAACTGAAGAAAATAATATTATACTTGCAGGACAAAAGCTTAGGGAAATGGGCCCTGAATCGGTTATCATCAAAAAGGGCGAGCATGGAGCTATTCTTTTTCACGAGCATGGAATGTTTGCCCTACCCGCTTATCCAGTAACTGAACTTCGTGATCCAACCGGAGCAGGAGATTCTTTTGCCGGTGCCTTAATTGGCCGATTAGCCTCAAGGCAATCATCTGAATTCTCCGCGATTAAAGAGGCTATGCTTTATGCAACTTCCACAGCCAGTTTGACAGTTGAAGCCTTTGGATGTGACCGGTTGGAGTCAGCGGGATCAAAAGAAATTCAAGAAAGAGTAGACAGCCTGAAAAAACTGATCTCGTATTCTTGATCAAAGGCACTTGCCGGGTTCTTAGGAAAATCACACAATTTCCTTCGTGAACAACCCATTGGCGAATCTCCTTCTTTTGCTTAATCTTTTCCTTCTGATTCTCCATTCATTTGGTTGTGGTGAAAATATTCCAAAGGCGGGGCCAATCCGAGTGGGGCCAGAGCCCTTAACTAAAGGCACAGATACAGGAAACTCCCACTCAACGAGAAAAGCTCTGCCAACAGATTCAGTTATAGCCACTCTTCCATTAAATGGCGGAGAAGAATTTAATCGTTTAATTTTTGAAAGCAGTCCCTATCTGCTTCAACATGCTCGCAATCCAATTGACTGGTACCCATGGGGAGCAGAAGCTTTTAAAAAAGCCATTGCTGAAGATAAGCCAATCTTTCTTTCAATTGGTTATACCACATGTCATTGGTGCCATGTAATGGAACATGAATCTTTTGAAGACCAGGAAGTGGCCGACCTCATGAACCGTGATTATGTCTGTATAAAAGTAGATCGTGAAGAAAGGCCAGATGTTGATAATATCTACATGTCCGTGACCCAAATGATGACCGGACGAGGCGGTTGGCCGATGACTGTGATCATGTCCCCCGATAAGATCCCCTTCTTCACGGGGACATATTTCCCTAAAAAATCAATGACACAGTTAGTTCCCCACTTTGCAAATATTTGGAAAAACGAACGTGACAAAGTATCTGAAGTTGGGGAATCCATTATGATAAGCCTTGAGGAAATGCAGGCAAACCGAACAGGAGGTGATCTCAACGCCACTCACCTGGACGCGTGCTTTGATGCCCTTAGAAAAAATTTCGATCATCAATTTGGTGGTTTTGGAAACAGGCCAAAATTCCCCACTGCCCACACCCTAAGTTTTCTTCTGCGCTATTACAAAAGAACAGAAAAAAAAGAGGCTCTAGATATGGTTAAGCTTACTTTAGAGAAAATTCATCAAGGCGGCATTTATGATCAAGTCGGACTAGGGATTCACCGTTACTCAGTAGACAAGGAATGGCTGGTTCCACATTTTGAAAAAATGCTTTATGACCAAGCTCTTTTTGCTCAGGCAAGCTTGGAATGCTTTCAAGTGACAAAAGACCCATACTTTTCCAGAATCGTTAAGGAAATACTCACTTATATAACTCGAGATATGACATCGCCTGAAGGTGGTTTTTATTCTGCTGAAGATGCTGACAGCGAGGGAGAGGAAGGTAAGTTTTATGTTTGGACACAGGAGGAAGTGGAACAGATCCTTGGTCCAAAGGACGCAAAACTTTTTCAGGAAGTTTACCGATTTGAAAAAGATGGAAATTTCCTCGACGAATCAACCCATGAAAAAACCGGAGCAAATATTCCTCATTTACGAAAATCCCTTGATCTACATGCTGATCTGAAAAATCAGGAGAACAAAGAATTCAGAAAAAAAATTAAATCCCTGAACGCGAAACTTTTTACTTACAGAAAGAAAAGAATTCATCCACAAAAAGACGACAAAGTTCTGACGGATTGGAACGGGCTTATGATCTCAACTTTTGCCAAATCGGCAAAAGCTTTAAACCAAACAAAATATTTAAATATCGCCCGCAAGGCAGCCGACTTTTGCCTTTCCAAATTAAGGCAAAAAAATGGCCGTCTATTAAAAAGATGGCGAAAAGGAAAAGCAGGTCTGCCTGCCCACCTTGAAGACTACGCTTTTCTCATTCAGGGATTACTTGATTTATACGAAGCCAGTTTTGATGTGAAATATTTGAGATCAGCTATTGAACTGGTTGATCTTACCCTTGAACATTTTGAGGATCGTGAGGAGGGTGGTTTTTTTCTGACTGCAGACGATGGGGAAAAACTTTTGATTCGTGCAAAAGAAATTTACGACGGAGCCATACCCTCAGGAAATTCTGTCATGGCTCTTAATCTACTTCGGGTTCATAAAATCACTGGAAAAGAGAGATATCTTAATTCCTCAGAAAATTTATTCTCTGCTTTTTCCGGCTTTTTAGAAAAGAACCCACAAGGAGCTGAAGTTTTACTTCATGCCCTTGACTTTAAACTCTCCCCTCCAAAAGAAATTGTAATTGCGGGAGAGCTTGGGAGCAAAGAAACATCTCAATTAATCGAAGCAATCAATCAAAACTTCATTCCAGGAAAAATTCTACTCTTCCGACCGACTGGAAATGAAGAGCCGGAAATTACAAAACTTTCACCATTCTTAATAAATCTTAACTTGGTTAATGGTAAACCAGCAGTTTATATCTGCGAAAATCAAACCTGCCAACAACCCGAAACCGATCCTAAAAAAGTGGTTCAGGCATTAGCCAAATAAATCTACTTCAAACTTTGTGTCCGTGATGAAGGGAAACAATTGAAAAAGTAAGCGCCTTAGCTGAGACTTTTTTAAAACCCACCTCCTCCAACTCCTTACTCAATTCTACTCGATTAGGAAAATTTTCAATACTTGTCCCAAGATAAAGGTAAGCTTCCCGGTCACCCGTTACAAAGCGGGCAAACCACGGTAAAATAAATTTCAGATAAAAATAGTAAAATGGACGGAACCACCAATATGGCGGACTAAATTCAAGTACTATGACCCGACCATTGGG
>CBFHYW010000018.1:0-20889 GCA_965660135.1 Opitutales bacterium
CGTTCACGTAACTTAGTGCTCCAATTCGATAATATTTGTGCGATGCTATCGTTTACCTTGATAGCGTGAGGTGAATAACTTGTTTTGCAAAGTCGATAGGATCCACTATCTGTCGCTTTTGAATTACTAAAATAAAAAATTTCTTTCTTTCCTGAATTTAATATTTCTAATTTTAACTCCCAGTTATTTTCTAAATCATTTGAAAAAATATTATCTGATTCATCTATCTTATGATCAATAACTTGTTCTGTTAGCAATTTGTTAATTGTCAATCTAACCATATCATTATTAGCCTGTGATTTAAATGGTTTTAGGAAGCTCCAATTATTTAAGTTCTTTTGAATCGTAGTCTGGTTAATAAGATTTTTATTTGATTTAAATGATATCGATAGTTCATCAATTGAATATAGATTAGTTTTAATGATGTTCTTGTCTGCCCAATCTTCAAAATGATGTGATGTTATTTCTGTAATCTCATTGGAAACTCTCCATATAGATTCTGATTCTTCATTTTCATTAAATTTTATTAAGCAATAAACTGCCTCATTATCTCTCGTTTCTTTCCCAATTTTAATGGTAACTTTTGAGTTGATTTTGTTAAGTGTTAATTTAGTTATGTTGTCATCAAAACCATAATCTGAAAATATTTCTCCTCTTTGAATAAGTTCCTGTGGAGAAAACAATTCCTTAAATTTCAGATGCGAAAATATTGTAATGAAATTTGATATAGAAAATCGATCACACTCCCATAATTTAGGTTTATTAATTACCCAATCATGATCTAATTTACTTAAATTTAAATTATAGACTGAGTTTGTTATTTGGATATTATGCAAATCAGATAAGTCGTTTAATTGATCATGCTTAGAATTTATAACTGAGTTTTTATTTTCATTAGTTGTTAAATAAATAAACAAAAACAAAATTAAATTTAAAATAATTAAAATAAGCTTTATGTTTTTCATTTATAATTCTTTCCTTAACCAACTTACAAATACACCCACAATTGCAATTCCAACAGGAATTATTAAAATAACATACAATAATTTGTTAAACTCGGATTTGTTCAATGCTAATTTAAAAACTGCTAATTTCTTTGGACTTAAATTAAGCATTAGTTCTTCTCCTTTTAGCCAATAAATAATATTCTGAATTAATTGTCTGTTGCCACTGTATTCTTTCAACCTTTTGTTAGATAGAATTTTAGAACAACCCAATACTGCTATTTTACCATTTTGGTTATACTCGTTAGGTTGAAATTTCTTTCTTTCTGATACGGAAACTATTGGGACAGGACCATTTAAATCCAAAAGTTCATTTTTCTGTGGCGGGAATACTCTATTTGCCCATGACGAAACAGCCCACGATGACCTAGAGGAAAATAGAATCTCAGAAGCACTGTAATCCTTAGAACTTTTATTAAAAACCTCTACTGGTCTTATTCTGTTTGATTGAACTGAGTACCCCTTTTCCATAAGGCTTTTTGCAATTTTGTGAGGATTTTCAGTCGAATATGTTTTGAGTGAATAATCTCCTGTGAAGATATCGAAATTCTGTTCTTTGGGATCATGAACTAACATGTCATGGCATCTTATTCCCCATTCTTTAAGAACCTCTCTTAATCCGAATGCAGGTCTATCAATGTTCGATATTTCATCGACAGGGTCGATTGCAACAATTAATCGTCCACTGTTTATATTAATGAAATCTCTAATTATTGAAATTTCCTGATCTTGAAATGTAGCTTTAGGGCTGGCTATAATTATCATTTTTGCATCAATTGGCATGCTTTCTATAGTACTTAAATCTATAGTTGAAACTTTTATATTTCTTTCTTCGAGGATTCTTCTTAGTTCTGAAAATCCGTTTTGTGAGTTGACATCAGATGGACTGCCTTCTCCGTGTCCTCGAGTGAAGTAAGCGACATTCCTGATGTCTGGTTCCCCTGCGATTTCAATTATAGATTGAAGGATGATCTCTTCACCTCGAAATTCCGTTGGTTCTAGAACTGAATTAGTTGATTCCCTCCAGTTTTGATAAAATCCCGACTCCCAGACTGAATCCCGAGCAAGAGAATCCTTTGACCTGAATGTTTTACTGCTATCAAAATTGTTTGTACCTTCTAAATCATTATACCTGAATAAAATCTTTTTTTTACCAGAAGGAGTAATTGCCAGAATCACATTTCGTTCTGTTAGGTTATATTTTTGTATTATTTTTGTATTATTTCTAGCGGCATCAATATTAACCTTGTAAACAGAAATCTTTTTTTTGGAATTATTATACTTAAACGCATTCAAAATTAGATCTAGATCGTGTAACAGTTTTTGTATGATCTTAGGTTGTTTATTGTTATTTGGTATGGTGATAATAATGTCCACTGGTGTAGTCATTTTTCCGAGTCTAATCTTTGTTTCATCGGAAAGCGTGTAATTTAAATTTTCAGACAAATCAATCGTATAATTAATTTTTGAAATCATAAAATTAACACCAATAAATAATGAAATTAGAAGCCCTATCGTTATCCAGGTTTCTCTTTTTTTATTTCTTTTTGATTGCTTGAAGTCCATTATCTATTTAACCGGTTAACTTGTATCGTTGTTAAAACTAAAAAGAAAATAATTAGTACTGATTGATTAAAGAATGTCGCTATATCAATAAGACCTACTGAAAATTGTTCCAGTTTTTTAAGTCCATTTCCTAAATTGCCTAATCCGATCTCAATAATGTTATAAATATGATTATAACTTTCATGTGTCGTTTCTCCAAAAGAAAATGCCATTAAAGAAATATAGATCGTAAGCAAAGTAAAAGTCAGCATGCCGGCAACCATTTGATTCTTTGTTACTGAACTTGCGAAAATGCCTATAGAGGTGAAACTACCACCATACAGAAGTATAAACAATCCACCTCCTGTCCAATATTCAATTTTATCAAATCCCAGATTTATTCCTTGTTCTGGAAATATGATAAGCACAAGTAGGGGGTAACAAAATGACAGGCATGTAATTATTATAAAAAATAAATAACATGCACTCCATTTTCCTAAAACAAGTACAAAACTTTCAACTGGTGCTGACATAAGTGTTTCAAGCGTGCCAAGCCTTCTTTCTTCCGCAAAAGATCTCATTGTAATAAACGGAATTAAAGCCGGCGATCCAAATAATAAACCAATCACAAGTGATGATAGGGGGGGGAGTATCCAATCAGTAAAAGAAAAACTTTCTAGAAAGAATCTAAATCCAAATCCTAATAACGATAAAAAATAAAAAGTTGCAACATAGGTCGA
The DNA here is from genome assembly GCA_965660135.1 of Opitutales bacterium. Classification (GTDB taxonomy): domain Bacteria; phylum Verrucomicrobiota; class Verrucomicrobiia; order Opitutales; family Seribacteraceae; genus Seribacter. The sequence goes on from CBFHYW010000018.1 coordinate 3,290, forward strand.
AGGTGAAATAAACAGTGCAAATATTTCAGCCTTTAATATTACTAAGTATGGTCTCATTAAACTTTACAAGCCAGTGGGTGTGTGATTCTTAGTTTTCTTAGCCTTTTTTCGGGCTGTAATATCTTTTTCTTCCCAATTTTCTTTTGTGGCTCTTAAAAATATTGTTTCAAGATCAGGTCTTGTAATCTGAAATTCCGAAACATGCAGTTCGTTCAATTCTAGCAGGGATCTGATGATTTCTTCTGCAATACTTTCTCCTTTACTTGTAGAAAACGTAAATCTTCTTTTACCGGATATCTCTACTGGGTCGTCTTCAATAAGTTCACACGATGAATCAATACTTCTAATTTTTTTTTGTAATTCGATTTTTTTCCCAACTGCAACCACCTGAAAAATGGTGTTTTTAATAAATTTTTTTTGTAATTCATATAATGTCCCTTCAGCCACAATCTGACCATGGCTTAAAATTAGCATCCTATCACAGCATGCTTCCACTTCTGATAAAATATGACTAGACAATAAAAATGAAACTTCACCTCTTAATCTTTCCATCATCTTTCTTGTAATCGCAGACTGCCTAGGGTCTAAGCCAATTGTTGGTTCATCTAATATTATTAATCTAGGTTCAGCTAGTAAGGAATCCGCAATACCAACACGTTGTCGATATCCCTTTGATAAATTTCCTATCTTTCTTTCTGAAACTTTTCTCTCTAGGTCACAAACATCCAAAACGATTTTAATTCTTTCTCTTAATCGACTTCCTTGTAATCCCTTCAAGTTTGCTCGAAATTTAAGGTATTCAATTACTCTTAGATCTTCAGGTAGGGGGTTGTTTTCAGCAAGATAGCCAATGTGGTTTCTAACTTGGCCCTCTTCCTCGGCTAAATCTACTCCACAAACTTTAGCCTCGCCTGAATCTGCAGGAATAATACCGGATAATATTCTAAGCGTGGTGCTTTTCCCTGCACCATTTGGACCAAGAAAACCAACAATTTCCCCTTTTCCAATTGAAAAACTGATTCCTTTGAGTGCGTTTATGTTACCGTACGCTTTTTTGAGATTTATAACCTCAATTATTGGCATTGGTTTGTTTTCTACTTTCATTAACGAAGAGTATCAGTACCATTTAATTCGTAGGCTTTTGCAAGTCCTAGGATAGTCAAATGTGGGTATTGTAGAGCATTGTCCAATTTTAAATTATGATTTCCTCCGCCTGTCACTATGATCGTTGGTTTTTTATGAAAAGTTTCTTCTATTTCACTTTCCATGCAATTCAGGATTCCTTTTACCATAGATGGATAACCTATTTTTGCACCCAAAACCATTGCAATTTTGGTTTCTCTTCCAATTAGCGATGGCGGTGTGGGTAAATCAATTGAAACCCTTGGAAGAAGTGCTGTATTTTGGTTTAAAAAGTCAAGGAATCCCTGAGCTCCGGGTGTGATAACTCCACCTTCATATCCGCCGTCCTTAGAAACGATATCAAAGGTTGTGGCAGTCCCTACATCAATTACTATACATGGAAGATCCGCTATGTGATAAGCAGCAAGTGAGTTCGCGATTCGATCTTGACCAATTTCGGTAGGATTAGGGTAGTTAACAGGGAAGCTTCCTTTAGTTTTAGAATTTAAATTATAAGCAGTAATCTTTTTCTTTGCTACAAATTCTAGCAACGATTCTTCAGCTTTCGGCACGACTGAACAATAGGATATTGGAAAATTATTATCTTTGCTTATTCCAAGTAAATTTTCTGGTGTTTTAATGAATTTTTGAGTTAAAAAAGTTTTAACTTTTACAAAATGTCCACCCTGGTATAGGCCGAGCAGGGTCGTTGTATTTCCGATATCAAGGCAATAAATAGAAGTTAATTGCATTATCTTTTGCTAAGTGTCACTTCTCCGCTGTGAATTAATTGTATTACTCCATTTCGAGCTTTCACTTTAACTGCACCATTTTCATCAATGCCAATTGCTCGACCAACAATTTTTTCTTTCCCTCTAGTAATTTTAATATTTTGGTCCCGAAGTGCATCGAGTTCGTTCCAGTTTTTCATTAGTTCATGATTAGGCAAACCCTCAATGCATTGATTGTACCCATCTAAAATAGTGCTCATGAAATTTGCCGCAATTTCATGAACTCTAAAATTTTGGCCAACTAAATCCGAAAGTGATATTGATAACTTAGAGATTGGCTTAGGAAATTGAGAGCTAACTGAATTTATATTAATTCCAATGCCAAATACTAAAGACCTTACACGTTCTGAATCGATTGATGCTTCAGTTAACATTCCGGCAATTTTCCTACCATTGACGACTACATCGTTTGGCCATTTTACAGAAATATCTTCATTGCCAGTCATTGTACGGAGTTTTCGAGCAATACAGATCCCTTGCCACAGAGTAAAAGTTCTCAGTTTAATCAAATCTACATTAGGTCGAAAAGCAATTGAGAGGTGTAAATTTCCGGTCTTAGGGCTATGCCATGATCTTCCCATCCTACCTCTCCCTTTTTGTTGATAATTTGCAACTACCGCAAATGGAGCAGTTTCCCCGTTTGCTAAAAGCCTTTCTGCCTCCGAATTTGTACTATCAATGGAATTAAAGACGAAAACCTTACATTTTTTTTTAATTTGCTGCAACCACGCTTCTAGTAGGTTTTGGTTGAATGAATCCGGTTCGGCTGCTAATCTGTAACCACGGTTTTGTGATGCTTCAATTGATAATCCCGCATCGCGTAATTTTGAAATTCTAGCCCATACTCCGACTCGTGACATTTTTAACCTTTGAGCTAAAACACTCCCGGACACATAGTAGGGAGATGCTGATAAAAGTAATCTCAGTACAAAGCTGCTTGGGTCTTCTGATAGACTCTTAATTTTTCCGCCCGGTGGGCGAATGTTTTTTCTTAGACCTGAAGGATACTTAGCCACAAGAAGAAATTAACTCCAATCCAAGCCAATGTCGAGCCAACGACTTCCATGAATAGGAGTTCCAGTAGAAATGAAATGTGGTTTTGCCTGTGCATATTCCTGCAGGGAATTTAAGGATATTCCTCCACTCGCTTCCAGGACGACCCTATTTTGATTAATAGATACAGCCTTTTTTACTTCAGACGGAGAGAAATTATCTAATAATATTGCATCAACTCCAACCTGTATTGCAATTTCTAGTTGCTCAATATGATCAATCTCTACTTCAATGAGAAGATTGTTTGATTTTTTATTTCTTTTTATTTCTGCCAACATTATTGATAACTCATTTGGCGAAGTAACTCCGTTTGCTGCAATATGATTATCCTTAATTAAAATGCGGTCAAATAATCCCATTCTGTGATTAAACCCACCGCCGCATCCAGTTGCGTATTTTTCTAAAACTCTCAACCCAGGCGTCGTTTTTCTTGTGTCCAGTAATGAAACTCCTTGTTGCTCAAGAATTGTTACATATTCTTTAGTTGAAGTAGCCACTCCTGAGAGTCGCTGCAAGAAATTTAAAGCGGTTCGTTCAATCAGCAAAATATCCTTTTGCTTTCCGGTCAACTTGGCAATGACTGAACCTGCTTTAATTTCAGTCCCATCTTCTGCATAAGTCTCCATTATGACTGAGTTGACGCAAAAAGCCTTGAAAATAAATGGTATTAATCTAATGCCGCACAATGTCATCCTTTCTCTAGCGACTAAGTTCGCACTCCCTTCTCCCTTGATAGAGCATATGTCAGAGGTTAAGTCTCTTCTATGCTCTGTCTTTGTAGCAAACCCAAGGTCTTCTTCTACGCAAAACTCCAAGTAAGCTAATAATCGCTTTTGATCAATTGATTCCCAAGCAATTTTTTGCTTAAATTTGTTTAATGCAGGTGGTTCAAAAATCACTTTATTTTAATAATTAAAAACCTTTAATTAAATCAATTGTGGGTGGAACATCAGAGATGATTTGTCCCGGATCTGGGCCTATTCCCAAAAAACGAACTTTAGGTAATTTAATGTTTTCGTAACCCTTAGTGTAAGCTGTCTCAATAACGCTACTGACCATTCTGGCTACATAAGTTTTTACCTTAATTGGGAAATCATCAAATGATTTGATGTTACTCAGGTTTTCAGTCCAACCCGGAAATGATTCATAAATTGGAAATAATGATTTACGGTCAGACTCTTGCCTGGGAACATTCCTGATCACTTTGCCGTCCGTTGTCTTGTAGGCAACGCATATCTTTAAATCTGAAAGCTCGCCATTTTCCATTGAAAGTGCGTCTAGTTTATTGATTACTAATTCGTCGAAACCGCAATATCTCAGTGCATTACCTTTTTCTACTGCATCAAACCAACCAACCATTCTTTGTCTACCAGTCGAAGTTCCAAATTCGAGTTTTGCCAATTTTTTCCCAAGAGCGTGGTTTTCATGATCAATTTTCGTTAGAAAATGATGAGTGCCAACTTTTGTATCATAGGCTTTACAGCAACCGATTGTTGTAACTGGTTGGATTGGGATACCACCTGACGCAAAAAGTTCTGTTGTAGTTGTATGGGATGCAGTTACATTTGGTGTAAATCCGTGCCTTTTATCCAGCCAGTATGCTTGTCCAAATTCCGCAACAACAGTCTTTGACTGAGATTTACTTTGTAAAAGTTCATCTCTAATATCCCCGATACAACGAGCTAATTGTTCTCCAGCATTCCAATAAACATCTTCTAGGTATTCGATATTAAGGGAGAACGGAGCATTTCCTTTAAATTGCGAGAAATCAAATTCAGCTGCAGGAAATATATTTTCGTCTAGGGCTTCTTTATTCGCCTGACTTTCTGCCTCTGTTAGAGTTGTAAAAAAACCATTCCAGTCACTTTCGCTCACTTTACATACATAGCGAATTGTATCCATTGCTCTCTGAACTCTTTGTTCGAGTGCAATTTTAAATTCTGCCCTACCACCTAAAAAGGATTGATAGAATATCTGCCATTGACCAGTTTCATCGCAGTAAGCCGGACTGATTCCACGACCCGTGGAACCTCGATTTTCCATACCCAATTGATTCACTCGATAATTTTCCCACGCCAAATCCAGTAAGCGATGAGTAAGGTCGCTCATTTGAGTTTTTTCATCAATCAGAAGTCGATCTAAAACTGAGATTCCACGAGATTCAAGTGGCTTGGCTTCCCACAAAAACTTTCGAGGGTCAGCCACTACTCCACTTCCTATGAGAAGTTTTTTTACATCGGGGTTACCCACTCCGGATGGAAGAAGGTTGAGCTTGAGGCCAGCTGCTGTGTGTCCGGCATTGGCACCTCCATTTACTTTGATTACTCCATCCGCAGGTAAGCCAGTTCGAGCTTGAGTTTGTTCTAGGATTTCGTGTACGACACGACCTTTGCCTTCGTCGCCCATACTAATTCCAAGAACAGAAAACATAGTAGATTTTGAGTCTTCCGAATAATTCATAAAATAGGATGTAGTGAAATATTAAGATCTAGCGAAATCGCTTCGCTTAACCTCAATGATGTCATGAGTCCCGGATTCTTTCTGTCCTGCCGGAGTTACTTGAATGTAGCGTGCATATTCTCTTAGTTCTTCAAGGTTACCCGCACCCAAGTAACCCAGTCCTGCCCGCAAGCCCCCGGCCAATGTTTCAAGGGTATCCTTTACCGATCCAGCAACCTCTTTCAGTGCTTCTATTCCTTCGGGTGTACTTTTAGAGACCAAATCTTCTTTTTTATGTCCGTATCTAGAAGCAGACCCCTCTTTCATTGCTTCTATGCTACCCATTCCCCTGTATTGTTTATAATATTTGCCTTCAATTTCGATTATTCTTCCCGGTGCTTCTCTGCAACCAGCAAGTAAACCACCACAAATTACTGTTTTTGCTAATGTTAAAGCTTTAACTATGTCACCCGATTTCGAAATTCCTCCATCGGCAATGATTGATACCCCCTTTTTTTCCGCTCCTTTGGAGGCTGCGTAAAGTGCAGTCATTTGTGGCACCCCAACCCCTGCCACAACTCGAGTTGTACAAATTGAACCTGGTCCTTGTCCGACTTTTATTGCATCCGCTCCTGCGTCGGCCAAGAACTCTACCCCTTCACCTGATGTTACATTTCCTGCGATGATAGTAAGCTCAGGGAAAGAATCTCTAATCAACCTCGTTGCATTACCCACACCTTTTGTGTGGCCATGAGCAGTAGAAACGGCAACCGCATCAAGTCCTTGTTCAACCATGTCAGAGACATGGTTAACCAGAGCATCTTGGTCTAATTCGCCATTTTCTTTCCGAGGCGTAGAAACCGCGGCTCCGCACAAAAGTCTGAATTTCGAATCTCTTGCAGGTTTTAAATGGTCTCGGTTTTCCTCCATGATTCTTTCAATATCGCTCAAGGTGTAAAGTCCACGTAGACGATCTTCTTTATCTACAACAAGGAGTTTGTGTATTCCCATATGCTTACTGAAAAATTTATCTGCAGTTGCAATGGGATCATTCCCTACTTCGTTTTCTCGAATCGTATAAACTTCTGATCGTGCAAGCATGCCATCCGTTACTTTTCGGTTCCGATATCTTTGTTTTACTACTCGTCCTGGCAAAAGACCGAGCAATCTTTCCTGAGCATCAACAATAGGAAATGTTCGAAATTGAAAATTTTTATCGTTAATAAGGGCGAGTACATCTCCTACCAATTTATCTGCGGTAACCGTAATAGGATCCTGAATCAAACCGTGAACATGATATTTGACTCGAGCTACCTCTTTGACCTGTGATCGAGTTGACATGTTGTAATGAATGAGGCCCATCCCTCCGCAAAGTGCCATGGCAATAGCCATATCTGATTCAGTTACCGTATCCATGTCAGATGAAAGGATTGGAATGCTTAGCTTAATCGAATCTGAAATATTCGTATCGAGCCGGACATCTCTTGGTAAAACTTCAGAGTAACGGGTTGCTAGGGACAAATCGTCAAAAGTAAGAGCAGTAGGTATGCTTTTACTAAAAAATTCGTCTGCTTTTAAATAAAAGTCTTCGTCCATAATTGGTTCTTAAGGCATTGCATGTATACTCTGTTTATGATCGAAAGAGCAGAGCGTCTCAAGAATAATTAATGAAACATTATCGTCAGTATCGTATCTACAGCCAAAAATTTGTATGTTCGCACGAAACTTCTCTTGGAGAATGGAAAAAAAGACAAAGCATTGTTCTTAGGCAAGAAGACGAGCAAGGGAGGGTTTCGTTTGGGGAAGTTTTGCCGACAATAGGATTTGTTAACCCTGATTTCGATGAATTGTTGTCTGTCGTTAACGCTTGGTCCAACGGGAAAGATGTTAAACGGAATCCTTTAATCTCAAGTGCACTGAGTTGTTTAAATAGTAAAATTTGGGATATTCCTAAAAATGATTTTGTTTCTGAATCAGTTTTTTCTGCTGAGTTACTGAACTCAAACTTAAATATTTCAAATAAAGCCAAGGTTTTAAAAAAGAAAATAGGATTAAAGTCGGCTATAATTGAAATATCCGAAGTTCTTGAGTTCATTAAGTCACTTCCAATCACTTCTTTGATTCGATTAGACGCGAATGGTTCACTTTCAAAAACTGATCTTTTTGCATGGAATGAGGCGCTGAGCGGTGAGTCTAGAGTTCAGTTTTTAGAACAACCATTTCCCAAAGAAAAAACAGATGAACTTCTACAGATTGAAAGTAAATTAGATATTTCTCTCGCTTTAGACGAAAGCTTGGTTTGGAGAAATGATCTTTCATTTTTTAAAAAAGCTGGTTGGACTGGCTTTTATGTTATTAAACCATTCCTTTTCCCTGACTGGGATCAAGTCCTATCTTTTATAAAATCCGAACCTCAACGCTCGGTAGTCTCAACAGTTTTTGAGAGTCCATTTGGATATGAAGCATTAATTCGATGTGCCGCATATTCTAAAATGGTAGCAGGAATAGACCGAAGTTTATTTCAGGGTGATGATCGTGAATTTCCACAACATCATCGTACTCCCCTTTATCCTGGTTCTGTTGCTTCGTCTTCTTTAGATGAACTTTGGGATAGTTTATTATAGAAATAATTAAACCTTTGATGAAATCCTGGATAGACAAACGAAACAATTTGCAGTGCAAAAACCTTTTATTTGCACAAAAAATATTTCATTTTTTAGAAACTGGACAGTCGATCTTCTTGGAAGGGGAGCATGGTATTAAAAAAGCGAACCAAGGCTTAAAGAATTCCTCTATACCAAGTATTTTTTTTCGTACGGGAGGGTCATCAGGAAATGCCAAATGGATTATGCATAACGAGGAATCAATGAATTTCGCCATAGGTGGATTGCAGGAATACTTAGGCGAGGAGCAAATTTCCTCCTGCTGCTGTCTTCCCTTGAATCATGTTGGCGGGATTATGCAAATATGGAGAGCACGAAAAACAGGCGGTAAAGTTTTTTTCTTAAATTACCGGGATTTATCAAAAGAGTCCTTCGTTGGTATAATTCTGAATCAATGGATTTCTTTAGTTCCAACTCAATTGCATCATTTAATAGAAAATTCAACAGCATGTGAAAATTTAAGATTGTTTAAGGGGATTTTTGTGGGTGGTGCTTCACTTTCTGAGAACCTTGCTCATAAATGTCGTAAAGCCGACTTACCGATTTACCCATGCTACGGTATGACAGAAACCGCAGGTATGGTAACCATGTTAGATTCTAATTCTTTTCAATCTGGAATGAGTGGAGTGGGGCACCCGCTTTCTCATGCTCAGTTAAAAATTAATCCAGATACCATGCACATTCAAGTTAAAGCGAAAAGCATGTGCTTGAACGCTTTCACTAAAGGTGATCCTAAAGAGCAGTGGCTCAATACCCCTGATTTTGGTAATCAAGACCGCTCAGGCAAATGGATTATTAAAGGGCGTAGTGACCGGATAATTGTGACAGGAGCTGAGAAGGTGAACCCATTAGAAATTGAAAAGGTTCTAATGGGGTGCAGTGCTGTTGGAGAGTGCTATGTACATGGCATTGAAGACGATAAGTGGGGGCAAAAAATAATTATATTTATTACTCCCAAAAGAGCGGATATTGAAGAATTAAAAAGTTATGCCAAGACGCACCTTAAACCTTTCCAAGTACCCAAGGAATGGCACTTAGTAGACAAATTACCCCTGACTGCAATGGGTAAACCAATTGTCTAAATCTTATCTACAATTTTATCTGCAAGTCCATATTCAATCGCTTCTTCAGCATTCAGGTAAAAGTCTCGATCCGTGTCTTCTTGGATTTTCTCTAATGGTTGCCCGGATGTTTTTGCTAAAATTCCGTTAAGTTCTTCCCTCAGCTTTTCCATTTCTTGAGCCTGAATGTTGATGTCAACTGCGGCTGCTACCATTCGACCTGTAATTAAAGGCTGATGTATGAGTACCCTTGAGTGAGGATATAAAAATCGTTTTCCTTTAGTTGCCCCACAAAGAAGTATTGATCCCATACTTGCGGCCATTCCTGTAACAACCACTGCGATGGGAGAGCTAATCAATTGCATTGTATCAAAAATTGCCATGCCTGCTGTAATTGAACCTCCTGGAGAGTTAATATAAAAAGTAATCTCTTTTCCTGGTGCATCAGCTTCAAGAAAAAGAAGTTTTTCGGTTAAGTCCCTAGCGGAACGATCGCTTACCTCCCCCCATAGAAAAATTTTTCTCTCTTCGAGAAACTTGCTTTGAATGGCTTCTGTGACAGAGTCACGCTTCTTTTCTTTTTCTTCGGTCATTTGAAATTTCAATATAAGTGTTATTCTATTGAGTCGAGCATCTCCACTCTTCTAAGATGTCTTCCTCCTTCAAAGTTAGCCTTTAACCATGTCGCCACAACTCGGAGTGCCAAATCTTTCGATATTTGCCTTTCACCGATAGAAATAACGTTGGCATTATTGTGTTCCTTAGCTAGGCGTGCTGTGTCTTCAGACCAGCAAAGTGCACACCGGATGCCTCTAACTTTATTGGCGGCAATTGCTTCACCGTTTCCGCTTCCGCCCAGAACAATACCATAATCGCATAAACCCTCAGCAACTGCTTCAGCAGCTGGGCATATATAGCTAGGGTAGTCAACTGATTCCTGAGAGAAAGTACCAAAATCTTTGGTCTCGTAACCTTCAACTTGAAGAAACTTTTTAATTTCTTCTTTGTAAAGGAAACCAGCATGGTCAGAACCTAGAGCAATTCGAATTTTCTTTTCTTTCTTAGTCATGGATTAAGAAAAAATAGGGTAGGGCAGATGAGGTACAAGGCAAAAAGAAAAGGTAAATTAGATTAAGCCTAATTCCATTTTGCCCTCTTCTGACATCATATCCTGACTCCAGGGTGGATCCCATACTATTTCAACTTCTGCATCATCAACTCCAGGAAGTTCAAGTGCTTTGCCTTTTACATCCTCTGCAATTACTGGTCCCATACCACACCCTGGAGCAGTTAAGGTTAAATCGATAAACGCAATTCTGCCTCGATCTTCAACTTCTTCAATTTCAACTTTATAAATAAGCCCTAGATCAACCACATTGACCGGGATTTCGGGGTCGAATACAGATTTTAGGTTATTTCTGATCTCCTCTTCGCTTGCTGGCTCAGAATTTGCGTCGTGAACTTTTTCTTTGGTTTCTTGGCCATCGAGACCAAGCGCATCAGCATCTTTTGCAGCTATACGATACATACCATTAAGCGTCATTACGGTGAAGTTACCGCCTAATTTATGGGTGACAGTTATTTTTTCACCTTTAGAAAGAAGGAATTCTTCTCCATGAGGTATCAGCGTTGCATTAACATCTCTAACTAATTCTATTTCTTCTTGTTGATTATTCATTGCTGCTTAAGAAAACTTTTAATCTGTAAAGGAGTCAGAAATCAACTCTCTTAGCATTTGAACTAAGTCATCTGATCCTGCTTTGCTGATAATTTCCTCAAAAAAACCGAGAATAATTAATTTTTCTGCTAAAGTTTTAGAAATTCCACGACTTTGTAAATAAAAGAGTTCCTGCTCATCAATTTTACTAGTGGTTGCACCATGGCTACATTTAACTTCATTTGCTAGAATTTCTAATCCGGGCAGTGAGTCCGCTTCCGCATCCCCACTTAGTAATAAATTACGATTAGTCTGAAATGAATCAGTATTCTGAGCATTTGCATCCACTTTGATGAGCCCTGAGAAAATTGATTTTGATTCGTCCAATAAAGCATTTTTAAATAGTAAATTACTCTTACCATTAGGGGCAAGGTGATGCTGTATGGTTCGTTGATCAAATAATTGGCCTCTACGACCAAGGCTCAGGGAGTGGTTACTGAAATCCGAACCCTCACCAGCAATAACACCTCTTGATTCCACCCTACTTTGAGCACCACCTAACTGAAGGGATATGCCGTTGAATTGTGCATTCTTCTTAAGTTCAACTTTTTCTAGGTGATTAAAAGTGGATTGATCGTTAACTCTTTGGATAATAATTCGAGTCAATTTGGATCCCTCTTCAAGGTTTATGTGACTTAAATTAGTTAGGTTCCCCCCAGTTGATTCATTCTCAGAATCAAAATACTCAATTAATGTAACCTGTGCAAATGCTTCAACGGTAATTATGTTTTGCTGAAAAAGCGTTTGATTTTTAGTCGGTGCTAGGTGCTTACAGATAAACGGATTTGTTTCTTTGGTATTTTTTTTTACTTTTAGAGCAAAGCCAGATTCTGAAAAGCATGCACCTAAGAGAAAAGATTCTTGAGAGCCTAGTTCGGGTCCTGTGCAGTTAGGTAAATGAGTAAGTAAATTAGGATTATTAAGAATTGCTTGATCAAAAGTTTCAAAGATCGCACCATTCGAGTTTTGATTTAATAGGGTGACTTGCTTAACGGACTCTTTTAGGGAATCAAAGTTTGAATATCCAAGTCTTGCTCTTGGGGAAAACCTCCACATTTCGTCTTTAACTTTTGCTTTAGGCAAGGCAATGAATTTATCCCATGCGTCTTTTCTGAAGTCTGCTAGCCAACCTGGTTCCCAAGATCGTTTCTCCAGAAACGAATTGAAAAAATCAGTGGAGGCAAAACTGTTGTTCACATTTATTGTAGGTGTAACTGAGTTCATTAGGTTTATAAATTTATTATCCGACTGAACCTTCCATTTCCAAATCAATAAGCCTTTTTAATTCAACGCTATATTCCATCGGGAATTCTCGAATTAAGTCGTTCACAAAACCGTTAACATACAAACTCATTGCTTCAGTTTGATTGAGTCCACGTTGCTGCATATAAAAAATTTGCTCGGCACTAACTTTAGATACGCTTGCTTCATGCTGCACAGAGTTCTCATCACCTTTAACTGCAATAGCAGGGTAGGTGTCTGTTTGACTGCTACTATTAATCAGAAGTGCATCGCATTCAGTATTATTTTTGCAATGCTTCAGATGTCCTGGGATTTGTACCAGTCCACGATATGAAGACCGTCCTTCTCCAATTGAGACAGATTTGGCGATAACATTACTAGTAGTTTCATCTGCCGCATGAACCATTTTTGCTCCCGTATCTTGATGCTGACCATCATTAGCTAAAGCAATTGAAAGAACTTCGCCTCTAGCTTTTCTTCCGCGAAGGATAACTCCTGGATATTTCATTGTAAGGCGAGATCCAATATTGCAGTCAATCCACTTAACTTCGGCCTCTTCTTCTGCCATCGCCCTTTTAGTAACGAGGTTGAAAACATTATTAGACCAGTTTTGAACTGTGATATATTGAATTTTTGCACCTTTAAGGGCAACAAGTTCAACCACTGCACTATGTAGTGTTGAAGTTTCGAACTTTGGCGCTGTACAACCCTCCATGTATGTAATCTCAGAACCTTCGTCAGCAATAATAAGTGTTCTTTCAAATTGTCCGAAGTTTTCTGCATTGATTCGGAAATAAGCTTGTAGAGGTTGTGCAAGTTTTACACCGGGGGGGACATATATAAAACTTCCACCACTGAAAACGGCACTATTTAATGCTGAAAATTTATTATCAGATGTAGGAATTACTTTTCCGAACCATTTTTTGAAAATTTCAGGATGATCCCGAAGTCCTTCAGTTGAACCAACAAAGATGACGCCTTCTTTTTCCAGGTCTTCCTTCATTCTGGAATAGGCTGCCTCGCTATCAAATTGTGCTTCAACGCCAGCTAGGAATTTACGCTCCTGTTCAGGGATTCCTAATCTTTCAAAAGTGTTTTTTATATCATCCGGAACTTCTTCCCATGTTCGGCTGGGTTGCTGTCCTTGTGCAAGGTAATATCGAATAACATCAAAATCGATATTTTCTAAATCTTTACTCGCCCAGTGAGTGGGCATGGGCTTTTTTTCAAAGATGGAGTGTGCTTTAAGTCGAAAGTTTAGGAGCCAGTCATCCTCGCCCTTCACTCCCGAGATGTATTTTACTACATCTTCAGAGAGCCCTACACCTGCGTCAAAAGCATATTTGTCGGTGGGGTAATGAAAGTTTCCTTTTTCACGATCAACCTCAATGTTAGTTTGCTTAATCATTTATTATCAATTTTTGTTGTTATGCGGCAGCAAACTCTTCCTTAATCCAGTCGTACCCTTTGTCTTCGAGCTCAAGTGCTAATTCTTTTCCTCCAGTTCGAACGATTTGACCCTCCCACATAACATGAACCTTGTCTGGTACAATGTAATCAAGAAGTCGTTGGTAATGTGTAATTACAAGAATTCCCCTTTCTTGGCTTTTCATTCTGTTTACCCCTTCCGATACGATGCGCAGGGCATCAATATCCAGTCCGCTATCAGTTTCGTCCAGGATACAATATTTAGGTTTGAGCATAGCCATTTGAAGTATTTCACACCTCTTTTTTTCTCCTCCAGAGAACCCTTCATTCATCGAACGAGAGGTAAATGCTCTATCCATGCCAAGATCATCCATATTTCTGTATAATTCTTTGTAGTATTCTACAGCCTTAACATTTTCGCCTTCGGGAAGTCTGGACTGGAGTGCTGCACGGATGAAATTAGCAATACTTACTCCAGGAACCTCTATCGGATATTGGAAAGCAAGAAAGAGCCCTAGGCGCGCAATTTCATCAGGGCCTAATCCGAGTAGTTCAGTATTATCCATTAGCGCGTTGCCACCAGTAATTTCGTAGTCAGGGTGCCCAGCAAGAACTTTTGAAAGAGTACTTTTACCACTTCCATTTGGGCCCATAATCGCATGTACTTCACCTTTAGGGAGAGTGAAATTAAGATTGTTGAGAATTTTCTCTTTTCCCACAGAAGCGGAGAGATTATCAATTTGGAGAGAACTCATAGAATAAGTTTAATTGTCGAGAATTGTTAATTTGTTTAGTTATTTGCTGTCCCAGAAAAGGATAGTTCGAAATTATGAGCCTGAAACCCTTTAGGTAAGACAGATTGGAGGCTTTTTACCGATTCATGATCCAATGTGAGATCATAAATTTCCCCAGTTACACTACATTTAAAATGTGCATGTGGGTTAAGATTTGGGCAAAATCGAGTAGAAGAACGGTCGAGGTTTACTTGTCGAACGAGTTCGCATTCGACTAAAGTTTCAAGACAATTGTAAACAGTTGCTAAGGAAATGGTTGGAAGAGTTTTACGAACCCTTAGCAAAATATCATCTGCGGTAGGATGGTCTCTTTTGGAAAGAATAACTTGATAAACGCAAGACCTTTGTTTCGTGGGTCTTAACCCTTTTTTCTTAAGTGCAGAATGTAAAGAGCATTTGTCTTGGGCGTTTAAAGTATATTGCATAATAATACAAAATATACCATTCCATGACCAACTCGCAAGTTGTAAATAGAATTATTCTAATTATTGATAGTGCTTTGAGTACGAACTATGAATTTGAAAAAATTAGTAGTCTGTGAATGTAAATAATCCCCATAGAAAAGTGGTTCTGTTTCCGCTGAAATCTCTACGGTACCATAATTCTTCCGATTGTAAGCGAAGGGTACCTGGCTCAATCGGTGCGAAAGAGTTAGGTGAGTGCGTTACTGCTCCAGCAATGTTAATGTCAGAAGAAACATACTTCTTGATGCTAGGAAAGAGCTTGCATCCTGATGTGAAGAAGCAAGATCCAAATAACAGCAGGACTGCAAAAATTTTTAAAGCTTTAGGTATGTTACTCCGCATGAGGAAATAAAAGTGTCCTAAGTTAAGCAAGTCAACTTACAATTTTACAGTGACGAATTTTGAATTCTTTGTTGTCCAACATTCTCCGTATCATTATTCTAGGAATGATAAAAATGGGAAATGCAAATACATTGATCGAGGAAATCGTTTCGCTCTGCAAGCGCAGAGGGTTCGTTTTCCAATCATCTGAAATTTATGGAGGGATCAATGGTTTTTTTGATTATGGTCCTTTAGGTGTTGAGTTGCGCCGCAACATCAAAGATGCGTGGTGGGAGGATATGGTCAGAAGAAGAGATGATATGGTTGGGCTGGATTCTGGAATTATAATGAACCCAAAAGTATGGAAAGCATCTGGTCATATCGATGGGTTCTCTGATCCTATGGTAGATTGTAAAGAATCTAAGATGAGATACCGTGCAGACCAACTTTTTGCGACTGATGTTAGGGTGGGGGGTGATTCCTTAGGCTGGATTTGTTTGATAGAGTCCGTATCTATGCAAGAAGACGCTGAAAAAAAAGCTGAATCTATGAAGAGAAAAGCAGCCAAGCAGGGAGTTCTTTCCAAGATAGAACTTCGTCCTTTTGACGAGCTTTCTCCAGAAGAGCAATGCTTAGTTCCTTCTCCTGCAACTGGCACTGTCGGTACTTTAACGGAGCCCAGAGACTTTAACATGATGTTTGAGACAAATGTCGGAGCTTTGCGTGATGCTTCCTCCGTTGCATATCTTCGTCCTGAGACTGCTCAAGGTATTTTTGCAAATTTTAAAAATATAGTCGATTCAGGAAGAGTTAAAGTTCCTTTCGGTATCGCTCAAATTGGAAAGGCTTTTCGTAATGAAATTACTCCTCGAAATTTTATCTTTCGTTCAAGGGAATTTGAGCAAATGGAGATTGAGTATTTTATCCCACCTGACGAAGACGCCTGGCCCCGTTACCATAGGGAATGGATTGATAGAAGAATGTCATGGTTTAGCAGTATTGGATTAACAACAGATTTCTTGGGCGAGGAAGTGCATCCCCGCGAAAAGCTCGCTCATTATGCGAAAGCATGTACTGACATAACTTTTAAATTTCCTTTCGGGGAACACGAACTGGAAGGAATTGCGGCACGTGGAAATTTTGATTTAACCCAGCATCAACAGCATTCCGGGAAAAACTTGGAGTATTTTGATGAAGTGCGAAAAGAAAAATACCTGCCGCACGTAATAGAGCCAAGTTTAGGAGTCGATCGCACTTTCCTAGCTGTGATCTGTTCCGCTTATCAAATTGAGGAAGTCGAGGGCGAAAAAAGAACTGTTTTACGCTTTCATCCTCGAATTGCCCCAATTAAGGTTGGAGTATTTCCTTTGGTAAAAAATAAACCCTTGCTTGTTGAGCGAGCACAAAAACTTTATCGACGGTTTCAGCGTAAGTGGAATGTTATTTTTGATCAGAGCGGTGCAATAGGCCGAAGGTATAGAAGAATCGACGAAGTCGGAGTTCCTTTTGGAGTTACCGTTGATTTTGAAACCATTGAGGGCGATGGTTCAATAACACTTAGAGACCGTGACACAATGAAACAGCAAAGATTATCTGAGGACGAAGCTATTTCCTACATTGAGGAACAAATTAACCCTTAATTACTTACTCGCCAATTTTCTAAAATTATCTGCGGATTTTTTCGACCATTCCAGTAGTTCCATCTTAGTCGAAAAGCCAAATCTAGATCAGTTGAGGTTGGGGGGATTCTGTCTGACATATTCCACGCAATTCCTGCAATTGCACTACTACCATTGTGAATAGAGAAACGAAAGTGGCTTCCTGTTCCGATTTTTTTTGGCTCATTTGCTAAACGGATTTTTTTAATTGCGAGAATTGGCTCTGGGTTGTCTTGACCAAAGGGTGCTAAATTTCTCAGGTCGTCGAGTAATGATTCTTGAACCTCCTCTTGCTTTACAGTCGTTGCAATTCGAAGTGACTGTTCTGGAAATGAACCGCCCGTATCATTTTCAACTACTTTAATAAATTCTTCTTTAAAAGCTTCTAAGTTGTGCTTTGGCAAGGTTAGCCCCACGGCTGCAGGGTGTCCCCCCCAGTGGGATAGAAATTTTGCACACTGAGCTAAACTATGGACCAAGTTTACCCCCTCTACACCCCGCCCAGATCCTTTACACTCGTTATCAGTTTGTGCCAAAACAATACAGGGCTTACCTAGAGAACTAGAAAGTTTTCCGGCTACTATTCCGACCACGCCGGGATTCCAATATTCACCTTGCCCGCATACAACAGCAGCCGGACGATTTGAAAACGAATTTTTAGCCTGTTGGAGTGCATTTTCAGTTAATTTGGATTCTATGCCTTTTCGCTCTTCGTTGTAATCATTCATTGATTGAGCAAGAAGCTTTGATTTTTCTTGGTCTGTCTCAAGGAGAAGAGAGGTCGCTACTTCAGCGTCATCTAGGCGTCCGCATGCATTAATCCGGGGTGCAATCTTAAATGCTACAT
>CBFHYW010000019.1:0-20591 GCA_965660135.1 Opitutales bacterium
GTAAATCCAACCAAATTGCGTATGAAAGACCCAGCGTGAGTTTTTTTGATAAAAATAACCAAACCAATTTACAAAATACCAATTGGGGTAATTATCAAAACTGTCCATTCCTAACCATAATTCATCCTCAACATTTGATCTCACAAAACGCAAACCGACGGTCCACTGGTAAGAATGGGGATATTCAACATGCCTGAATGCAATTCTCAGGGGTTTACCTTCATCAGTAGGTCCATCATCGAATGCCCCTCCCCTATGCACCTTTCTTTTACCATCAAGGGGAACTCCTTCAAAAGTATACTTTGTAGCTTCTGAAAATGTAGGTCCTGTAGTATCCTGCACTTTAGATTTTGATTTTTTATACCACCCTTCATCATACCAATCCCAGCACCATTCACTAACATTGCCAATTACGTCATAAAGACCATTGCTATTTTTCATATTAGAGAGTTCAAGATTCTTGCTTAAATGTATCGTTTGGTTACCATCATAATAACCGATTGGTGAAATCCCCCCAATGCCAGACTCGAATGGATCTTTGCTATTTTTATAATTAGCCATTGATTCGTCAATTTTGGTTCCCCATGGATAATTATAGCCCGAATATTTTCCACGTGCAGCTTTTTCCCACTCGGCCTCCGTAGGTAAACGAAAGCCAGAAGCCTTCCAATTGACCATATCTGAATCTATATCCTCCTTGCCTTTTCGATAAACAATATTGTGTTGAGTGTCTAAATAATAGCAGGGAGTCCGTCCCTCCATTTCGGATCTTGCATTACACCATTTTACCGCATCATACCAAGTTATGGAATTCATCGGAAACTGATCAGGTTGTATATCGCCAGATCGATCTATTCCGGGTCTTGGATCATATTGATGATTACTAAAGTTGTAACCGTTATATTCTGCCCAAACTACAACCTTTTTCCAATCTCCTAAAGTAACCTCATTTTGCGAAATAAAAAAAGCAGAAACAAATAGTCGATGAACAGGAACTTCATCATCAAGATTATTTTTCTGCCCCATATTAAATCTGCCTTCGTTAATGAAAGCCATTTCACTAGAAAGTGTATTAGTAAATAGTAAAAGTGCTAAACATTTTACTGAGGTATACATGGGTGTGAAGATCAAACTTCACATAGGATCTTAGCAAACTAAACGAAAGAAAGCAAAATCCTAATTTCGCTTTCTTGAAAATTTACTCTGAAATTTCTCAACCCTACCAGCAGTGTCTACAAATCTCTTTTCACCAGTATATGCAGGATGAGAATCCATGGTTACATCACGAACTAGAAGAAAATGATCAACACCATCTATGTTTTCTGAATTCTTAGATTTAACAGTAGAACGAGTAACAAATTTTCTCCCAGTTGAAACATCCTTGAAACACACTGGATTATTTGTGGGGTGTATGCCTTTTTTCATTATATCAACCTTGTCTTGCTTTGAATCTAGGATTCGTTTTGTTAATTACATAAAGTCTACCTTTTCGGCGAACAACTTTGCAATCGGGGTGACGGGTTTTAAGAGTTTTAATTGAGGACACTACTTTCATTTTGAGATAGTTTAGAAGCTATAATGTTAAAAATGTCAAGATTTTTGGATAGGTTGTAATTATGCTGTCGATAGATCAAAAGGTAAAAATTACGAACTTGCAAATGACATTTAAATTCTATTTTATAGGGGTATGAGTTCAGAAGAAACAAAACCAGCGAAAAGTCGAAATCCCGAAAACTTTACTTTTTTAGATGTAGAGTCATTGTCCAGGTTCACAACGGACACGGGTAAAATTTTACCAAGAAAATATACTGGTTTGACTCCCATGCAGCAGCGTAAGGTTTCTAAATTAATTAAGAAATCCCGCCACATGCAACTCGCTCTCTAGCTTTAAGATTCCAAGTATCTCAGGATACTTGTTCAACTGAATGAACTTAGTTGATTGTACCGAACACTTGCTTCGGTCCGAAATTTGTGTTGTCCCAACGGAAACTGTTTATGGACTTGCATGCTCAGCATTTTCTGTTGCCGCGGTTAAAAAAGTTTTTGAATTGAAAGGTCGACCAGCTAACAATCCTTTAATTGTTCATGTATTGAATCATGATTCTGCAGATGAAATTTGTAAAACCAATGAACTTAGTGTCAAACTGGCGAAAGCATTTTGGCCAGGTGCCCTGACCTTGGTCTTGCCCAAAAAAAAATGCATTCCCTTGGAAGTCACATCGGGACGAAATTCTGTCGCGGTGCGATCGCCTTCTCACCCTCTGTTTCGGCAAATAATTACTCGGGCAAAGATTCCTATTGCCGCCCCCAGTGCGAATCTTGCAAACAAAATAAGTCCGACAAATTACCAAGATGTGCTTGATGCATTTGGAGATAAGTGTCCACCTATATTAGACGGAGGGGAATGCGACTTTGGGATTGAATCAACCGTACTAGATTTAACCACAACTATCCCACAAATATTAAGATTTGGGCCAGTAACTAAGTTAGACATTGAGGGTGTCTTAGGATTCAATATTGAATCCTCAAGCACAGGGACATCCACCGAGAAGGATTTGTTGTCAGGAAAAAAGTCACCCGGCCAAGGCAGTAAGCATTACGCTCCTGACACACCTCTCAATCTTCATTCTTCGATCGAAAAAATGTTTTCTTCCGAAACAATTGAAACTGGGGATGTAGTTATATTACCCTGCCCCAAAACACCCCACCGTTCACTTAGCAAAAAGCCCATAATTCTATATTTATCAGAATCTGGTAAAACGAAAGATATTGCGAAAAGTCTCTATAAAATTTTACGGCAAGCGGACAAACTATTGGTTAATAAAATTCATATTTCATTATTTCCTTTGGAAGATGATCTAATTTCTGCAATAAATGATAAACTATATCGAGCATCAACTTGCCAGTTGTGAGCTATTATTTCAGAAGCTATAAATTTCTTCTTGTTTTCAGCTCTTTTTGATGAAATAAACATCTATTGTTCAAAATCTTTTACCCTAATTTCCGGATATGAAACTCCTTAGCCCAATCTTTATAATAGGTTCAATTTTCGTTACCATTGGCATATCCAAGGCGCAGACAGATATACAACTCCGTGACCCTGAGTATTTAGTCGAACAATACAATCAATTGGTCGCGAAACACAATGCCCTCATCGAAAAAACACGCCTCATAATTATCGCACAAAAAAATGCGCCTACCGGTAATATTGAACAAGAAGGAAAACTTAGATCGGAACTAAATGATGCACTCGCGAAGGCGGCCATCTTAGAAAATCAACTTTCTAAGATAAAAGCCGAAGGAGTCAGAGCAACTACCAGTAATCAATACCTTGACGATACTAATGCCCGACTCAGAAAACAATTATTAGAATTAAAAGCCGATGAACAGGAATTAGTCCAAAGGAATAAAGAGCTTACTTCAGAGAATAGAAGGCTTGAAAATGCTCAAAAAACCTTCGATTCAAATGAAAAAACGAACTATTCCAAAATCAGGAATTTAGAATTGGGCAAGAACACTATTCAACGGAGGGCAAATGATTTATCCACAGATAACAACATTCTTTCTGCGAACAATAAAAAGCTCCTTACTCAAATTAGCAGATTAGAAAAAGAACTGGCATCCAATACCCAAAAAAACTCAACTCTTCTTATTGATAAGGAAAGTAGTGCCTCGCGCATAGCAGACCTTGAATCAAGAATTAGGAGCAAGGACGAAATAAACAAACTCCTGGAAGGCAAAGAAATCAAATTCCAAGATGATGTTACCAATTTGAAAAACGAAGTTGTAAGGTTAACCGGAGTAGAAAGCTTACTTAAAGACCGAAATTCTATTTTAGATAATGAGAACCAAATCCTAAAAGACAAAAATAGAAATCTTGAAATAAATTCCGAAGCATTTGGAGAAGAGATTGATTCATTAAGGGCATTATCCAACGAACTTAAATTTGAGGTTTCGAGAAAAAGTGAGCAAATGGATAGCCTCAACTCCATCAATAACGATCTAAAGCGAGAAATTGCTAACCTTGATTCCAAAAACCAAAACCTTAAAAGTTCAGATTCGGCAATGAAAGGAGAGCTATCAATCCTTCGCTCTGAATTGACTTCTTTAGGTATAGAGGAGAACAGGATTGCTGAACAATTAACCGGACTTAGAGATGCAAACGAAATGCTGTTATCTAAGTCCAACTCTTTGGAAGCAGAGAATGAAGGAATGAAACAGGCGATCGATTTAATGAGAGTCGAATTACAGGATATCAATACAAACGAACAAGCACTTGTAGGGAAGTTACGGGATATTGACTCTCAAAACAAACAACTCCTTGAAGAGTCTAGCTCCCTGACAGAAGAATCTATGTTCTACAAAGATAAGGCACGCCAGCTTGAAATTCAACTTGGTCAAGCTATCGCCAATGAACGAATCCTTAATGAAAACCTGAGAACAGCAGAAGATAAAAATAATCAACTGAATAGACAAGTAGCTAGCCTTCGAGATAGGGGTTCTAAAGAATACCAATTACTTGCCCAAGAAGCAGAACAACTTCAATCTCAACTGAGCAACATAGCTGGACGCGAGATGATAATGCAAAACAACCTAAAAAATCTTGAATCAGAAAATATTCGCCTTGCTCGCGAACTCACAGAATTTCAAGACCGGGAAATTGATTATAATCGTCAAATATCAAACCTGAATATGAATAATAACAATTTAATTCGACAAATTGAATCAACTCAAAAAATGAGAATTCGCCTGAGAAATGATATAATTGGAGTTATCGATGAAAATGATCAAGGCGAAAATCAGCGATTCCGCCCTTAATCAAATTTTTCAATTCTCGTAAAATTTTCCCATCGAACGAAATTTCTCATACCTTTGTAAAGTAATTTGCTCCGGGGTTTTATTATTCAATTCTGAAAGTGTTTCCAATAAGGATTGCTTAACAATCTTGGCCGTTTCATCCCAATCCCGATGAGCTCCCCCTATTGGTTCTGTAATAACCTTGTCAACGATACCAAGTTTCAGCAACTCCGATGCATCTAATTTTAGGGCCTCTGCTGCACTTGATGAAAAAGCACGATCCTTCCACAATATAGCTGCACAACCTTCAGGTGAAATGACGGAATAATAAGCGTTTTCAAGGATGAGTACTTTATTTGCAACTGCTATCCCCAATGCTCCCCCAGATCCTCCTTCACCAATCACAATTGAAATAATTGGCACCTCCATTGCTGCCATCTCTCGAAGATTTACGGCAATTGCTTCGGCGACATGCCGTTCTTCTGCTCCGATGCCAGGAAATGCACCAGGAGTATCGATAATCGAGATAATAGGAAGCCTAAATTTATTGGCCATCTTCATCAGTCGTAAAGCTTTTCTATAGCCCTCAGGATTAGGGCAGCCAAAGTTTCGTTTCAAATTATCATCGGTATTTCTACCTTTTTGCTGAGCGATTATCATTACCTTCAGCCCATCAATTGTCGCGGGTCCTCCCACAATGGCTTCGTCATCCATAAAAGATCGATCTCCGTGCAGTTCCTCAAAATTAACGAAGATACGTTCTATATAATCAATGGAATATGGGCGATTCGGGTGTCTTGATAACTGAACTTTTTGCCACGGAGTCAAATCTGAGTACACATCTCTTTTTGTAAGTTCGATCTTCTTTTCAATCGCTTTAATCTCAGTAGAAAAGTCTAAATCAGAATCATGAGATGACTTAACAATATCGTCCAACTGTTTTTCAAGATCTAACAATGGTTTTTCAAATTCAAGACTATGTTTTTTCATAAAATTTTTAAAAGGCTAAAATTTTTCAATGTATGCAAAATATTCGCAAGGAATACTTTTCGCAGTGACCACAAAGATGGGCTTTTTTTAAAATAAACAATTATTTACTTTGGTAAAGGTATTTAAAATTTTGTATGCCAAAAATCTATTCATTACCATCGGCTAACTCCTCTTTCCAACCAAGTATTCTCGCTTTTGCCGAGGCATCCTCGGCACCTTCTTTATCACCTTTTTTTACTAAAATTCGAGCCAGAGTAACCATAGAGGTTAAATCATCCGGCTCAAGATCAAGTGCACGCCTGCAAAATGACTCGGATGAATCAATTTCATTGAGAGCTAAAAGCACTTCAGCCACCGCTCGCAAGGCATCTAAACTTGTTGGATTCGAATCTAATACATTCAGCAAAGCCTCTTTTGCTTCAATCTCGTCACCAAGAGCAAAAGAAAGAATGGCATCATCAATGCATTTCTTGTATTTAGTATCTGACATATCGTCTATGTTTTATGGCACATAGAACACAGGCAACTATAAAAAATTTTAATCGATGCTAAATCCTTGTCACTCATGAACTATATATTCATGATTAATTTAATTATTCATATTTTAACAATT
Organism: Opitutales bacterium; assembly: GCA_965660135.1. Lineage (GTDB taxonomy): Bacteria > Verrucomicrobiota > Verrucomicrobiia > Opitutales > Seribacteraceae > Seribacter. Next base: position 6,401 of record CBFHYW010000019.1, read on the forward strand.
TCAACCCCAATCAATGCGTTCAAATAACTCAGATTTCAAAAAACTTCTCTTATTACATAGCCGAGATCGTAGAAAACAGGCAATGGCTTTAGAACTTTCGAATTTCCCGCACCTTGTCGTCCAACTAGAATCCAAAATTCAGCTTGAAAATGATACGATTGCATCTGCAACCCAAGAATTGCAAAATTTGGAAATTCAAAGCAAGAGCCTAGACAACGAAATTAATTCGTTGTCCGAGCAAATCGATCGACAAAAAAACAAACAATTAGAAGTTAAAAAAAATGAAGAGTACCAAGCTTTAGAAAACGAAATTGCAAACTTGCTTAGACTTCAATCGGAAAAAGAAGACGAACAAATTGGTATTTTGGTAAAAATTGACGAAGCTAGGGAAACAGCAAAAATTGCGACAGAAAAAATTTCAGTAAAAGTAAAATTGCTAGAAAATGATAAAATTCAACTCCTAGAGAGAGGCGAAGAATTAAAGATCGAATTAAAAACATTGGAAAAAGAAGTTGAGGATTCTCGAGCAGAAGTTGAACCAACTTTGCTATCTGGTTACGACCGAACGAAAAAAGTTGTATCTCGACCACCATACATTGCACCACTTGAAGATCAAAAGTGCTCGGGGTGTAACTTACGGGTTTCCAACGATGTAGTCTCCTCAGCCCTTGTGGAGCAAAAGCTGACACATTGCGATCAATGCGGAAGAATTGTATACTCTGAACGCTGACGATTCCTAATTTTGTACTTTCAAATATCATTTTATTATAATTTCCGGGAAGCGGTCATTCGCTGTTTATGCTTTAGCATGAATAGAGGAAAGTCCGGACATCACAGGGCAGAATTCCCCGTGAAAGCGGGGGGGGCTTATTTTAAGATAAGTTCACGGCTAGTGCAGCAGAAAGTAAACCGCCTTATTCCTAAGGTAAGGGTGAAATGGTGGGGTAAGAGCTCACCGCCACGAGGGCAACTAAGTGGGCTATGTAAACCCAATTCGATGCAAGGCGAAATAGGAAACGGAGTTGCCCGCTCTATGGTTTCGGGTACGTCGCACCTTCAATCAAGAAGGATCAATGCAAATTGATAGATAAATGAATGACAAATTGACAATCGTCATGAAACAGAATCTGGCTTATAGCTTCCCGGATTCATTTTTCAAAATGTTTTAAAATTGACTAACCCTTACAATTCTCGATAATAAGGACCCCTTATGGCAAATACTAAGTCAGCAATTAAGAATATTCGTAAAAACAGAGCACGCTATCTGCAAAACCGCATGGTTATTAGCAGATTAAAGACTCTTGAAAAGAAATTCCAGACAGCTCTCGAGTCGAAAGATTCTAGCTTAGCGAAAGACGCATCATCTGCTTTTATATCAGCTTTAGAAAAAGCTAAAAAGTCCTCTCTAGTTCATGCAAATAAAGTCTCCCGCAAAAAATCTCGCTGTTCTGCGATGCTTGCTGCTTTAGCAAGTTGAACCTTTAATTTTTTCCACTTAAAGCATATCTTTAGATATGCTTTGAATCATTTTCGTCCTTGGATGAATATCCTGAGTCTTGGCGATTATGGTTCACTTTATTTTTCTTTAGATAGGCTTCATGTACGTCATCAGCACTCATACCCATTACCTGTGCCAAAGAAATAAGGAAGTGAAATAAGTCAACAATTTCAACTTTTGCATTCTGTTTGTCAAATTCTTGATATTTTGCCCACCATTTCCAAGGTACAGAATCGGTTAACTCGGCAAGTTCCTGCTGCATTGCTCGTACATAATTGAGGATCCATTTTGTTCTATCCTCATCAGACATATCGTTCATATTTACACCAATTCTGCTATTCAGTTGTTCTTGCAGTTCAAAGATATTTTCAAGCTTATCCATATCATTCATAAGAAGTGAATTGTATCAATTAAGCAAGTGGTTTTAGGTTTATAGGGATGACTTCTTTACACTTCTTGCTTCTTTGTTACACTAATAACTAAATTTATTTTCATACAATAAATCCATCTATAAATAATCAGGTTGGCAAATTACTACTTAACTAGAAATCATTTAAATATTTATCATAAAATTAAACCCTTCTTACATTATTAATTAACACATGAAATCAAGACTTCGCTCACGTTGGTATCGCGCCAATGAAAAACCATTAGAAAAATCTTCTACAAACAGTCAAAATCAAGAACCATTTGGTGAAATCATATCGACTGATGAAAAGCTTGTAGATGATTTATCCAATGCCAAACCCAGTCAACACAAGGGTAACGATAACCGTAGTCCCAAAAGAGAACGACCTGACCAAAGAAACTCCCCAAGGGAGAGAAATGAAAACCGTCGATCCCCAAAGGCCAGAAATCCCAATCACCGAAAGCCTAAACGTAATGGAGATCATCGGGACAACCCGCCCAAAGATTCTACCAATAAAGGGGAAAATAAAAATAAGGAAAATAGTAGCAAACGAGATTCATCTTCCCAAAAAAATAAACCCCGAAGGAGAAAACAGAATCAATCTAAAAATAGAACAAACGAGAAGCGAAAAAAAACAAATTTTAATAAGGAAGAAAATAAGGCACCGAAGAAGTCAGTTCTGGGAAGCTTTTTATCCAAGATTTTTGGTGGCTAAATTATCCACATAAGTTTTCCAGGTGGAATTATTTAGAATTATTGGTGGACACCCTCTCGTAGGGACTGTCCAAATAAGCGGATCTAAAAATGCAGCTCTTCCTCAGTTTGCAGCTACTCTGCTAAGCTCTGAGGAAAGTATATTAGAAAATGTGCCCGATTTGAGCGATATAAGATTTATGGCTGAAATTATATCCGAACTCGGGGCTGATGTTGAACAATTAGATCAAACCACATGGAAAATTAAGCCTTTAGATATTACACACTGTGCTCCCTATGAATTGGTTAGGAAAATGAGGGCCTCGATTTGTTTGTTAGGTCCTCTTACAGGAAGATTAAAAAAAGCAGAAATTCCAATGCCAGGAGGTTGCGTTATTGGACAGCGCCCAATTGATTTGCATATCCGTGCATTAGAATGCCTTGGTGCAAATGTCGAATTAGATCGTGGGATCGTGAAGGTTAATGGAACAAACCTTAAAGGAAACAGAATCTTCCTTGGGGGGCGTCATGGGAGCACTGTGACTGGAACAAGTAATGCCATCATGGCCTCTGTTCTAGCACCTGGAGTAACTACAATCGAAAGCTCGGCCTGCGAACCTGAAATTATTGATTTGTGTAACATGCTGGTAAAAATGGGAGCTAATATTGTAGGTATTGGTTCACACTTTTTAACAATTGAAGGAGTCTCAAAATTATGTGGATGTACACATAAGGTAATTCCCGACCGAATTGAAGCGGCAACTTACGCAATAGCCGCGGCAATTACTCAGGGTGAAATAACCATAAATGGTGCAGTCTCCGAACATTTAGGGAGTTTTATAAATGTAATGCAAGAAAGTGGAGTAAGCATCGAAACAAAGTCTCCCAGCCAATTAAAAGTCAGCCTTTCTCAACAGGAGCTCAATTCATTAGAGATAATCACTCTCCCCTACCCTGGTTTCCCAACTGACTTACAAGCACAAACTTGTGCCCTTGCATGCAAGTCAAACGGTTTAAGTATTTTAACGGAAAGAGTCTACCCTAGTCGGTTTATGCATGTCCCAGAACTGATGAGAATGGGGGCAGATATTGCAATGGAAGGTGCAAGCTCTTTAGTAAAAGGCAAAAATAAATTAACCGGTGCACCCGTTATGGCTTCTGACCTGAGAGCCAGTGCAGCTTTAATTCTTGCAGGTCTAGCTGCTGAGGGAGAAACTTGGGTGCAAAGAATTTATCACCTTGATCGCGGATACGATTCATTTGAAAAAAAACTTCAAGGCTTAGGAGGAATTGTTGAGAGAATTGCTGAAAAGGATTTGCCCATTTCTTATTCCCCATAACCTAATATATATCCATGAATGAGGATCCATCAGAAAGCCAAAGGTCTCAAGATCAATCAGAGCATTTAAGTAAAGATATAGATGCGGCATTGCGCCCGCCCTCTTTTAGCGACTTTACGGGTCAGAAAAAGACAATCGAAAGACTTAAAGTCATGGTTGGGGCAGCAGTTAATCGAGATGAACCGCTAAAGCATGTTCTTCTTTGTGGTCCTCCAGGTCTAGGTAAAACAACGCTCGCACACATTATTGGTCGAGAGATGGATAGAGAAGTAAGAGTGACCTCTGGCCCAGTAATTGATAAACCGGGAGACTTAGCTGGTTTACTTACAAACTTACAAGAAGGGGATCTTCTCTTCATTGATGAGATTCATCGAATTCCCAAAACAGTTGAAGAATACCTTTACTCAGCAATGGAAGACTTTCGTATTGATATTATGATTGATCAAGGTCCTAATGCTCGGAGCGTAAGACTTGATATCCCCCGATTCACCCTCGTTGGCGCAACAACAAGAGTGGGCCTACTTACCTCTCCGATGAGAAGCAGATTTACTTTGCAAACAAGGCTAGATTACTACGACCGAAAGGACTTGACTAAAATTGTTCTCAGAAGTTGTGATTTATTAAATTGTACTATCGATCAAGGAGGGGCAGATGAAATTGCGGGTCGGGCGAGAGGAACTCCTCGAATTGCAAACAATCTAATTCATTTTGCTAGAGATTTTGCTCAACAAAGGGCAAATGGAGATATCTCTAGAGAAATTGCGAATGAGGCTTTAGAATTACTTGAAATCGACAGTCAAGGACTTGATGAAATGGATAAAAGGATCATTAAAACAATCGCTGGGAATTACAAAGGTGGCCCGGTAGGCTTAGGAACAGTGGCGGTTGCAGTTGGCGAAGAAGAGCATACACTGGAGGAGGTAAATGAGCCTTTTTTGATTCAAGAAGGCTATCTCAAAAGAACATCTCAAGGACGAGTACTTACGCCGAAAGGGTGGGAAGTTTCTGGATTATCTGCACTTTCAGATTCTAATTCAGGACAAACGGCTTTTATGTGAACAAATTCCCTTTTTAATAAAAGGAAATAAATGTAAAAAAGAACCCGAAAAAGTGTTCGGAGCTAACTTTATTAAATCTTCGATTGCATTGAAGGAATATTCCTCCAATGCAATGACTTCACGCTCATCAATTCGCAAAAAACCTTCGTGCCTTAATATGTAAACTCTTACAAACTCGTAGCCCGTTTCGCAACATGGACTGGCACGAAAAACCTCTACGAAAGATTCTGCGCAGCCAACAATTCCAAGCTCCTCTTCGCACTCTCGAATAGCGGCACATAAATAGTTCTCTCCAGCGTCAACATGTCCAGAGCAGCTACTTGTCCACAACAATGGATCAAGATCCTTACTCTTGGATCTTTGCTGCAAAACCCAACAATTGTCAGCTCTGGCAACAAAGATATGAACAGCACGATGGAAAAGATTATTTCTATGAATCTCACTCCTCGAAGCTTGACCAAGAACTCGGTCGTTCAAGTCTACTACATCAAATATTTCATCAGTCATTTTTCATTCTAAAAAGTTTTATCGGTTTATTGTTGGCTAATCCACATACTTAACCTTATTGAATCATATCGTGGATGTACATTTTAAGATTCTTGGTTCGAGCAGTTCGGGAAACGCAGCATTATTGCAAGCTGCGGGCTCATCAATATTGATTGATGCTGGAATGTCGGGTAAAAAACTTGAACTTCTCTTAAAAGAAGAAGGAGTTTCTGCAGAAGGGTTAGATGCTGTTTTCCTAACTCACGAACATAATGACCACTCAGCCGGCGTTCGCGGATTATCTAAATTTGGCAGACTTCCCTTTTTTGCAAATCAAGATACCATCCAAGCGTTACAGCCTAAGCTACAAAAGAGACCAAACTGGAAGATATTTGAAACAGGAAAACAATTTTCTTTTGGCCCTTTCACTATTCATCCATTTAGCGTGCCACATGACGCATATGACCCAGTAGGCTTCTTATTTGAGTGGGGAGAGGATGATTTATTTAATCCGCCCTCTAGCTTGGCCTGGGTTACTGATTTAGGGTATGTCCCAACCTTAGTAAAAGAGAGGATCAGGCAGGCAAAAATTTTAGTAGTTGAAGCAAATCATTGCTCAAAAATGCTTGAGGAAGACCAAAAGCGACCATGGAGCTTAAAGCAAAGAATAAGAGGCAGGCATGGTCACCTATCAAACGATAACACCTTTGACATGCTTGAATCCATAGAAGGCAGTTGTTGGGAGAAAATATTTCTCATGCATCTAAGCAAAGACTGTAACGATATTACTAAAGTACGGCAAAGATTCTCAAAGTTAAAAGGTCAAGGTTCAAGGTTCTCTACTTTTGTAGTTGACCCAACCACTGCAAAATCGATTCGAATATGAAAAAACTTATACGCCAAACAAAAGTAATTGCGACCATAGGCCCTGCCTCTGAAAGCGAAGAAATGCTTGAAAAATTAATCATCCAAGGAGTAGATGTTTGTCGCTTGAATATGGCACATGCAGACCACGACTGGGTTCGTGAAATATCATCACGAATTAGATCTGTTGGCATCAGGCTTAACAGGGAACCTGCCATCATGATGGATGTAAAGGGTCCTGAAATTCGCACAGGTTATTTACAAGATGACATTGAACTGAAAAAAGATGACTTGCTCGATCTTGTTTTTGAAGCACAACCACACCCACCAATTTCTAATAATGTTTGGCAAATTGAGGTAAACTACGACAAGTTGGCGGATCATTTAACATCTGGTGATACGGTTTTATTGGATAATGGCCTAATTCCTCTTTTGGTCATTCAATCGTCATCCAAGCAAATTCGTTGTAAAGTCTTGCAAGAATCGATTCTAAAGAGTCGAAGGCATGTTAATTTACCAGGGATTGAGACTGGACTGCCCTCTTTAACCGAAAAAGACAGAAGAGATTCATTGGTTGGAATTGAATGTAAGCATGACTACTTTGCCCTGTCCTTTACCCGAGATGCTGATGCAGTCGATATATTTAGAAGGTTTCTCAGTGACCATAATTCAGATGCCCAAATTATCGCAAAATTAGAAGATCAAAAAGGAGTTTCGAACATAAATGAAATTATCACTGCCTCTGATGCGATTATGATAGCAAGAGGCGACTTAGGTATCGAATGCCCATTTGAAGAGCTACCCATCATTCAAAGAAAAACGGTCGGAGCATGCTTGGCGAACGGAAAACCCGTGATTGTTGCAACACATTTGCTTGAATCAATGATAGAATCACCTGTCCCGACCCGTGCAGAGATAAGCGATGTGGCGAATGTTGTAAACGAAGGAGCAGATTGCTTAATGCTTAGTGGAGAAACGACAACTGGTAAACAACCACTTGAATGCTTAAACATCCTAAACCGTATTGCTTCGCGGATAGAATCTGAAATTACACCCGGCTTAAGTGAAGAACTGAAACTTTTTCGATCTAAAGCCAAAATGCTTCGATCTGCGGCCATGCTGGCAATGAAGATGAAGAATTCTGCGGTACTCGTATTTACGCGTAGTGGGGACTTAGCTGCTAAGCTGGGTGCACTTCGTCCAAATGGTGCTCCGTTATTTGCCTTTACAGATGTTGATGGATTGCACCGAAGGCTTAGATTAATTTGGGGAATTGAACCCTTTCATATGGATTTCTCAGCGGATCCCGAACTCACCATTCAAAATGCTATTGCTAAGCTCAAAGATGAAAACTGGGTACAAAATGGGGATCAATTGATTACCGTTACAAATGTATTTGCATCCGGAAAAATTGTGGAGAGTATCCAATTAAGAGAAGTCGAATAAGCAAAAATCTATTGGGGGTTAAATAAGTTTTTATCTATTTTTCCAAATCACTAAAAATGAAATTCCTAAGACCGACAAATACGGAATTCCTGCGGCAGACCAAGCAGAGATGATACCTCTTTCTCCTAATGAATCAAAGAATGTGCGTAGAATATAAAAACCAAGAATCCACAATAAAGAAAGGCCAACGATAAAGCCTGTCGAGGATGGCTCCCTTTTTAAAGTGAGTGCCAAAGCACAAAGAACTGCAAAAAGGCAACTCGGTGCATTCCAAAATAATTGAGCTCGCCTTAAGCGATAAGGATGAAGTTTTTGCGAATCTTCTCTTGGGAAATTTTGAATTAACTCATCCAATTGACTAAAACTAAGGCTATCAGGTTTAGCTTTTAATAAAGCAAAGCTCTTGGGGTCATCATAAAACTCCGGTAATTTAAGAAAGGAAAAACCTTTATTGAACCTGGGGCTCGGCAGAGCAAAGGTAGAATCACCAATTACAGGATTTAGAATTTTCTGCCAAGAAATTTGATTTTCTGTGGAAATCACAGGAATTCCCTTTTCAGAAGAAAAGCCTAAAAAACTCCCATTCTGAAATTGCCAACCACTCTTGGTTAAAAACCCAGACTCTGCTCGTATGCGAAAAAGGTCGTTTCCATTTTCATCGTAACTATATAAATGAATTCCATAGGCTAAACTTTTTCCCATATCAAAACTGTGAAAATACCAAGTCCGATTAACGGCTGGTAAAGACATCTGAAAAGAAGAAAATTTCGTTGAATTTTGCTCGTTTCCATTGCCTAATAAATTCTTCGTCTCCAATATCAGTGTATCACTATCTTTACTAATCCAAGAAAATACAGAGCAAATTAAAGCTAGGCCAATTATCGGACGAACAATTAAAAAAAAAGAAACTCCAGATGCATCTAATGCTAATAATTCACGCTTTTTCGAAAGAAACGAAAAAGTAAATAAGGTGGCGACAAAGCAACTTATAGGAAAAAGCCAAGTTAGATAATTGATCGCTATTTCAAAAAACAGCAGGGAAAAAACAGCAAATGAGTCATTTAAGAAAATACCACTTTCATCGTTTAAAAATTGAAGGAAAAGCAGGGAGAAAAGAACGAGAAAGCAGAGGCAAAACCACTTTAACCATTCGTAAACCAAATATTTTTCAATAAGTTTCAATTATACAATATTCTTAAATAACTAGGGTGCGTCTAACATGCACGATCGTCAAAACCAATTCTTAGTAAAATTCTATTTGTCTAACAATCCGTTTTTATATGATAGTAACAATTTCAATGAAGGCACTTAAATTGTACTCAATCTTTTTTATTTTCATTTCAACTTTTCAGTTGGGCTTTAGTGCGAATCAAGCAAAAGAAATTAACTGGCAAGACCAAGTCGACCAATTTTTTGGAAAAAATGTGGTTGGCCCGATAGCGGGTTTGTTATTCTGGGAGATTCCTGGAACGCATTATTACGAAGACGGTTCTCCCGTTTACCTTTTATCATCGAGCCAAGTCAGTCAACTGACCAACCAAAATAAAACTGAAGGAATCTACACTTTTGACATTGGAAACTTGAAAGCAGCACGACTCAAGGAGGGCAGATGGGAACTAAGTCCTGAATCCCCGAGTTTAAAAATTATCCACGAAAACTTTATAAAATCACCCAAGATTTATCTCGAGAATCAAAAAATCAATCAAGTTGGTTTCATCTCAATCAAACAAGGTTTTCCGCTAATTGTAGCATGGCTGCTTGGAGGTGCCTTATTTTTTACCTTTCGGATGCGTTTTGTGAATCTCAGGCTCTTCAAACACGCGATCGACCTAGTACGGGGCAAGCACGACTCGAAAGATCAAAAGGGAGAAGTAACACATTTCCAAGCTCTCACAACTGCACTTTCCGCAACCGTTGGGTTAGGAAACATTGCTGGAGTTGCAATTGCAATTGGTATGGGGGGGCCAGGTGCAACTTTTTGGATAATTTTGGTCGGTTTCCTTGGTATGTCCTCTAAGTTCACAGAATGCGTTCTTGGACAAAAATATCGAAAAATTCGAAAGGACGGCAAAATTATGGGGGGAGCCATGCACTATCTTTCGGATGGCCTCAAAGACCTTAACCTGAAGCACTTGGGTGGCTTACTCGCTGGATTGTTTTGCTTTCTTTGTATAGGGGGATCCTTTGGCGGAGGGAATGCCTTTCAGGTAGTTCAATCACTCGACTTGATCAAATCGGTTTTTCCGGTTTTGCAAACCTACCCATGGGCTTACGGTTTGATTATGACCACATTGGTGGGCCTTGTTATTATTGGTGGAATCAAAGGCATAGCTAATGTTGCTTCCCGTATCGTACCCGCCATGTGTGCAATCTATTTGCTTGCCTGCATCATAATTCTGACGATGCATGTTGAGGCAATCCCGTCCGCCTTTGCATTGATCTTAAAAAGTGCCTTCAGCTTCGAAGCTGGATTCGGTGGATTTTTAGGAATACTCGTAATTGGAGTGAAGCGAGCAGTTTTTTCAAATGAAGCAGGGATTGGCTCTGCCGCTATTGCTCATTCTGCGGCAAAGGTTACGCATCCCACCGAGGAAGGTGTCGTAGCCTTACTTGAACCTTTTATAGACACAATAGTCGTTTGCACCATGACCGCTCTGGTTATAATAATTACAGGCGTTTACGAACCAAGTACCTTTACCTCAGACCCGGTCGAACAAAGTACCCTTCAGGGATATATCGATGAAAACAAAGGGGGTGCACTGACTTCAGCCGCCATGGCAAGCGTCATTCCTTGGTTTCCTTATCTCTTATCGATTGCTGTTTTCCTTTTCGCCTTTTCAACTATGATATCATGGTCTTACTATGGGGAGAGATGCTGGGTTTGGTTATTTGGGGACAAATCCTCAATTTTTTACAAATTATTATTCCTTATTTCATCCTTTCTCGGGTCAGTGATTACAGCGACTAATGTATTGGAATTTAGTGATCTCATGATCCTAGGTATGGCATTCCCTAATATTCTTGGCTTATTTCTGCTTAGCAATAAAGTAAACAAAGAACTTATTGGTTACGAAAAATTCATAAAATATCATAAAAAAATTTGACAAGTAGCTTTTAATATTATCATTGTAGAATATCCTTTTATTTTAAACCTCAAACAACTCTATTACAATGGACGAAGATTCCGTACACATTTCAGATTCTGATGAAGCGAAAGCTTCTGTTTCTCGACTTCTAAAAGCAATCGAAGGATGGGCATCAAAAGAAAGTCAAAAAGGAGAATTGGAACTTACTGCATTTAGTGCAGCACTAGCATCTGGCATCATTTCTTTCCACGACTTCACATCTAAGGATTGCAGGAACAGTCAAAATTTAATTGGTGCAATTGCTCGTGCTAAACAGCATATCGAAAAAGAACACAAAAAATTCGATTCAGAAATTGATAAAATGCACATTAAGTTTGCACAGGAAATGGAGGAATTAGACCTTAAAATCATCCGAGATCGTAAAGAATTCAAACAATATTTAATTTCTGTTATATATGCAGAAGAGTATAATAAACTTCGGCTTGCTGTAACTAATATATTTGAAACTTTGGATGCTAAATCAAAATACGAGACTATTGACTCCTAAGTTTCAGTTTTCTCATCTTACATAGTTTAAACCTATGTAAAGCCACATCGGTGTAGTAACCAAACATCCAAACATAGTTGCTAAAATTGTCCTCATTGCAGTTTGAGATTCACCCGAATAATTTTTCACTATTACAATAGCGAAAATTCCCGCAGGCATTGCAGTTTGGATAAGTAAAATATTTTGTAACCAGTTCATTCCCGTAGGAATAGGTCCTTTCCAAGCATATAGTAGCATGATTACTGGAACGATTAATAGACGAACTAGAACAGCAGAACATTCAACTTTGATACCATCGGACAACTTAAAGTCCTTTACTAAATCTGCAAAGTTACCACCAATTAATAGTAGCCCTATTGGGATTGCACATCCTCCCAGCAAAGTAATTATTTCCCAACCAAATAGCGGCACTATTGATTGCCCACCAATCTCGCGAACCAAAACTGCCAAAATAATAGAAATTATCGGGGGATTAATTAATCGTGAAAAACTAAATTTTTCAGATGAAAGTAAATAAACCCCGAGGGTCCAAATTGCGGTTTCGACCCCTAGGTTAAAAAGTATAATCTTCGCAATTATTTGTTCGCCAAAAATTGCCGCAGCAACAGGAAATGCAAAAAAACCATAATTAAAAATCCCAGCACAAAAAGAAAAGGAGGGAACTGATTTCTTATCAATCCTCATTAGCCTGCCAACAATTAATGCACATCCAAACCCTACGCATATACAAAGAAAACCAGCGATTACCACGGTTAAAAAATGAGTGGGCAAAAGAGAATCCTCATTACCAACTAAATGAAAAAAGAAAAAGCACGGGTATAGCACACGAACAGTTAGAACACTTAAAGAAGCATCTGCCTCAACACGCAACCAACCAAATCGCCGACAAAGTCCCCCCACTAACAACAGCGCCAAAGGGGGAATAATTGCTGAAATAATTTCTAAAAGGTTTCCCATAAAAAGAAAATTGTACTGAAGTATTCTCTTTCAAGCAATCGACATTCGAAGAAGGATATTAAGACAAAATAAATTCCCTACCCAATTTACTTTAGTTAAACTCTCCTCCTTAACTATTTGTAGCAAGCGTTTAGAAAAAAAATAATCAAAATTTAGTAGTTAGCTAAAACAGCACTAACACCAATTTTTCAGAATGGCGCCCCCACGAGGAATCGAACCTCGATCTACGGTTTAGGAAACCACTGTTTTATCCGTTAAACTATGGGGGCTAGTGTCTTCGTTGTCAGATCGTTGTCACTTTTCATTGTAATTCATACGAACATCCGCTACTTTCAGTAGTATGCCTAAGTTAATGAATAAAAAAAGAAACAGCGTTGTCATTGAAGGAGTCTGTACTATTAGACATATTGCTCAAAACGACAAGTGGGAAGTTGATGCAGGACTTAAGCTTGGAGGATCTAAAAAACATAGAAAACGATTCAAATCAAGGGAAGAGGCATTAGCATATGCTGACCTTTTAAAAACTAAGCTCCACAACCAAGGAACAAGTGCCTTTAAACTAACTACTGCTCAACAGGTGGATGCAGAACAGGCTCTAAAAGCTCTGAAGGAAACAAAGTTCACTACCCTACTCCAGGCAGTTGAATTTACCAAGAGATTCGCGGGCAAAAACTTATCAGATATTACTATCACTGAACTCGTTAATGAGTTTCGGGAAATGAAAGAATCAGAGCGAAGCCGTGACCTTAGAGGAGCATCAGATGCTACGATCCACGAGTATAAATACAGGCATGGATTGCTTGCGGATAATTTTGGTAACATGCTTGTAAGAGAATTCACTGAGGATGATTTCAAGCCACTATTTGCAAAAAAGAATTACTCCCCCAACCTGCTCAGTAAGACCAAGACTTTATTTAACTTTGCTGTTAAAAAAGGTATAATTCCTGAAAACCCTATTAAGCTAGACCCTCCGAAGAAAAAGGCTACTCAGCCTAGAGTTTTCAGCGACAAAGATTGGAGAAACTTTGTCCTCACCGCCATCCACACTCAAGAACATACATTCTCTAAAGGTGAACCTGTAGAGCTTATGGCTTATGTAATCTTGGGATTATGGTGTGGTTTAAGACCTACCGCAGAAATCGAGCGTTTAGAATGGAAAGATATACATTTGAATGGTGAGAAACCTTCATTATTCATTCACCCCGATTGGAAAGTGAAACACAGCAGATGGGTTGATATACCGGCTTGTGCTGTGGAACTTCTGCAAAGATGCTGTAAATCATCAGGAAAAGTAGTAAATTCAAAAAACCTTAGGAGAAGACTTGATTGGCTAAAGGAAGAAGCAGGTGTCTCCGAGTCCTGGTCTTCGGATATCATGCGTCATACATTTGCAAGTATGCACTACGGATTACATGGTGACAAAATTGCAATCACTAACCAACTTGGTCATGTCTCACAAGGAGTTCTCGGGCATTACATAAATAACGGAAAGAGAATGAGGGAACGAGCAAAAGAGTTCTTTTCCTTCACTACACCCCTTCCCGATCAGATTGGTTTCGAATTTAAAAGTGCCTAGATATTAGAATTCTTTCACAATAAATCTTTTCCCAATAGTTCCTTTCCGTTGCCGTTGTATGCATATTAGTCTAAGATTTGCTACATGGTGGCAAAGGGTAAAAGCAGTATAAAAATTGAACATCCATGTAGAGATAAATCAGTTTGGAACCTGAGTAAGCACTCGATTGATAGAGACATCAGGTTTACCAATCTTACGAATAATGGAACAAATCGCGTCATTGATCATCAA
>CBFHYW010000020.1:0-9808 GCA_965660135.1 Opitutales bacterium
AATGGTTTACAGTGTGAAAGACCAAGTATGGAGAGAAATGGAATAGATTTAAATTATAAGGTGACTTCCGTATTCGCCGTGCATCGTAAACTCGGTAACATGACCTTTTTTAGGTCCAGGTGGGTACCCTCGTACCGCCCTTAGTCTTCCGATTTACGGCTTGACTGCAAACGACATTCGATAGATTCCCGATATAATAGGAGTAAGGAAAAGAACCAAGAAAACTTCTCGCACGAAACAGAAGTCGCTTATTTACTATAACTTTGGAACTTCAAGGTCAAGTTGAGATTATACTCTAAACTTATCCAAATTAGCTCTTCAAAGTATTACGAATGATAGTTGAACTACGCGAATATAAAAGATCATAAAGATCACGACCTTTATGCTTTTGTTTATCCTTTAAAAACTGAAGAAGTGTTTCATCCTCAATTGATACTTGCCGGACAAGTAAATACTTTGATGAGTAATCCTCTAACACTCCGGCCTCTCTAATTAAGCCATCCGCATGTTTCCTTTCGATCACAATACGCTGACCACGATATTTCTCTAAAATAGGCTCCCATGCATTAGGAACTAAGTTCGTTAAGCCGCTACCAATTTCGTTCATTTGCTTATCTGCACCTTTAACTTTTCCTACTGAAGAATCTTTACTGACTGCACCCATAATAGTTTTGGCCGCTTGTCCAAATGCATCCCGGAGCATATTGTAAAAATTAATTGCAATCCTGTAAATTTGATTAGGAAAAGAAGGCTCACGAATCGATCTCAATTCCTTTTCCCATAAAACCCCCGCTCGAGTATCCGGACCGGGAGCGGGCCTTATGATGAGTGGTATTTTATCCACTTCATTTGGATGTATGACCAAAGATTGAACCTCTCCAAAAATTTCTTTTAGCGGAAGAGAGTAAATTAATTCAACCCCCTGGGCAAAAACGCGGATAATTCCAGATTGCCAATCTCCAAGGGTATCCGGAAGAATAACTTTGCTCCCATCAAACTTTTTAAGGCAATGATCGCGCGAGCACCTCTTGAATGCAGTACCAAGTAATGCAGAGATAAATAAAAAAATGAGAGGTAACCAAAACGCTAGGGTATCCATTATTTATCTGAATTTGTAAAATTAAGCACGAAAGACGAGAGAATTTTTACTAATTACTTGCATGAATCCCTTTCAGTTGTTTGCATGTTCATTCCCTATTTGCCCTTGTTTTGAAAAAATTCCTTAAATATTTAATTTCGTTTTCCGTTTTAAACGCTTTTTACAGTTGCACGGACGATACTCCCGATCCGGCAGATAAAGCTAAGCAGGCAGTTTCTGCAAATACGGAAAAAACAATACCATTGGAAACTCGTTCAAATTTAGACTTTCCAACGGTGTATGTTGAGGAACTAGACCAGACTCAGGAATTTTACAAAGAACAACACGAAACAAGCTTTAGTTATGTGCCGAAGAAAAATTGGTTCAGCTACACGGCTCAAAAAAATGGTATTTTAACTAAAATACTTCTTTTCGGAAAACCTAACTTTCAACCATCAGATCATTACGGTGATTCAATGCATGGTTTTGTTCGGGAAGGTAATCCTGATAAGGGTCCAAAATATGGAGAATGGGAACTTTCTCGCGACGATATCGTTAATCAACTTTCAGCTCAGGGTTTAAACAATAGAGAGGCTGGTTGGATAACATTACGAATGAGGGGAGAAATACCACAACAGTTGGGACAAACTTATTTTTTGGTGTGCGAAAAAATCACTGGAGGTAAACCTTGGTTTGGAGCTTTTGCATTTGGGGAAGGAAATCCTTACAAACCAGGCAAATTTTGGTTACACCCTGAACATGACCTCGTTTTTCGCACTTATGTCGGAAAGACTCCAAATCAAGTTGCTGATGAACAAAAAAATCTGAAAATTGCAAAGGATTTAGGAATTGAGCCAAAATCCGATGTCCCCACCAACCCAACCGATCTCCCGACCCCACTACCTACTTCTCAAACTCCTCCCGATCAAAGAATCGTTCGGCAGGCAGAACCATTCACTGAGCAAAATAAGCCTATTCAAAAGCAAATCATTGATGTTCCTAAACCCATTGAGCCAGATGTAATCGAAGTTGAAGAAAAACCGGATATGCAAGTTGAAAAACTAGATTTTATACAATCACCTTCTGGTGAAAGCACTGATAAAAACGAAACTAAAGGAAAGAAAAGCTTGTTCAACCGACTCTTCAAAAGAGATTAATACCCTTAGACTTTTCAATATCTGAAAGTATCATTTCCAATTATTTTCTGTCCATAAGGAAACTTCCTTTCGTTTTAATTAACTGTTAGTAAAAACTAAGCAAGTTAGACAGAAAACCAGATAAATTTAGTTAAATTAAAATGGTACCAAAGGGCGGACTTGAACCGCCGACCTCCGCGTTATGAGTGCGGCGCTCTAACCAGCTGAGCTACTCTGGCAAATCATTGGTCTTAAACTATCTTTTTTGATAAAATCGTCAATAATAAGGTTTCATATTAAAAAAATCCTATCTTTACTCTTTACCATTTTCAACATTCAGCAATGATCTGATATTTTATAACTTTGAATAATAGTGATTTCGAAACAAGCTTCCATTCTTATAATTGATGATGATGCAGAGATAAGGTATTCCTTAGATCGTGTACTTAGTACAATGGGTCACCGTATCATATCGGCTGAATCCGGGGAACAAGGTATTGAAACGGCCAAAAAAGAGGATGCAGACCTCATTTTTCTTGATAATCGAATGGATGGAATATCCGGAATTGAAACCCTGCAACATCTTCGTAGTGCTGCCCCTAATTCCATGGTCATTTTAATGACTGCATATGGAACGACCCAAACTGCGATAGAGGCAATGAAACACGGGGCATTTGACTATGTTCTCAAGCCATTTGACTTAGAAAAATTAAGGGAACTTGTCGCGAGAGCTCTCAAAGCTAGCAAAGACTCCGTGAGTTCAGAAGATGTATACGAGCATCTTTTAAATTCATCAGATTACGCAGAGGGTATTGTAGGAAGCGGAGAAAAAATGCAAGAGGTTTTGAAGAGGGTTGGTCAAGTAGCCGCATCAGAAGCAACTGTAATGGTAACCGGCGAGAGCGGAACGGGAAAAGAATTGATTGCTCGCTGTATTCACAGACACAGCTACAGAGCAGAAGGAGTATTCCATGCGGTAAATTGTGCAGCAATTCCTGAAAACTTAATAGAAAGTGAATTATTTGGGCATGAAAAAGGCTCATTTACAGGAGCTACAGATGCCAAGGCGGGACAATTTGAACTTTGCCATAAAGGCACTTTATTCCTTGATGAAATTGGGGACATGGGTCTCCCCACTCAAACAAAAATTCTTAGGGCTATTCAAGAGGGCGAAATCCAACGTGTAGGAGCGACCAAAACAAAAAAAGTTGATGTGCGACTGATTGCCGCTACTCATAAAAATTTGGAAGAAATGGTTAAACTGAAGGAGTTCAGAGAGGATTTGTACTATAGACTTAATGTAGTTCGAATCGAAACCCCTCCCCTGCGCAATCGAATGGAGGATTTACCTGAATTGATTGATTTCATGCTCCAGCGTTTAAATAAAAATCACTCCACTGGTACAACTGAAATATCTAAGGAGGCAATGGAAATTCTCCAAAAGTATGATTGGCCTGGAAATGTGAGAGAACTGGAAAATGTTCTGCATTCTGCCTCAGTCATTTCAAAAGGTAAAAGAATTCTAACCAAGGATTTACCGGAAACCGTATTGAGCAAGGCAGAACAAAACCTCATGCCTTCCGCTAACGATTTATCTGTTGATTCAAGTAAAGATTCAGATCTACCCTCAAATACGCCAACAGATAAAAGTTCTCCTTTTCCTCAAACTTCTGTATCTGGAACTAAAAGTGTGACTCCTTCCTTTGGGGAGAGTTTACCCCAAAAGGGAAATGTGAGCGCACCCAGTTCCATTTCCGCCAATGAAGCTTATGACATTGCATATGCAAATGCACGGGAGACCACGGATATTAATATTCTTGAAGTCGTCGAGAAGGAAATGATCCAACGGGCATTAAAAGAAAATGGCGGAAACCAAGTCAAAGCCTCTGCCATGCTTGGAATAACTCGTGCCACTTTGCGAAAGCGCATTGATGCGCATAGCATAAGGTATTGATATTACACCAAGTCTTGCCAATCTAGCTTTTGACTTATAATTAATTTTTTCCTACAAATTATCTAACCGGCTTTTAAAAATACTCTATGTTACAAGAAAGAATCGTTATAACTGGCATTGGCCTTACTAGTCCTCTTGGAAATGACTTAGATAGCTTCCGAGCAAATCTTTTGGCTGGAAAAAGTGGGGTTACAACATTTCCAGTTCGAAACATGGGAGATTTACCAGCTGGGGTATGCGACTTTGAAAAGACCAAGTACCAAAAAAGAAAAGAAGTTAGAATCGGTACTCGTGCAGGGGGAATTGGAATTTATTGTGCTCATGAGGCTTTAATCAATGCCGGGTTATCCCTAAATGAAATAAACCCATCGAAAGTTGGAGTTTATTTAGGAATTACTGAGCATGGAAATGTAGAAACTGAAACTGAAGTTTGCCAACTCTTTGATCATTACAGTGAAGAGGTGAAATATTGGAGCCACCATCACAACCCAAGAACTGTGGCCAACAATCCTGCGGGGGAAATTACTGTTAACCTGGGTCTGACAGGACCACACTACACCGTTGGTGCTGCCTGTGCAGCAGGAAATGCTGGAATTATTCAAGGTGTTCAAATGTTAAGCTTGGGAGAATGCGATCAAGCACTCGCAGGAGGAGTAAGTGAAAGTATTCGGGCATACGGAATTTTTGCAGGTTTTAAAAGCCAGGGAGCATTAGCGACTCATGATGACCCAACCAAAGCAAGTCGCCCTTTTGACCGTGGTCGGAACGGTATTGTGGTAAGTGAGGGAGGATGCATCTATGTTCTAGAACGACTTAAAGACGCCCTAGCAAGGGATGCTAACATAATTGCTGAAATCCTTGGTTATCGCATTAATTCAGACGGCACTGATTATGTTCTTCCTAATCCTGAGCGGCAGGAGGAATGCATTAGGCAGGCACTTAGTCGAGCTGAAATCGAAGCTTCTTCAATTGACTTAGTAAGTTCACATGCAACTTCTACTCCTCAAGGTGATGAGCAGGAATGTAAAGCACTCAGGAATGTTTTTCAGGAAGGCACAAAAACTTTAATCAATAATACGAAAAGCTTCATTGGTCACTCCATGGGTGCAGCCGGTGCAATTGAGCTTGCAGGTAACATCCCATCTTTTAACGATGGAATAGCACATGGAACAATAAATGTTGATGATTTGGATCCATCTTGTGCAATTCCTGGACTTGTGATGAATGAACCGAAGAAAAAAGAAGGCGGAGTTAACATTATACTCAATAATTCTTTTGGTATGCTCGGAATCAATTCAGTTCTTATCTTGAAAAAGTTTACAGGTTAGTTTATTTAGGAAAATACAACTATTCATGAACAAGGATAAAATTAAACAAATCGTACTCGACATAATTGCTGAAATCGCTCCTGATGAAGACTTGAGTGATGTTAAACCTGAGATTCGTTTGCGTGATCAACTAGATCTAGACTCGATGGATTTCCTTGATATCGTGATGGAACTTCGTAAGCAACATGGAATTGATGTTCCTGAGGCAGAATACCGAGAACTCGAATCTTTGGATAGTTGCGGAAACTATCTACTTCCTAAATTCGAGGCAGGTGCCGCAGCTTAACTGCTAATTTGCCTTTTGGTTTTAGGTTAAAAGTTCTGCCATTCTGCCCAACGAAAATCACTTTGATATTGCCGTAATCGGTGCGGGTCTTTCTGGGCTTTCTGCTGCAGTCAGACTTGCCATGTTCGGTAAAAAGGTAATTATTCTAGAAAAGCATTATGTGGTTGGTGGGCTCAATAGCTTCTATGCCAGAAAGGGAAGAAAATTTGATGTTGGTCTCCATGCTGTAACCAATTTCCCTTCACCATCATCCGGAAAAACCTCGCCGCTACTTCGTGCATGCAGGCAACTCAGAATTCCATTTGATAGCTTAAATCTTTATCCACAAAGTCATTCAAGAGTATCATTCGCGGATAAAGACGTTCGATTTAATAATGACTTTGAATACTTTCTTTCACAAGTAGAAGAAAACTTTCCCCAGGAAAAAGACAGACTCCAGCATTTCCTCAAAAAAATGGAGGCTTTTGATGCTTATTCAGTAAATGTCTCGGATCTTTCGACTCGGTCCATCCTTAAAGAAGCTTTTTCTAACCCGCTCCTGGGTGAAATGCTGCTCTGCCCGACCTGCTACTATGGATCGGCACAACAAAACGATATTGATTTTGCCACTTTCGTAATGCTTTTTGATGCTATTTTCAAGCAGGGTCTCGCTCGACCAAACAATGGAATCAGAGCATTCTTAGATCCCTTAGTCGAAAAACTCAAGCAATTGGGAGTAAAGAGATTAATGAACAATGAGGTTAAAAAAATTAATTCCAAAAATGATAAGGCAACAGAAATTGTAATGGGTAACGGTGAGGTTTTTTCTGCAGATCAAATTATTTCTACTTGCGGAGTTGTGGAAACCGAAGAATTACTAAATCTTAAAGATTCAATTAAAACCGGAACAGAAGAAGGAAAATTTTCTATTATTGAAACTATTTCAGTATTTGAAGGAAAACCTCAAGATTACGGATGGGATGAAACCGTGATTTTTTTTAATGAAAACGAACACTTTCGATATGAACAACCTGAGGGAAGCATTGACCTTGCCTCTGGCGTCATCTGCTTGCCTGAAAATTATCAAGACCCTGCCAATAATAGCTTAGATGAAGCCAGATTAAGGATAACTAATCCTGCAAACTTCATGCTATGGGATAAACTCGACGAAGCATCCTACTTAAAAGAAAAAGAAGACTGTGAATCGAAAATGCTCGAACGCGCACTCTCCTATTTGCCCAATTGGAAGAATCAAAAAAATCATTTTACCGACTCAATATTGCTCAAGGATACATTTACTCCCAGAACTATTAAAAAATATACAAGTCATTCAAATGGTGCACTCTATGGTTCGCCAGTTAAAAGTAGAACTGGTTCCACCCAACTTGAAAATTTATACCTAGCAGGTACGGATCAAGGCTATATCGGAATTGTTGGAGCGATGCTTGGAGGCATAGCAGTTGCAAACAATCGAATTCTTAGATCAAATTAAGAAATCTCTTGCACAAGTCTTTCTTGAACTTCAGCCATTAATAGATACGCAAAATATCCAATTCTAACCTCGGGTTTGCAATTTTTTAAGTTGGTGAGGCCTCCCTCGAGTTCTTCATCGCTTAAATTTTTCAGGGATGTACTGCGAATAGTAAACCGAATCTCAGTAAGTCCGCGGAGTAAATCCTCAGCATCATCTTCTTTAACCTCTACTCTTCCGTAAGGAAAACGAGGACATTTTAGTAATCGGGCAAGAGCATTTCGATCACCTTTTGCTTCTTCCCGTAATCCTTGAATCCAAGCATCTTTAAAATCTTCATCATTCAAATCAGGAAAAAGTTCTGAATAATCCTCAATTTTAGAAGATAAGGCAAAAAGTTTACCCAATTCTGGTAGAACTGCTCGTATGATCCTACTCTCAACTTCAACGCTGAATTCAATCATCTTTCTCAAGAATTGTTTGCAAACGCCAGCGTTGTAATTGATAGGCATAGTTTTCTGCCTGCTCTCTTTCACCAACCCACAAGACTGATTTCCCCAGATCGTGTACCTCCATCATATGCTTAGTTGCCTTCGTTTCGTTATAGCCAAAAACCTTACGAAAAACCATAACCACATAATTCATTAAGTTTACGGGGTCATTCAAAACAATTACTTTCCACGGAATATCAAGTTGTTCTTCGGTATCGGTTTTTTCTTCCAGTATTGGAGATGCTAATGTGGAGCATTTAGGTTCAGAAAACATAATTCACCTGTATTATAGAAAGATTTCATCAATTCCGATTGAAAAAATTATAAAAAATCATCTTTTAAGAATTTCCGTGCTTGCCTGAAGCAGATGAAAAGAATTTCCTATTAGGATGCTTAAAGTACCTACATTCATTATCGGCGGTTTACTTATCCTTACAGGTATCGCAGGATACCTTTTACAAGATTTAGGACTATCTCTAAAATTAAAAGGGCCTCTTGCTGAAGATGCTGAGTTTACACTTTCCGATGGTAATCAAACTCATGTACTAGACCTTGGGTTCCCATCCAGCGATGCTGCTGGAGAACATGCATATTGGATTGCCTATAATTTGAACTTGAATCATGCGAAAGATGCATCCCAGGGAAACTATGCAATTGATGAGGGTGCCACGGATCGAGGTTACATAAAAAAATCCTTTTGGTATGCATCATCCAAAGGAGATACAATGAGTGCAATGCAACAGGAGTCAGAAAATTTTCAAGGAGCAGGGCAAGCTGATCAAGTAGAGACAGACTGGGCAACAGTAGACGCTAATTCTTCCACCATCCGCTTTATCTTTAAAGACCAAATTGGTTCTCCAGGCCCGGTAACATTTCAATCAAGCAATTGGAAGAATATTGATATAACCCCTACTCCTAAACCCAATCAAAAAATTACCTTTTACAAAAGTTGGACTGCCTTCATTCCGGGGATTCTTGGCATCGTTCTTATTCTTTTAGCAATTGGGGCAGATAAGATGCCGAAAGCCCACAAACACTTCATGCATGTTGCTGTCTTAATCGGTTTGCTTGGTTTTTTCGCAGTGGCAGGAAAGGTTGGTTCTGCGGTAGGTGAAATGAATTGGCTAAAATCTGAGCCATACATGATCATTCAGGTTTCAAGTTTAAAACCGACAACTATGCTTCTTTCCGCTGGATTACTTCTTATATTTGTCATTCTTTGTATAGTTTCCTTTATTGAAGCTAGAAAAAACCGCGTTGCTGAAGAAAAGAAAAAAACAAAAGCTTCTCCAAATAAAAAAGACCATTTAAAAAAGGAAGACCCAACGAACGATTCCGAAAAGAAGGAAAAAAACTCAGCGAAAGAAGATAAAAAAGATTCTGCTCAACCCCAATCCAAAGATGGCAAGAAGTCCGAGCAATCGAATAAAAAAGTAGATTCTGAGCAAAAGGTTAAAACTGAAAAGAAAGAGTCTAAGGCGCCTACCGATAAATCTGGTGAAACGAAAAGTAAATCTGTTTCACCTACACAATCAGTGCCAAAAGAAAACCCTGACAAGAAACCAGCTCCCAAAGGGGTAGTCAGTAAATCAGAGGAGTCAAACAAGCCTTCTAATCCTTCTAAAGAACCTGTGTCTGAAAAGAAAGAAGTTCCTACTTCTCCCCCATCGAAGGAAGGCTCCCCTAAAGAACCGACAAAAGAAACATCTTCTGCCCCCAAACCAGCTGAAAAAGCAGATACTCCCAAAAAATCAGAGGAAGATAAGAAAACTGATTAATTATTACCTTTCGTCGATAGTCAATTTACTCTTTTAAAATCATTTTCCTATTTTAACCGAATGAATGCTTTCAATGTAAAGCATTGACTTCAAGAATTTCTCTTAAAATCCAAAGAAAGTAAAAGTAAATAAAAATGGCACACCCGGAGGGAGTCGAACCCCCAACCTCCTGGTCCGTAGCCAGGCACTCTATCCAATTGAGCTACGGGTGCACTAAAGAGTTAGCAAGGTAATTAGTTTGAGTTTACAAGCAAGCTTAAACCCATCTTTCAGCAAAAAGTTTTAAACACTTTTAAAAACGATGGAG
>CBFHYW010000020.1:9818-20519 GCA_965660135.1 Opitutales bacterium
CCCGAAACCAGAGTTATTACTCATGGCCACATTCACCTCAAGATCTCTTGCTTCATTAGGGATATAATCTAGATCGCAATCAGGGTCAGGGGTATCCAAGTTAATCGTGGGCGGAACGACATTATCTTCAATAGCTTTACAAACGGCTGCTGCTTCAATTGCACCTGCTGCTCCCAGTAAATGTCCCGTCATAGATTTTGTAGAACTCACGCATAATCCATTCTTAGCATAATCACCATATACATTTTTAAGGGCAACGGTTTCAGAACGATCGTTGTAGGGTGTGGATGTACCGTGGGCATTAACATAAGCAACATGCTCTTTAGGAATCTTTGCTTCCTCTAATGCTTGGTTCATGCACTTGGTCAAAGCCTTACTTTCTGTATCTGGGGTAGTAACATGAAATGCATCACAGGTTGCAGAATATCCGACTATCTCAGCATAGATACGAGCACCTCGCTTTTCTGCGTGCTCCTTGGTTTCCAAGACTAAGACGCCCGCCCCCTCTCCCATTACAAAACCATCGCGATCTGCATCGAATGGACGGGATGCACGGGAAGGTTCATGATTAAACTTCGTACTCATTGCCTTCATTGATGAAAATCCGGCAAACCCGATACGGGTAACTGCAGCTTCACTTCCCCCAGCGAAAATAACATCTGCCAATCCACGCTGCATCATGTGAAATGCTTCACCAATTGCATGTGAACCTGAAGCACATGCACTTACTACTGAAAAATTAGGACCTTGTGCACCTAGATCAATCGCAATTACTCCACCAGCAATATTTGCAATTAAGGAAGGAATCATAAATGGAGACACTCGACGCGGCCCTCTTTCAATAAGGGTAGTCATTTGCTTCTCAATTGTTTCCATCCCTCCGATCCCAGAACCAACTAGCACCCCAGTTCTCTCAGGAACTAGAGTATCTCTAGATAAGTTAGCGTCGGCAAGAGCGTGCCTAGAAGCAGCAAGTGCCAAGTGAGTGTAACGATCATTTCTTCGTACCTCCTTGGGATCCATAAAATCTTCCGGATTGAATTCGGTTACCTCTGAGGCAACCTGACTCGCAATATCTCCAGCCTCGAAGCGAGTTACTGCGGTAATTCCGGATTTGCCATCTTTCAGGGAATTCCAAAATTCTTCGATACCATTTCCAATAGAGGAAACAACACCGACTCCAGTTATAACTACTTGATTCATGGTTCTAATACTATGAAGGCGAGATGTAATTTAATACACTCACTCATCTAAAACGGGGACTAGGAGGATAAGTTTTTCTCTACATATTCAATTACAGATCCAACCGACTGAAGCTTTTCTGCAGCCTCCTCAGGTATCTCTGTGCCAAATTCTTCTTCGAGTGCCATAACCAACTCTACTTGATCAAGGGAATCCGCTCCGAGGTCATCAATAAAACTGGCCTCAGGGGTTACTTGCTCTTCACTAACATTGAGCTGGCTAATAATAATTTTCTTTACGCGATCGGCGTTATTTTCTGACATAATTTTGAAGTGGGTTTAAATTTAACATTATCTCTTGTTCACATCACCATCCCTCCGTCAACCGTAAAAACTTGTCCAGTTATGTAAGAAGACTTCTCGGATGATAAAAATGAGGCCATTTCTGCGATATCTTCGACTTTCCCAAATCGTTTCAATGGAACTGTGCTTAAGGCGACTTCTTTAATTCGATCATCTAAACCAGCAGTCATATCTGTATCTATAAATCCAGGAGCAATAGCGTTAACCGTAACCGATCGGGCAGCAAATTCACGAGCCAAGCTTTTGGTTAGTCCAATCATTCCAGCTTTAGCGGCTGCATAGTTGGCCTGACCTGCGTTTCCAGTAAGCCCGACAACAGAAGAAATATTAATAATTCGGCCCCATCGCTTTCTGGTCATAGGTCGGCCCAAAGCCTTAATCCAATGGAAACAACTATTAAGGTTTGTATTAATGACATCCATCCAATCAGTTTCTTCCATTCGAAAAAGCAGATTATCCCGAGTAATCCCAGCATTGTTAACGAGAACATTTACGCATTCGTGTTTTTCTAAAATTTGCTCACAAGCATTTCGAATCTCTTCGCCTGAAGCAACATCAACAGCAAGAGCTTCAGATGAGCCGCCATTGGCATTTATGCTTTCAGAGGCGTTACCACATGAAGATTCAGACTTGCTAACACAAATAACATGCATTCCATCTCTTGCCAAGGATTCAGCAATTGTTCGACCTATCCCACGGCCCGCACCTGTAACAAGTGCAATTTTAGCTTTTGTATTTTCTTCGCTCATATGTTTTAGTTTTTAATTGCCCATCGAGAATGGGCGACATGTTTAAATTAAATGCTAAAAACCTAGGGGTAAAGCAACCAACAATTTTTTTCTCGATCAAACTCTGATGAATCTTCAAAACTCAAAAAGACCAAAATTACAAAAATTCCTTGCTGATGCGGGTTTGTGCTCAAGAAGAAAAGGCGAGGAATGGATCATGGACGGGTTAATAACAATTAATGGGAACGAGGCAAAATTGGGTGAAAGAGTTTCTCCTGAATCTGATATAGTAAAAGTAAATAACAAGAGAGTTCAGGTAAAGAACCTTCCAAAGATCACATTGATTTTAAATAAGCCCAAGGGCTACACCTGCTCCAATGAAGACGAACATGCAGATCGGCTAATTTTCGAACTTCTAGAATCGAAATACCGCAAGGTTAGATTATTTTGTGCAGGGCGCTTGGATGTGGATAGTGAAGGAATGGTTATCTTGACCAATGATGGTTCCCTTGCACATCGGTTGACCCATCCATCCCAAATGGTTCGTAAACGATACAAGGTGGAGCTTGATATCCCTCTCGACACGGTCGACCTTCCTTCGCTAACTCACGGGGAAGTGATCGATGAAGAATTTTTAAAAATTGATGAGATCAGGCCAAGCAAAGGTAAATCCCTGAGGTCCACAAAACTTGATATCATCATGGGACATGGAAAAAAACGTGAAATCAGAAGAATATTTTTCCACCTTGGATATAAAGTTAAAAAACTTAGAAGAGTCTCGATTGGCGGTTTAAGTATAAAAAATGTATCATTGGGACAAAGTCGTTTACTGAAGAATGAAGAAATTGAATTGCTCTTTCCCAAATAAGTTTCCTAATTTAATTTTCATGGGAAATTCAATTTTAAAAAATTCTTTATCGGAAGCCTTAAGACTGTGCTCTGTTACATTTCTGCTCGTGTCATTCTGCTTTGGACAAGCTGAAAAAAAAGTTAGTGAATCCAGTAATCTAGGAGATGTGTTTGGAAGGGAAAGCACAGATCCAACGGTACAAAATAAAGTGGATGAAGTTGAGCCAATTGTGGTAGGTCGAAAAAAGTGGAGTGACCGTGCATCAAGTAGCGCGCTCCCAATACCAAACAACAATGACCAAAAGCAGAAAAATGTTAGAAGCACGGCGATTGAAGAGCTTGATCCTCTTGAAACAAAAGAAGGTAAATCGAATCCATCAATTATGCCCCTTAAGCCACCAAGTATTCCACCTGCAGTTAATTTACATCGCAATTTTGAAGGTAAGCTCGTCCTCAAACCAAGAAAGCTAGGAATCGAACGAGAGTTCCCCTTTCAATTAGAAAATGCCAAAGGAAAGAGGCTCGCCTTTATTGACACGGAAAGCCTCTTATCGGTTGACCCCCTCTCTTTCAAAGATAAAAAAGTCAATATTTTGGGCAAGCTTGAGCCTATCAAAGAAGGCTCTGATGATCTTGTCATTCGTGCAAGAATTCTTCGAGTGATAGAGTAATCATTTTTTTCTTTAAAAAGTATGGACTTAATCAAAGGCAATGAAATTGCCAAGATCATCATTGAGGAACTAAAAGAAGAGGTTTCTTCCTTTCAAGATAATAGACCCTGCGTGGTGTTCATTCGGGTGGGCGAAGATCCAGCATCGATTTCCTATGTGAGTAAAAAAGAAAAAACAGCGGCCACAATAGGAATTGAAAGCAGATTAAAGGTCTTCCCAGAAAACATTAGCGAAGTTCAACTTCTGCAGGAGATTACTGAAGTAAATTCGGATCCAACTGTTCACGGAATTCTCGTTCAGGCCCCCCTCCCCGCTCACATTGATGAAAAAACAATCTTTAATCATGTGTCCCCGGACAAAGATGTAGACGGTTTCAATGCATCCAACTTAGGGAAACTATGCCAAGAACAGAAGGACGCTTTCGTTTCCTGCACTCCTGCGGGCATTGTTGAACTGATCAAAAGAAAGAATATACAAACCGAGGGCAAACATGTTGTCGTGTTGGGAAGAAGTTTGATTGTGGGAAAACCAGCGGGCATGCTTTTTCTAAGAAAAGGCTGTCCGGGCAATGCAACTGTCACTTTTTGTCACTCGCGCACCCCCGATCTTGAAAGCCATACTTTACGTGCAGATATTCTCATTGCCGCAATCGGAAAACCTCAATTTGTTTCCGCAAAGATGGTAAAAGATGGTGCGACCGTGATCGATGTTGGAATAAATCGCATCAGCGATTCTAGCAAAAAATCAGGCTTTAGGTTAGTTGGAGATGTTGATTTTGAACAAGTGGCACCTAAGGCAAAATTTATTACTCCCGTTCCAGGTGGAGTAGGTCCAATGACGGTGGCAATGCTCATGAGCAATACTGTTCAAGCATACAAAAAATCAAACACTTAATGCATGAACGAAGAGCTTGATCAAAAAAACGAGATTAGTGTAGACCGAGTTCCTGCATCACTCGTTAAAAGAATGATTGCTTTTGGTATGGATGCGGTCCTCCTCTTCATCCTTATCCAAGCAATTGCTTTATTAATTCCCAACTTGTACCATGAAAGTGCTCAAGCAGAATTTAATGCTCTTGTTCACAAAGTATCATTGCTCGGTAGCGATGAACGTTTCGATTCCTCAAAAATGGCTATGTTTATTGAAGAATCCAAGCTCTCTGAGGAGACTTACGGAATGCTATTAAGCATGCTTTTCGCTGCCTGTTTTTTACCAATTCTTTATTTTTTTTTCGGAGAAGCATTTTTCCGAGGTCAAACTTTAGGCAAAGCCACATTTGGCTTACGCACAGTTTTGTTGAATAACTACGAAGATGCTCCCCATGGAAAAACCCTTATTCGGTCTATTGTTAAAGGGTTTTCAACGATAACGCTGCTTACCCCTTTTTTATTACCGGGCTTATTAAATTTCTGCCTTTGTTTGTTTAACCGAAATAAAAGATGTTTACACGATGTACTCTCAGGAACGGTAACAACACAACCAGCACCATAATCTTGAAACTTTTTTACCGTTTAGCTTCATGAATAACCGAATTGCCTTTATTGGAGCTGGGAAAATGGTTTCTGCCATCGTTAAAAGCCTCTTACGCTCTAAATCCTTCCTGCCAAACGAAATTTCATGCTGTTCAGCTAACGATGGAACTTCCGATGCACTATCACTTGAAACTGGGATTACACGGTGCACAGATGTTGCCGCACTGCTTCAACAAAATCCTAACCTGCTTATTTTGGGTTGCAAACCACAGCAACTTGCTGAACTCCCATTGCAGATTGCTGAATCCTCTAAAGACTTGGTGATCCTTTCGATTATGGCTGGCATAACTTTAGATCGTTTGAAAAGCGTTTTCCCATTGGCAAGGAATATTGTACGCTCAATGCCAAATACTCCCGGACAAATCGGCTCCGGGATTACCGGTTTTTTATTTGCTTCTCCTCCTCAGGAAAAAGATCAGCTTTCCGTTCACAAAGTCCTTTCTTCGCTCGGCGTAGTTAAAGAGGTAAAAGAAGAAATTGATATTGATCGCGTAACTGCGATCAGTGGAAGTGGACCAGCATATATTTTTGAGTTTACCACTGCACTCCAGGAAGCTGGAAAGGAAATTGGCCTTTCTCCTGAATTAGCAAATGATCTTGCCATGGAAACTGTAGTAGGAGCTGCTAAGCTCATGAAAGAAAGTACATTCTCTCCTGAAGAACTGCGTAATCAAGTGACCTCGCCCAATGGTACAACTCAGGCGGCATTGGAAAGTTTTTCGAATGACCAACTACGCGAAATTGTTTCACGTGCTGCCCACGCCGCCCGTGATCGATCTATAGAATTATCAAATGCATGATATAGGAAAAGGTACAACCGTGGTAACAGGGGGTGCCGGTTTAATTGGCAGTGCCACCATTTGGGGAATTAATAATCAAAATCTAAGTAATGTGTGGTTGGTTGACTGGATAGAAAAGAATTCGCTCAAGGAAGAAAACCTGAAAAACATAAACTTTCAACGCGTTCTTGCCCCTGATCAGTTCAGAGAATTTGTAAGAGATAAAAGTTCTGAGTTATCAGATGTAAATACGATTATTCATCTTGGTGCATGCTCAAGTACAACTGAAACAAACGAGGATTACCTCAATGATAATAACCTTCTCTATACCCAAGAACTATGCGAGTGGTCACTCGAACATAACGCACGCTTTGTCTATGCATCTTCTGCTGCAACTTATGGAGATGGTAAAATGGGTATGGATGATCAAGATCAGGACTTGGAAAAGTTTCAACCTCTGAACCTTTATGGCTGGTCAAAGCATAAATTTGATCTAATTGCAAAAGAGCGAGGTTGGTTCGATAAAATAACCGGACTTAAATATTTTAATGTTTATGGACCGAATGAAGAACACAAAGGAGACATGCGTTCAGTTGTTAGCAAAGCTTATCAACAAATAGTAGATAACGGAAAAATGACTCTATTCAAAAGTTACCGTCCTGAGTATTTAGATGGTGAGCAAAAAAGAGACTTTCTTTATATTAAAGATGCCGTACAAATGACCCTATGGTTGGCGCAAAATGAAGGTGCTACTGGGTTGTTTAACTTAGGAAATGGCTTAGCCCGAACTTGGCTTGATTTAGGAAAATCTATCTTTTCTGCCCTTAAACTGGATGAACAAATTGAATTTGTAGATATGCCAGAAATTCTCAAAGATAAATATCAATATTTCACTCAGGCAAAAATCGAGAAACTTCGAATTCAAGGGTACAAATACGATTTATTCTCATTGGAAGACGCAGTTAAAGATTATGTGTGCAATTACCTAGAATCAAATCAAAGACTTGGTGCCTGAGAGCTAGTCCGCGACTTGATAGCGGTGTTTCCACATATCCTGACAGGAAAGAATAAGCTCTTTCATTTGACTAGGTGTAATTGCTTGCTTGGGGTCATCTCCAATTCCTTTTGCTGGATCGATATGAGATTCAATACATAATCCGTCCGCACCGTATGCAATCGCGGACAATGAACAAGCTAAAATGTATTCTGCATGACCAACGCTATGGGATGGGTCGACCACGACAGGTGCCCAACTTCTGCTTTTCAAAAGAGGAGTAATTGATTCATCCGGATGATTTCGGTACCCATCCAATGGTGGAGTTGTACCTCGAGGACAAAGCATAACATTCGGGTTTCCAGCAGCGACTAAATACTCAGCTGCTGCAATAAATTCATTAGGTGATGCAACATGCCTTCCTCGCTTAAGTAAAACTGATGATTCAGTTCCAGCTGAATTTTTTCCAATTTCTTTAAGTAAAGAATAATTCAAAGCATTTCGGGTCCCCACCTGTAAAATATCCACTTTTGCGTCTAACGCTAAGGTTAAATTATCCGAATCCATAACCTCAATATCAATGGGAAGACCAGTTTCTTCTCTAGCTCGCAAGATTATTTCAATCGCTTTATTGTCCCCTTGATAAGAATATGGGTTCGTCCTGGGCTTCCATACCCCACCCCGCAATGCATTTACCCCTGCTTCCTTCAACGCATGTGCAGTTTCAAGATAAAGGCTTGGAGAATTAGGATCAATCGTACATGGTCCACCGATAATAAAAGGCTTATCGATTCCAACTTTTGTGCCGCCCACTTCTACTTGGTGCTCCGAAAGTGCTGAGCGCCTATCCATTAGTTTGTATGGTGATTCAATCGCATCGACTTTTCGAATGTAAGACAGACCTGCAATGCGCTTAAACATGACCGCGTGAGTTTCATCCCCTAACAATGCATAAACACATTGCTTACGCCCCTGTATCTCCAAAATACTGCAGTCAAATTCATCAACGATGTTCTCAACTTCTTTAAGTTGGGTTGCGTCAAGTTTACTCGCTTTAGGAATAATCATAGTAAGGTTTTGGCACTTTATCGGTCATTCATCAAGTATTTGCTGATCGCACATGGAAATAAAAATGAAAACCAGCTAAATAAATAGCACTGAATATTATGCACTTACCACAAATTAAAAGATTTTTTTCTTCGATCGCCCTTGGCAATATACTTGTTATTGGTTATCGGTTGAAACAGAAATTAAATTTGTAATGAGTGAGATAAAATTAATTCCATTGTGCAGAAAGACATTTATAAAATGTATCCTCTTACCCTTGCTCCTGATTATGCCTACTAGTTGCGAACAGGAAACCGTAGAGCCGGTAATTGAAGAAACAGAAAAATTCTCAATCGCTGAACTAATCCAAGAAAAATCTTACTGGGAGGGCTCACAATCTGAGTTCGATAGTTCTTTTACAACTAATGAAGAGGGAAATATAAAATCAAAGGAACCTGAATCTTCATTTTCTGGCTACATCAAAATACGTGCCAGAAATGGTACAATCACATCCATGAAAAGCTATACTAACGGATACCCGGACGGTGATTTTTTTGAGTGGTATGAGAATGGAAAATTGAAATTAAAATCTCAATTTAAGATGGGTGAAAAACATGGATATTTTTATATTTGGACAACTAAGGGCGATATATACTCGCAAAGATACTTTCAAAATGACTTGGAAGACTTTGGGCGTTTTGAAAATGAAGGAGCTTCTGTGAGTGGAAAGAGTTTGGCATCCCTTGAACTAGCGGAATGGCAAGGTACTGGTAGTGAATTTTATACCAAATTTGCAGGAGATCCAAATCGAGGTGGCACCCTTCACATTCGAGAAACTGAAGAACTTTATACGGGTACAATCACTGCTTTGGATGACAAAGGGAATAAAGAAGCGGTTCTTAGATATTTAAATGGAAAATATAATGGAAGGATTTCCAAGTGGAATTTAGCAGGTACTTTGTGGAATGAAGCTGAGTATAGCAGAGGCGAACTCGTTCAAATTACATTAAAAGAAGGAGAGCTCTTCAACCCGAATCAAATCATTGACCTGTCCGAAGACTCGACAAAAGTTAGCCAACTTTTTGAGGAGTGAATGAAAAGACTAGAAACTTAATGAATTAGAACAAATCAATCTTCTAATTCATACTGCTTAATCTTATTTCGCAAAGTACGGACATTTAGCCCAAGTTTTTCTGCTGCGTGCGTTCGGTTTCCGTCACAAGAAATGAGTGTCTTTTTAATATGTGCTCGCTCCACTTCCTCCATAGATAAAATTTCACCAGACTGAGATTCTGAGGATTGTGAATTTTGTAACGAAGAAGGATTTAATCCAAGTAAATCTGCCTCGATCTGTTTTCCCTTTTCTGCCAATATCACGGCTCTCTCCACCGCATTCTCAAGTTCACGAACATTCCCCGGCCAATTGTGGGATTCAATTGCAATTTCACACTCCTTCGAAAAACTTATTTCATCAACAGCGTGCTTCCTGGCATGCCTCAAAAGGAAAGAATTAGCTAAGAGTAAAATATCTGTACTACGATCTCTTAGGGGAGGAACAGCAATAGGGAAAACATTTAATCGGTAGTATAAATCCTCTCTGAAATTTCCCTTTTTCACCTCATCCATTAAATCACGATTAGTCGTAGCAAGAACACGAACTTTGACCTGAATAGTTTTGTTTCCCCCGACCCGTTCAAACTCTTTTTCCTGTAGTACGCGGAGAAGCTTAGCCTGCAATGCAGGAGCAATTTCACTTATTTCATCCAAAAGAATAGTTCCCCCATCTGCCAATTCGAAACGCCCTTCCCTTCTCTCAGTTGCCCCGGTAAAAGAACCTTTTTCATGACCAAAAAACTCACTTTCCATCAATGTTTCAGAAATAGCAGCACAATTGACGCGAATGTAAGGCTGCTTTGCCAACATACTATTTCGATAAAGCTCGCGGGCTACCAATTCCTTACCCGTACCATTTTCACCGGTAATTAATACACTGGCCTCAGTCTTTGCCACTTTATCAACCAAAATTTTTAATTGTTGAACCGGTTGACTCTCCCCAATGATATCCGACGATCGAGAATCACTCTCCTCAACATAATATTTTGTAACCCGGCGCATCTTGTCAAAAGAAGCGACCTTATCCACAACAACTTCGATCTGCTCAAAAGAAAATGGTTTTACCACATAATCAAAAGCCCCCATTTGCATACATGAAACCGCAGATTCAACTGATCCATAACCGGTCATCATAACAACCATCGGAGCCTCAGTCTTGGCAGTTATTTCCTCAAGCAAATCTGTCCCTTCCCCATCAGGTAAACGAAGGTCCAAAAATACCAAGTCAAAAGAATCCCGCGACAATATCTTCCGTGCCCCCTTAAGATCACCAGTAGAAGCAACAGAGTAACGCTTATTTCGCAACTGCGTCTCCAGCGCCTTACGAATCATCATCTCATCATCCACCACCACTATTTTTTCAATTGCCATGTGAGGCTAATAATAGTTTAGAATATAACTGTCTGTCGATATTGATTCTCAGATTCTTTTAAAAATAAAACCA
>CBFHYW010000021.1:0-19102 GCA_965660135.1 Opitutales bacterium
AATCAATCCGTCGATTCCCAGCCAAAAACAGTTAACCAAGGAAATAGAAGTTTTGCTGGTCTCATACGCTCTGCCGAGAAAAGCACGGAGGTAAAATTAAAAAACAACTCACAAGAAGCTCCTAAAACCAATGTAGCAAAATCTCGTCAACAATTTACCCAGCCCAGACTAGCTAAGATTTTAGTGCCTGCCACTAACATTAAGGTTAGGGCCGTTGTTGCAAAACCAATTGCATTCTCATCAAGTACTAAGGAACTTCAGAAACAAGAAGTACTTGAATCCCAATCTCGAAAAGACCCGCTTGATCGTGATTCAGGCAATCAAGGAAAGGGTAGGGGTAAGAAGCAGCATGGCACAAGAAATGCTCACTTATCGGTTCCAGTGGAAATTAAAGATACAGATAAGGCTAATACAGCAGCAACCTTACCCGTTTCTGTGCCCAGCGGGGAAAATAATTCTTCTAAAATTTCTAACTTCGTTGGGAAGTCAGTTCTTCCAAGAGTTGCCTATGTTAACAAATTTCAAAAGAAAATAGTAAGATTTGCCATCGATTTACCAGGTGGTGGAAAACTCGGAGTTAGGTTGGAAAAGAAGCAAGGCACTTTATCACTCAGCCTGATTGCTCCACAAGATGAGATTCGCAACCTCATGAATAATTGCAAGAATGGAATAAAATCCAAGGTTAATTCCAGTCAATCAAATCAATTGGAAGTGCAGGTTTTTTCTAACTTTTCTGAAATGGACGAATTTTTTCTCAAAGCCGCTTAATTTTTTTATTTAACCATCCTTATTATGATAGACGCCATAGCAGCCACTCAAGCCAGCCAAAACCCAAGGGCATCCTCCCTATCCGAAGCATCAAGTACCTCTAATTCTGCGATGCAAATGGAAGATTTTTTACAGTTACTTACAAGCCAGATAAGCAACCAGGATCCTTTAGAACCAATGAAGGATACTGAGTTTATTTCTCAAATGGCTAACATTGCATCTTTAGAGCAAATGCAACAATTCACTAAGGGCTTTGAAACTTTCGCCGATTCACATAAGGACATGGTTGCACAGGCGTATCTTGGGAAGAAAGTTGAAATTTCTGAAGATGGTGCTGAGATTGCAGGCATTGTGGATTCTGTGGAGAAAGGCAGGGACGGACAGGTTTCAGTCACCGTTGAGGGGAAAAGTTACCTTCCGGCAAACATAACCAAGGTGAGTAACCCATGATTGCTTCATTACACAACGGAGTTTCTGCCCTCAAGAGCCTGACACAGGGTCTGCAAGTTTTAGGGAATAATATTTCTAATGTTAATTCTTTAGGTTACAAAGCTTCTCGTGCAAACTATTCTGATAATTTCTACATGCACATGATTGATGCTGAATCAGGTGCTGGTGGAGCTCCGAGTAACAATCTTCAACAGCATGGAACCGGTGTTCATGTAAGTTCGATTTCATCGGACTTTACTCAGGGTACAATTGAGGTAACTGGTTTAGATTTAGATTTAGCGATTCAAGGTGAAGCATTACCCAATGGCGGTGGATTTTTTCAGGTTATTGACCCTGGTACTGGCGAACTATTTTACACTCGTTCCGGTGCTTTTGAGTCAACAGTTGGGGGTAAAATTGTCACTCGAGATCAATATCGATATGAATTACAGGGTTTTTTGGGTGAAGATGATGATGACGGTGCTGTGGGTTCATTATTGGTTGGAGCTAATGAAGGAGAAGCTATATTAGCGAGAAGGATAGAAGAAGATGGTAAGATTAACTTAGTAGTCAGTAAAGATATTAAGGATCCCGTCACAAATGAAGTCACTGGAAGTATAGATGAAATCAGACCTGCTGGACGCATCAAAATTTCAAACTTTAGTTCACCACAAGAGCTAAAACGAGTTGGCAATGGATTTTATTCCAACGGCCGAGGGGGCGAGAACCCTGCTGGATTGTCTGAAAATGCAAAGCCCGCAACTGGTAAAAACGGAAAACTTAAGCAGTATGCTCTTGAGTTATCTAATGTGGATCTTACTAATGAATTCGCATCGATGATTTCCCACCAAAGATCCTTCCAAGCTGGGTCTCGAGTTGTTACAACTTCAGATATGATTCTTTCTGAAGCAATTAATTTAAAACGATAGTATTAACCTATATCCATTATAAGTCATGTGTGCCGCTCAACTTGATGAACTTCCTGAAACTAATGACACACCTGCGCCAAAGTCAGGCGGAGGCAACCTAGTTCCAGCTCTTATTGCAATAATCCTTGCTCCAGCTTTAACGGTGGGTGCAATGTTTCTGCTTATTAAAATGAATAAGCCTGAAGAAACATTAAAACCTCAAATTACCGAAGGGGGGCAACCATTGGATATGGAACCGTCTGGTGAGGAAAAGTTTTATGAGTTAAAGTCTCTCATTACAAATTTAGGTGGGCCGATTAAATCTCGTTATATTAACTTGGAGCTTCGTCTCGAAGGGCAGGCTGGAGATTTCGAGAAAGTTCTCGAAATGAATGAGCATAGGATTAGAGACAAAGCATTGGCAATTATGGGGGGCTACACTTATGAAGATGCCCAATTAGATGCGTTTCAAGAGAGAGTCCGAGTCGACCTGAAGAAAGGTTTTTCTGCCATTTTGCGAAAATACAGAGATGGTGAAAGTGACTTGATTCGCCAAATTTATTTCACTCAGTTTGTTGTTCAATAGGAACTACTCGGAAAACTACTCATGTCAACTGATCCAAATTTTGAGGACGAGAGCTTTGATTTAAGCGAGTTGCAAGGTAGTGCCGATGCACAACCTGTGTATAATTTTCTTGGTGAGAAAATTAGCGATCTATCATCAGTAAAAATCAAAAAATATGATTTTACTAACCCAATTGTTTTATCTGATGCTGACTTGAGCAAACTTAAGACCAAATCTGAACAATTTGTATACTATCTATCTGGACATTTATCGATGTTCCTGAGGACTGAGTTTAATTTAGAGTTGGAGGATTTAACTGCTGATTTGTATTCGAACTTCACCCAATCAGTTAAGGATCCTTCTTGTATTACAATGTTTAAACTCCAGGAATTAAATGGAGTTTGCCTACTTGATATTAATTCGCATCTTTCAGCAACTGTTGTTGATCGAATATTAGGTGGAAGGGGTTCAACCAATCCAGAGGAGCGAGGGCTCACAGACATAGAAAAGGCCTTGGTTGAGGACTTTAATCAAATTATATTGGAAGAGTGGTGTAAGCAATGGCATAGCACAATGGAACTGACTCCGAGTATAATCGGCAGTGAAAGTTCCGGTAAGTTTTTGCAAACATCTCCAGCTGACGCGATGATGTTGATTATTAGTATGGAAGCATCCTTTGGTGATGTTTCTGGTCCAATGCGAATTGCGGTTCCTTATTATACCCTTGAACCTATTGTTACTAGACTGCTTAATTCAGTTACAACAACTGAGAAAAAAACCAGCAAACCTCCGAGGTGGCATGAGATCTATGACGCTATTCCAGTTTCTGTTTCTGCGGAGTGGGACGCATTTGAGTTAAGTTTGAGGGATTTATCAAATTTGGAAACTGACGATGTTATTGAAATGTCCCCGTCACTTATAGATAAAACAAAGTTAAGGATTGAGGGTAGAACCTGCTTTATTGGAGAAATTGGTCTTGAAGGAAATCAAGTAGCCTTTCAGGTAAATGAAAGCATTATTGAAGCTGTAAAATTAATCGGAAAAAAACATGGATAGTAAAAAAATGGATATAGTGATGGATGTGAAAGTTAGTGTCACAGTCCAATTAGGAACCGCAGAACTTCCAATGAAAGATGTTGTGGAATTAAGTCCTGGTGCTCAAATTCAACTAAAGCAAAACGCCAAAGACCCTGTCAGCCTCCTTGTGAACGGAAAGCTCATTGCTCATGGTGAAGTTGTCGTAATTGATGACCGGTTTGGGCTTAAAATAACTGAGATAGTTGATTCCGCCTCCTAAATATTTTCCATTCATCTGCAATTAGCGGTTGAATGGCGAGTGCCCTTACAAAATGATTTTTTATCATTTAGCATCAAGTTTCTCCTTAGCAGACTCTGATTCTGAAATGTTCTGGCTGTGGGTTAGGGTGATTGCATTTATTGGAGTGTTGGGTGCGAGTGCGTATTTCCTGTCACAGTACGCGAATAAAAAAAGAACCAAATTAAACAATAAAAATCATGGTAAAATTGTTGTGGCAGATACATGCTCGCTCGGAAATCGTCAGTTTCTTATGGTAGCTCAATATGGAAATGAAAAACATTTATTGGGTGTAAGTTCCAGCTCCATTAACCACTTGGCCAAGCTAAATGAAAATTACTTAAACTCTACGCAAAGCGAAAGTAATAAAATGGAAGAAAGTTAAATGAAGCTGGTTAGAATGCTCAAAATATTTAGGAAGGTTAGATACCTATCTTTACTTCTTTTAACTCTGTTTATTTTCAGCTTTTCACATTCTGAACTGGAGGCACAAACTTCTGGAACAGGAGCACCTGGTTTAAGAATTGACGTAACTGGGTCAAATGACGAGGGTGATTTTGGTGTAGCAATTCAACTTGTTGTCGCAATGACAATTTTGTCTTTGGGGCCGTCTGTGATCATGATGATGACATGCTTTACAAGGATGATTATCGTGCTTGGTTTCGTCAGAAATGCAATCGGGGTAAATTCCGCACCATCTAGCCAAATTATTGTTGGCCTTGCTCTCTTTCTTACCTTTTTTGTTATGGGGCCAGTTTGGAATAAGATATATGATGATGCAGTTACGCCTTACATGAGTGCATCTATAAAATCTAGTGACGCCTTAATGGTCGCAACTGCCCATATGAAAGATTTCATGATGAACCAGACTCGCCAGCAGGATGTTCAGTTTTTTCTCGAAATATCAAAGCAAGGGGCGATGACTCGAGACCAGCTGCCCTTGAGTATTGTAGTTCCATCCTTTGTCTTGAGCGAATTAAGAACTGCATTTCAAATGGGGTTTTTAATATTTATACCCTTTATTATTGTTGATTTTATCGTTGCATCAACGCTCATGGCAATGGGAATGATGATGATGCCTCCGGTGGTTATCTCAATGCCATTTAAGTTGCTTTTATTTGTTCTAGTAGATGGTTGGTATTTAGTTATACAGTCCTTAGTAAACAGTTTTAACATAGCATAGGGGGAGGTTTTAAAGTTATGACAATGGAACTGGCAGTGGATATTATGAGAAACCTACTCCAAACTGGTTTGATCTTGGCCATGCCAATTTTGGGAACGGCAACCGTTGTTGGCCTTTTAGTGAGCTTTATTCAATCAATCACAAGCCTTCAAGAGCAGACACTGACCTTTGTGCCTAAGCTTGTGTGTGTAGCTCTTTCAATTATTATTTCTGCCAATTTTATTTTAAAAACTTTGACGGAGTTTTGCACATCTATGATCAATATGATCCCGACCATGGCACAGTGACAATAGAGACTGGTCAGATTGTAGTTTGGGTTCTGGTATTTTTGAGGACTGGTGCTTTTTTTTTAGGAATCCCCTTATTTGCGGGTAAGATGATACCCGTTAAAGTTCGAACTGCATTTGGATTATTGCTTTCCTTATTAATTAATCCATTGGTTCCAGCAGATATTGAAATTGCCAATCATTTCGCAGGAGCAATCATTTTATCTATTAATGAGATTTGTATTGGTTTACTTCTCGCTATGACTGTTCGAATGGTTTTCTTTGCAATCGAGTTGGCCGGTCACTTGATTTCATACGAAATCGGACTCATGGCAAGTAACAGTGTGAATCCTTTACTTGGGTCAACTGATTCAACTATCACAACACTTCTATATTATTTCAGCCTGCTCGTTTTCTTTATAACAGGGGTTCATTATGATGTGCTTAAGGCTTTCGTTCTCAGCTTTGAATTACTACCGATTGGATCATTCTTTCTCTCCGTTAACCCAACAGTAGAGTTTGTGAATGAGGTTAGTTATGTTTTTGTACTCGGCACTCTTATTGCCGCACCCTTTATCGGTTTAAATTTTCTTATTAATATTTCTTTTGCAGTTTTAGGTAAAGCAGTCCCCAAAATGAATGTATTTATGACTAGCTTTGCTATTAGAATATTATCTGGCTTGGTGCTCTTTGTTTCCTTAATACTTTTAATAAGCTCGTACATAGTTGATAATAGCAGGCGGTCTGTCGAGGTAATGCTTGATATTATTCAACCCGGATAATTCTGATTAAATGGCTGATGTAGATAAGAGCTCGAAAACCGAACCGCCGACCGCCAAAAAGTTATCGGATGCAAGAGCAAAGGGGCAATTTGCAAAGGCTCCGGAAATTGGGATGACCTTGACGCTTTTAGCGGGATTAACCGTTATATTATTTTATGCACCGAGTAAGGCTAAAGAAATTATGGCCTTTACTAAACTAATTATGGAGAACCTCCATAATTTCAATCCCACTCAGGAAGGAGTTGTTGATACCTTTAAAGAATCTTTTATTGTAATGGGATTAGTTGTTCTTCCTATGCTTGCCCTTACCTTTTTTGCGGCCTTTATCGCAGAGGGGTTGCAGACTGGATTTCGCTTAACCCCAAAGGCAATAGAGCCCAAGTTAAGCAAGTTTAACCCTATTAGTGGAGTTAAGAAGATTTTTGGGATTAAAGGTTTAAAAACCTTCATGATTGATTTCATGAAGTTTTCAGTAATTGCATCTGTGGTTGTGTTTACTTTGCTGATTTTTTTGGATGACCCAATTTTTTATGCCCCGATCCCCATTCAGCATCTGCCAATCTTCATTTATGACCTTTTTGTAGTCATGTTTGCCATACTTGTTCTTCTTCTTCTGGTTATCGCGATCATTAATTATTTGATCAAGAAGAAGGAAAATGACGAGGAGATGAAAATGACAAAAGACGAAGTAAAAGAAGAGAATAAAAGTAAGGAGGTCGCCCCCGAAGTTAAATCTGCTCAAAGAAAGAAAGCTATGGAGTTATTATCTGGGCAAAATTTATCAGATGTAGGTACTGCAGATGTCGTAGTTACTAACCCTACGCACTATGCTGTAGCACTAAGATATGAAAAAGGCATGGATCTTGCTCCAGTTGTTGTTGCGAAAGGAGAAAATCTATTGGCCAGAAGAATAAAATTACTTGCAGCAGAATATGAGGTGCCGACCATTGAAAATAAACCAGTGGCCCGTGCCTTGTTTGCACTTGGTAAGGTAGGTGAACCAATTCCGCTTGATTTTTATCAGGTGGTTGCGGAAATTCTGGCTCAGGTTTACAAGTCTCATTCTTACTATTTCCACCGTGTTAAAGCCCGCAGATTATTGGCTAGACCCATTTCCTAAGAAGCCTCGTTGATGAATAGTCTTTCAATAAAGTTAAAATCCCTTCAGGAGAAGCTTGGAGGGATTGGCGATTTTGGTTTCATCTTCGGTTTGTTTGGTGCGGTTTTATTGTTGGTTGTTCCGGTACACAAAGATATATTAAGTGTTCTTCTTGTTATCAGTATTGCCATCTCGTTGCTTATTCTTGTAACGGTCATATATGTTAAAGATCCACCTGAGTTTTCAGTTTTCCCGACTTTATTATTATCAGTTACTCTTTATCGATTAGGCCTCAATGTTGCTTCAACTAGGCTCATTTTACTTGATGGTGACGCTGGATCAGTCATCGAATCTTTCGGAACTTTTGTTGTGGGGGGGAATTATGTGGTTGGTACCGTAATTTTTCTTATCTTAGTTATCATTAACTTTGTCGTCATAACTAAGGGTGCTGGGCGTATTGCTGAGGTTACAGCCAGGTTTACCCTTGATGCCATGCCCGGTAAGCAAATGTCTATAGATGCTGAAATGAATTCTGGCGTTATCACTGA
This sequence comes from Opitutales bacterium, assembly GCA_965660135.1. GTDB lineage: Bacteria > Verrucomicrobiota > Verrucomicrobiia > Opitutales > Seribacteraceae > Seribacter. Next base: position 7,864 of record CBFHYW010000021.1, read on the forward strand.
AGCTGAAGCTTTAAGCAAAAGAGCTAAAATTCAAAAAGACGCAGATTTTTATGGATCAATGGATGGAGCGAGCAAATTTGTTCGTGGTGATGCTGTTGCTGGTATCTTTATCACCGTGGTAAATATTATTGGCGGAATTCTTATTGGGTATTTCCAAAAAGACATGACTATTTCCGGATCGCTAGAAAAATATACTATCCTATCCATTGGCGATGGCTTAGTAAGTCAAATTCCAGCTATTATTATTTCGATTGCAGCTGGTATTTTAGTCACTAGGTCTTCTGAGGAATCAGACCTCGGTGAGTTTGTGGGGAAGCAATTAACCATTTATCCAAGAGCTATTGCAATTTCCGGAGCAATGCTTCTATTATTTGCATTGTTTCTTGATGAAACCTTTTGGCCATTTTTTATATTGTCTATGGTGTGTTTTGGGGCCGCTAGGCACTTTAGCAAAAAGTCATTACTTGAAGACGGGGAGCTTGAAGAATTGGGTCAAACGGGTGCACCGGTTGCTGGAGCAGCTCAACAGGGGGCTTCCGCTAATGCCCCTGCTGCAATGAATGCAGAAGAGGGTGGGGAAGGAAAACTTTCCCCTATGGAAAGTGCAATAGAGCAGGAGGTATTTGGATTGGAAATGGGCTATGGTTTACTCGTTCTTGCCGATAAAAAGAAAGGTGGTGACTTACTCGAAAGGATTACCGGAGCTAGAACAAATTTTGCCAGAGAAATGGGTATGCTTTTACCGACTATTGGCGTTCGCGATAATATTGAATTGGAACCTAATGAGTACAGGTTTTTACTTCGGGGTAAAGAGGTTGTTCGTTCTACAATTATGCCTGACCGTGTATTGGCAATGAGTATGGGAGGTGGTGATGCAACTAAGCTAAAGGGGATACCAACGATTGAACCTGTTTTTGGAATACAGGCAATGTGGATCCCTGAAGACGAAAGGAGAAATGCAGAAATTGAAGGTTGTACTGTGGTCGACCCATCCTCTGTTTTGGTCACTCATCTTGCGGATGCATTAAAGAGAATAGCTTATTTAATCTTAGAACGTGAGGGCACTCAAAGACTCTTGGATTTGATCAAAGATAAAAATCCCACTTTAGTCAGTGAACTACTTCCAGACCTTGTAAATGTGGGAATTATTCAAAGAACCCTTCAGAATTTATTGAGAGAAAGGATATCTATTAAAAATCTCACCATAGTTTTGGAGACCATAGCAGATATGGCGGCGATTACTAAAAATCCAGATGACCTTGCCGAGCAAGCCAGGAAAAGATTAGGTATGTATTTTGTCAAAGAATATGAGGTTGAGCCTAATAAGTTACTCGCCATGACCTTTGAACCCAGGCTTGAACAGACACTTATTAACCGGGTCAAGCGTAGTCAGTTTGACATTGGATTGGTCATGGATCCATCTTTAACCGACGGTATTATCAGAGAAATTGATCCAAAAATTAAAGAAATGACAGAACGGGGGCTTTCCCCAATTATCGTAACGACTAGTGAACTGAGGTTGGCCTTCAGGCGGTTCATGGAACCTTCTTATCCACAGTTGATAGTCCTTGCTTACCAAGAGCTGCCAACCGAGACGCAAATTGAACCTTTTGGTGCGATTGCTATTGAATCTCAGTCGTTACCACCTGATATCATCTCCGCGATGGAGAATGAACCTAAACCAGATCAAGGCTCTGAAGAACTAACGGTTGCCGCATAATATAATGGAGACTTTAACTGACAATCAATCTGGCTCAAAAAGCGGTAAAAGGTTTCGCCTGACTGTTAAGTCTGCTGAAGAAGCAGTTCGGGTAATTCGCGAAAAGTTAGGAGACAGGGCAAAAGTCTTATCGGTTAAGCAAATTGGCGGTGTCGGGCTGAAAAAATTTATTTCCTCACCTAAACTTGAGGTCATTGCCGAAATTCCTCCCGAAGAGGAAGAGGGGGACATTGCAAAATTAGACAAGACAATTGGGGGAGCTGCGGATACTAAAGTTAACTCCGGGACTATCGCTCCTCCTCCTCTAGATGAACCTGAATCTGTATCCAAAAATCAAAATGCAGAGAATAATGAACAGACTGGTGCTAAAAATAAAGATAGTAATTCTTTTGATATTTTAGATAAAACTGGTTTCGACTCACAATTATTAAGCGATATTAAATTGTGGTCGAATTGGTCTGCTATTAAGGATTTACCTCTTGCAGAAACTTTAAAAGAAGTAACGATCGGACTGTCAGATCGATTTCGTTCCACCAACTCTACTCCTACGCATGATCGCATTGCCTTGATCGGTGCGCCTGGTGTTGGGAAAACGACTACATTATGCAAGTTTTTGGCTCATGAGGTGTTCATGAATAAGAAAACGCCTAATGTTTTAAAAGTTGAAAACGGAGTTCCTAATCCGGACGACGCACTTAGAATATTTTGCGAGGTAGTTGGGGTAACTCTATTTAGAGAAGCTGGAAAGACTCCCCCAAGTTCTGCCGATTCCCCCCTATATTTAGATTTGCCAGGTTTGTCGCTTGGGCAACCTGATGAATGGACGAATGCAAAAGAGACATTAGACGAACTGGGTATTCAAACTCGGGTTTTAGTCCTTAATGCAGCTTACGATAAGCAGGTATTAAATAAATCAATTAGCTTAGGGAAGAATATTGTCGCAACACATCTTGCATTCACTCATTTCGATGAGTTGTCGAACTCAACAAAGCTATGGCCCATTGTTTTAAGAAATAATCTTACGCCATTATGCATTTGCAATGGTCAAAATGTGACAGGTGACTTCAGTACTAATGTTCTAAATCAAATGATCGCAAGAACTTTCCCAGAAGAACTTTACGCTAGAGGATTCTCAACCTACAGGAATATCTAATAAAATGAATAACGACGCACGATTTTTCTTTTACCTTTCTGGCTTCGTTGGATTCGTGCTGTTCTTTCTTTTGGGTACATTGATCTCAAGGGATTTTGTAACCGCCCTTGTTCAAAGTGCATTTGGTTGTTTATTCTTTGGGATCTGCGGTCGGTTTTTATTAAGCTTTATTTTAAATGGTATTATTTTAGACTCGGGTAATCAGAAACCTCAACCTAGCTTATCACCAACTCTACCTTCAACCAAAGAAAGAGATGCGGCAAAATTGTCAGTTGCAGATGTCAATGAGTCTGCATTAAGATCGAACCATATAGTTGAAACGAAAGCATAAACTAGAAATTTTAATTTCATGAAATCTCAAAACATCCAAAAGAAAGAAGCCAATCATATGCAGTCGGCTCCAGCTTCTTTGCGGATGAAGGAAGCAGCACAAAAATATCGTGATGCTATGAGTAGTAAGCAATCCCGAGATCAATTAATCGAGGATTATCTTCCCCTTGTGAAATCAATAGTATCCAGGATGCGGTTTCATTTTCCTGATCATTATGACATTGAGGATATGTACGGCATTGCAGTTAAAGCTTTAGTCGTATCCGTTAATCAATTCAAGCCTTCCAAGGGTAAATCTTTTGGAAATTATGCTGCTCTTAGAATTAAAGGTTCTTTACTTGATGAGTTAAGAAAAATTGACTGCCTTCCCCGTGCTAACAGAGCCAAGGCTAGATCTTTACAGTCAACGATTGCGGAAATGGAAGCCCGCCTGAAAAGGCCGGTAAGTGTTGAAGAGGTAAAGGAAGAGTTGAAGTTGACTGATTCTGAATACGAGTTGCTGCTCAGGCAGACACAACCTATTACTTTTGTTCCTATGGATGCACCATCAGGAGCTGCTTCAACTGATGGGGATGCAGCTCCGCTTTCTGAGACAATTTCAGATCCAACTGAGCTGGATGCACTTGAGCAAACCGAGCACCGCGAAAAAGTTCTCTTGCTTCGTGATAAAATTAAGGATTTACCTGACCCTCAAAAAAAGATTCTTATGTTATATTATTATGAAGAACTTAAACTTTCTGAGATTGCACATATTTTTGGGTTGTCAGAAGGTCGAATTAGTCAAATTCTTTCTCACTCGGTGCTTGCCCTCCGTTCGCACTTCCAATCTTTACTCTAACAAAAACTTCTAGCCATGCTTCTTACCGTAGGTATTATTATAGTAATCGCGTCTTGCCTTGGGGGCTTCATCCTTGGCGACGGAAATCCAATCTCGCTTGTACACCCAGGTGAAATTATTATTATATGCGGTATTGGTTTAGGAATCTTAGTTGTTTCTAGTCCCAAGAGTGTTCTTGTCGGGCTTAAAATTGATATCCTTAAAGCCTTCAAGGGGGGGATTGCCAGTAAGGATAAATTTATTGATCTCTTAGTCCTCCTATATGAATTATTCATGCTTGGGCGAAGAAAGGGAACACCTGCCCTTGATGAGCATGTCAGTGATCCCCAAAATAGTTCAATTTTTACGAAATACCCATCTTTCCTGAATGATGCGGGTTTAGTTGAGTTTCTTTGTAACTCGCTTCGGCCAATTGTTGATGGGCGATGTAAACCAGCAGAAATTGGTGGAATTTTAAATTCGGAATTACAAAGCAGAGAAGCTGAGGCTGGAAGATCCGTTAAAGCCATTGAAATGATTTCTGATGCATTGCCTGGAGTTGGTATTGTTGCCGCCGTTCTTGGAATTATTAATACCATGTCAAACCTTGAGGATCCCACTTCAGTTGGTGCTAAAGTTGCAGCGGCACTTAGTGGTACATTCCTTGGAATCTTTTTAGCCTATGGAATCGGTATTCCTCTGGGTCGCTTGGTCTCTCTTAATCAAACTCAGGAGTTTTTATATTATCGAATTGTTGAAAGATCTGTTTCAGGATTTGCCACTGGATTATCGCCAATAATGGCAGTTGAAATTGGTCGGCGCTCTCTTGATAACCTTATTCAACCAACTGCTGATGAGTTGGAGGAAAAATGTAAGGATGCCGCTAAAGGTGGTGGTTGATTAGAAGGTTCGCTCTTTTTCTACATGTTTAAAGGTATATATAAAAGAAAGCTTCGTCTGAAGGGCAGTCACGGGGGTGCTTGGAAGGTAGCTTATGCTGATTTTGTTACTGGAATGATGTCTTTGTTCCTTGTATTATGGATTTTATCCCAAGATGAAGAGGTAATTATTGCTACCACGCGATTTTTTCGAGATCCCTACAAAGCTGGCGTACCTAAATCGACTCCTCTTGAGCAAAAAGATGCTCGTCCTGGCAGTATGGTTGATCAAATTGTAGGTAGGTCAGATACTACTATGAGAAATACGGATGACACTACATCCATAGATATTGATGTACTTCACCGTATTGCACAAGATTGGTTTGAAAGGTTGAAGCTTCATGAAATTGATGACTCTGTAATACAAATTGAAGCGACTTCTGAGGGACTAAAAGTAACTCTTTTCCATGGTGATGACAAACCACTTTTTGAGCCTTCTTCTTCGCAACTCACCAGTCATGGTCGGAAAGTTATGCAGAGAATGTCTTGGCTGCTAGCTCAGCATGTTTTAGTTTACAGAGTTGATTCCCATACAAATCATTTAGCAACAGGAAAAAAAGATACAGTTGGTGCCAATGATTGGACCATGTCTTTAGATCAAGGTGCTGAAATAACCGACGCTCTCGTGCATTATTCAGCAGGGGAGTTGAAGGGCAAACTTGAGCGAATTACCGCACATGGATCAACCAAACCGAATACCCGATTCCCAAATCAACCCTCCAAAAACCGAAGGGTTGAGCTAAGCTTAGTCTTGGATATGAGCAAGAAAGACCTTGCTCAATATAAATAATTTTAATTTGGGTATGCTAACTGCTTAATCATTGTTATGGAAAGTTATCTAGCTGGCAGAGGTGCAAATATTGACGGAAACGATTCAAGTCAAGAGTCCAACTCTTTTGGTTCCTACCTATCCGATCCAGGAAAGCAACATGCTGCAATTGCATCGCCTGAAGAAACTGTGCCTGATGTCGATTCTTTAAAAGAAACGATCCATGAAGATGAATCTGGAATTAAGGTGGAAGTTGTTTCAGTTGATGGCACACCCAGTAAAATTTTGATCCAAATTCCAGATGGACGGATCATTGATCTTAGTTGCGAATATTAAGCTAGTCTCTCTTTATACTCTTTTTCCCCTCTACAACATGCCACTTGGCATGTTTTTTGCTTTCATGAGGGCGTGAACTTATCTCTCTATGAAAATGCGTCAGCCCTCAGGGGCCTTGAACAGTATCAAAATATAATTGCAAATAACATTGCAGCTAGTCATGTAGCTGGCTTTAAAAAGGTGGCAGTGAGCTTTGAAGCAATTGAAGGAGGAGAAATTGCAAGGAGCACCCACGATAGATTGAAGAACGAAATGCCAGGTTCATTTCCCGTTATGAAAAATCAAGTCGATTATCATGAAGGAGAGATGAAGGAAACTGGTAACCCTATGGATATGTCATTGAGAGGCGAAGGCTTCTTTGCTTTACTTAATCAAAACGGGGAGTCCACATATACTCGCGACGGGCAATTTTATGTTAACGCTCAAGGAATAATGGTAAATAGTATGGGGCATGAGTTTTCTGATGAAGGCGGTGCTAACATCCAGACAATACCAGGTGGTGGTGAATTATCTATAGATAAAGAAGGGCAAGTTTTTCAAGGTGAGGAAAATATTGGTAAGCTTGGAGTTTTTACATTTCAGGACCCATTAATGGATCTTCAAAAAGTTGGTGGTGGATTTGTGGCAAAGGAGGCTGAGACTGCACCTGCCTTGGCCAATCCCGAAGATTTTACATTGATGCAAGGCTACCTTGAATCAAGTAATGTTTCGGCGATCGAGGAAATGATTGGTTTAATCGAAGTTTCCCGTGCCCACGAAGCAAATCAGAAAATGATTCAGACTTTTGATCAAAATATCGGTAAAGCAATCGGAACATTGGGACAAACCTCATAAGTATACTATTAAATAAAAAATTATGAACTTATCATTATACTCTGGAGCAACTGGAATGCAGGCTCAACAAATGAATTTGAATGTAATTTCAAATAACATAGCCAATGTAAATACTACTGGATACAAGAAGAACAAGATAGAGTTCCAAGATTTATTATATCAAAATCCAAGGCAATCAGGCGGTCAGACAGGTGCGGGCAATGTTGTTCCAACTGGTGTTGAAATGGGTAATGGTACGAAAGTAGTTTCGACCGCTAAAATTTTCACTCAAGGTCAACTCACGCAAAGCGGGGAGAAAATGGATATTGCGATTGATGGTACTGGTTTCTTTCAAGTGGAAAAAGCAGATGGTACTCAGGCTTATACCCGTGATGGAGCATTCAAGGTTGGTCCAGATGGTCAAATTACTACTGCGGATGCATTGCCTTTGGCAGCAGGTTTACAAATTGATCCCGAGGTAACAAATGTTTTTATATCTCCCACAGGTGATGTTTCTGTCGAGACAGCAGATGGAACTCAATTGATTGGACAACTTGAACTGGTAAGGTTTCCCAATTCGGCTGGATTGAAAGCAAGTGGTGGAAACCTATTTACTGAGACTGAGGCTAGTGGTGCACCCGAAATTGGAGCGCCTGGGGAAAATGGTTTTGGAGTTTTACAGCAAGGTTATTTGGAAATGTCGAATGTTAATGTTGTGGAAGAAATGGTTAATATGATTATCGCACAACGCGCTTATGAGATTAATTCCAAGTCAATTCAAACATCAGATGACATGCTTTCCAGAGTTAATCAACTTAAACGATAATTTTTGATGCGGATTTCATCTTTATTCTTACTTTCTTTCGGTAGCATACTATTTGCCGATGTGAACCGTTTCATTGATTCTATTGATTTTCCAGAGTCGCATACCACTAGAGTAATTACTAAATCTTCCGCGTTTATTTCTTCTGGTGGATCTCCGGTATTAAGGTCATTTGGTTCAAATCAATTACCTCAGGTAAAAACTATCACTCTGGATCGTGAAACTTTGGAGAAGCGTTTAGGGGAAAGCATAGCACATCGTTATCAATCGTCCGGAAGAATTGTAGCATTTGTTACGCGTAAGTGGACTCCAGTGAAAGTTAGTTCTAACTATCTAATTAAGATTACCGATTGCTCGCCGGATGAACTTTGCCCAAGTACATTTACGCGTTTTAGCATTTGGGATAATGGTAATTTGGTTGGTCAATTTGCAGAGCCTTTAAGGGTCGCCCAATATGTCGATGTTTTCTTTTCAGATTCGCCTATCGCCCGTGGTGCACGCTTAAATCCTTCTCAGCTTGGTTCAAAACCAGTCGATATTCTTAAGCAATATGCAGGTGCCGTCCCAGTTAATGTAAACATAAGGGGGTACCAGTTATCTACCAATATTAGAGCGAATACACCAATCAAATGGAATTACCTTTCAAAAATCACCTTAGTAAAGAAGGGCCAACTTGTAGATGTATTTGCTTCGGGAAACGGTATTTATGTAACAATGAAAGGCAAGGCACTCGAGGATGGGGTAGAGGGTGGAAATGTTACCGTGGAAAATCTTTCTTCATCCAAAAAATTCCAGGCCAAGGTTCTCAATGAAAACAGTGTAAAGGTGCAACTTTAAATTATGATAAAATATCTGCAAATTTTTCTCTTTCTTTTGTCCTGCAATAGTATTTTTGCAGTTTCACTCTGGATGAAAAGCACAAACAATCAGCGTGGGATTTATGGAGACAAGCGCTCATTTGGGGTAGGTGATTTAATTACGATTGATGTGTCTGAAAGCTCGTCCCTGAATGCATCTCAAAACTCTGTTAGAAGTCGTGAGTCCCAAGTTGAAAATGCAGTGAAGCAATTCCTCTTTGCGAATAGTAAAATGGGAACCCATAATGGAGGACTTCCTGGAACTGAAATAGAATCTAAATCTAGTAACAAAGGTGGTGGATCCATTGCTAATACCCAAAATTTAAAAGGTCGCGTAAGCGTTGTTGTTATAGATGTCTTGCCAAACGGCGTACTTGTTCTTGAGGGAGCACGCATGGTAACCTTCTCCGGGGAGAGTTATTATGCAGTGTTAAAAGGTATGGTTCGTCAAGAGGATATAGGAGCAGGATTTCGAGAGGGATTAAGGTATAAAAATATTGTTTCATCCCAGTACATTGCAGACGCACAGATTGAATTTGTCTCCAGGGGCAGTTTAAATGATGCCCAGAAGGAAACATGGTACCAGAAAATTGCATCTGTTATTAATCCATTTTAAGAAAATGTCATACTTATCCATTGTTAAATTAAGTTTGGGATGCCTAATTATTTCGGCATTCTCTTCTGCATTTGGTGCCAGCATAAAAGACCTAACCGATGTTCGTGGTAGTCGGAGTAATCAACTTTACGGTTACGGCATCGTTACCGGTTTGGCAGGGCAGGGTGACTCCCGTATTGAATACACCGAGTTAGGCATACTTAATGCGCTTGAGACTCTTGGAATTCGTGCAGACAAGGCAGACAAGTCAAGAAATATTGCTGCCGTCATGGTTACTGCGGATATTGGACCTTTTGCAAAAGAAGGTTCTCGAATGGATGTTACTGTTTCCTCAATTGGTAATGCAGATTCCCTACAGGGTGGTGTGTTACTTCAAACCCCTCTTTACGGAGCAGACGGCAAAGTTTACACGGTTGCACAGGGTGCTGTTTCTGTCGGCGGTTTGTCTGCAGGTGGTGGTGGGGGTGCAAATGTTCAGGTGAATCACCCTACGGTTGGCATTGTTAGTAATGGTGGATTGGTAGAAAGAGAGATTGAAAGCCAGGTCCTCAATAATGGAAATGAGATTGAACTCATTCTACGAGCTCCTGATTCTTTAACTGCAGTTAAGATCGCAGATGCGATTAACAAGTACTATCCTGGTACTTCACTTGCAGTTGATGCTGGTGTCGTCAATGTACAGCTTCCACTTGATTTCCGTGGGCAAACTACTAATTTTCTTGCTGCAATTGGTGGAATAGATGCAAAACCAAATGTTCCTGCTCGTGTTATTATCAATGAACGCACTGGTACTATTGTTGCCACCCAAAGCGTGAGAATATCTCCAGTAGCAGTGAGTAGTAGCAACATAACAATTTTCTTGAACCCCACCACTGGAGTCAGCCAGCCTTTGCCCTTTTCTCAGGGTGCAACTACCGTGCTTGAGGGGGAAAGTGCTGATTTAATTGAGGAGGTTGGTCGATTTGAAACTCTTGACGAACTTGATCAACCGGGTGGCTCGACGGTAAATGAACTAGCTTCAGCATTAAATAAACTTGGGCTTACTACCCGTGAAATGACATCAATCCTGCAATCAATAAAAAATGCAGGAGCTCTTCAGGCAGAATTAATCATTAACTAAAACAAATATGGAAACCGAAGGAGTAGCTAAGCAATATGTGGGAATGGATTCTTCCATGCTTATGGAGATGGCCCACTCGAAGCACACCACTCAAAATCAGAAAGTGGCTGCCGTTAGTGATCAGTTTGAAGCAGTTTTGGTTAAACAATACCTTAAGGAAGCACTTAAGCCTATGTTTAAAGGCGTTTTTAATGAGGATGGTGGAGCACATCGTATGTATCGTCACTTTTTCACTGATGCTATATCAGAAAGTATTGCAAGTGGAGGAGGGTTTGGTGTCTCGAATGTTCTTCAGCAACAACTTCAGGCAAATGATAAGCCATCTGCATCTTTAATAGAAAAAAGTAAATAATTTCGTAATGGTTCAACTTGCACAAAAAGCTAACCCAAACCTGACTTTCACCTGGGAGGACTTGCTTTCCCTTTTAAGGGATGAACTTCAGGAGTATGGTGGATTGGTTGGATTACTTAATGCCCAACAGCAAAATATCCTTAATCGACAACCTGAAAACCTTCTTCAACTCAACCAGTCAGTCCAGACTCAGATGGAAGCGAGTCAAATTTTGCACAAAAGAAGACAGGGATTCGTTTCAACATTAGCCTCCACTTATGGTGAGTCCAGTAAGGCAAGTCTGTCTGAGTTAGTTCCTCACTTTCCGGATGTGACACAGCCTATGTTTGAAAGTATTATTGAAGAAATTAATAATTTAATTTCCAATATACGCAGGAAGATTGAACAGAACCAAAGACTTCTTTCCCGTTTATCTGAGGTAACCGATCAAATATTGAGTGTGGTTGAACCACATACCCATTCTAAAACTTATGGTAAATCCGGTGATTTGAAGAAACTTGCAAAAAATAGTCGCTCAATTTTAAACGAATCTGCATAATTTACGATTATACTAAATGGGACTCTTAGGCGAAATAAGTAAAAGCTCAGAAGCACT
>CBFHYW010000022.1:0-18935 GCA_965660135.1 Opitutales bacterium
GATTAGAAAGAGAATACTGGGACGTTTTTTCTTTTCTGCTCCAGCTTTTGCAGGTCCAGCACCTCCAGGTGCACCAATAGGAGGTGAGCCAGCTGGGCCGGGCATGGGCGGGCCGCCGGGTGCTGCCCCCATAGAGGGGACGGGCATAGGTGCCCCTCCTCCAGGAGGAGGAAGCCCTGGGCCGCCTTTGGGTGCTTCCAATGAGGGCTTGGGGCCACCAATAGGGGGAAGTGCGGAGGGTGCACCTCCGGGTGGTAATGTGGGAGATGGGGAAAGTGCAGGAGCGGCAAGTGAAGGTGCGGGGCCCGGTGCGGGTGCTCCAGGAGCTGGAGCAACCGTTGGTAAACTTGGAGTGAGAGAGGGGGCAGGGGCAGGAGTAGGAGGCAACCCTGTAGCTACAGGAGTCGGCGAAGTTGGTGCGGAAGCTGGAGCCACTGGGGCAGGCACGGGCATCGGAGCTGGAGCAACAGGCTTTGGACCAGGGGAAGGAACGGGTGCTGCTGGTGCTGCTGCAGGAATAGCGGAGGGTGATGCTGGTGCTGAAGTAGGGATAGGGGCAGGAGTACCGTCAGTTGGCTTAATTTTGGGGGCAAATGGCGATCGTGTTACGCGAAATTTGGGTCCTCCCTCACCAGGTTTCACTGGTGCTCCTTCTTTTGGAGTGAGTTTGAGAGTGGGTTTGGGTGGATTGGGCGTTCCTTCAGTCATGATAGAGATGATTCAAATTGCATTAGCGGGGAAGCGCAAGAGAAAGATTTACTCTTTCGGAGTGTTTTTCTTAATCAGATCAGAAATTTCGTCCATGGATGCTTCCTCGATTGCTTTTCCCTTAATGGACAGGTCTTCAAAGGTTTTGAATAAAGTTTCAGTCATTTTATCATGGGTGTTTTCGGATCCTCCAAAAATTGAAAACTTATCTGCCTGCGTGATTCTCTTGTGACCATCCGTACAATCCAAGCCAAGTCCGAAAAGATGAGCCATAACTTTGGGATCCTTGAGTGGTAATTCTGGATGATTATATCTTTTATTCATGATTTCTTATCTTATTTAAATACTTGGGAAATAGTCAATACCTGTGATTCTATTAATAAAATCTTCAAAATGCAAAGAGGCTCGTGCTTAGGGTAAGCTCAGTTTGATTTTCTTTTGCAGTACCTGTGCGACCGGTTAGCGATAGGATCCAAGTCCAAAATGGCGACATTTTATATTCGATCGAAGTTTGCCAATATGGAATGTTGTTCGATTCTTCTTCGTATGAAATAGATCCATAAATAGTTTTGCTTTCATTCCAACGATGCATCCCGGTCGCAGTCCACTGGTTGGCGAAAGACAAGTATTTGACATAGCTAATGGTAAGGGTGTTGATTGTGCCATCATGAAAACTGGTCGAGAAACTATTTCTTATAATATCCCCATTTTCGATATCAATTTTGGATTGTCCAATTAATGAAATCCACGGTGCCGGGTTAATGGATAGACTGGCAAACAGTTCCTCCGATTTATTTTGGCCTTTTTCTTCATCGCGATGTAAATCTTGATATAGGTTAAACGAAGCGAGACTGCGGGGGGGGCCTTCAGTTTTTGTTAATAGTTCATTCTCCCAACCTATTCGAAACACATTATAGGGCGTTAGACCATCAGCTTGTATGTGCTCCATTAAATCAATGGGCCTTAGATTTAAATCGATGAACGGATCATCTAGAATGGGAATCAGGTATTCCTTATTTGCGGAAAGGCGGTTTACTTTTCGGTGAGAAAGCGAGAAACCCATAGAGTGTCGAAGTTGATTGATTTCCCAAATGGGGTTATTCCACTCATAATCTCCAGTAACTTGGTACCTGATTTCATTTCCCCATTCTCCCCAATCTCTACTGGCATCTGGGCCATTGAGTGCATAGTCCTGTCTGCGGTACGCAAAATGCGGGCTGTAGATAAAGCCATGACCGAGGTGAAATGGACGAATAACTTCGTATCCTAAATCGAATTTATTTGATTTTTGTTGGAGTTGTCCGAGGTGTCCTCTCTCTCGAAAAGCTGAAAACTCGAAAGCTAACGCATTATAGATTTGCGTATTACCCCAAGGCGTCGGTGCGAGGTCAAACCGTAAGCTTGGTAGTTGTTCGATTGCTGATTCGTATTTATTCATTTGCCAACGAGCTAGGCTAGATATTGTCCAATTCCGTCCTTCGTAGGAAATTTCTCCAAATGAATCGTTCCATTGGTGATGAGGAAATCTATTTTGGTGAAAATCTCTAAATACTTCTGAATCTTGGTTCCACTCTACCTGTGCGGCAATGTGCCATCTCTTATCTAGCCTGTTAATTGAATAGGCTTTAATGTAGGACCTGTGATGATCAACTGGGAGTCCGCGAATATCCTGACCTAATGAATCGCCTTGATCATTAATCCAACCACTTTCAATGGACCCAAGGAAATCAGATGATTTCCCCGCAATATGCCATTCCAAGCCGGGAGATAGTAACCATCCTCGTTGGGTATATGCGGTTATGTCTGTATTTAGGTCTACACTTTGGGTTAATGCCCATTGTCCTCCAGTTCCTAAATACCAACCTAAATTGTTTTTTTTGCCCGCCCTTAAATTATAACTCCATGGTTTTTTTCGGCCTTTTCCCGAAAAAGAAGGCAAACGTCCAACCCACTGATCTCCAATTTGAACAGAGATTCCTTTTGCCGCGATGGAATCATTCTGCTGGTCGAATTCTATAGTTTTAAATTTGAGGTTGGGCTCATATTTTTCCTTACCTAAATAATAAAGGGATGAGTCGATGCCCATTATTATTGAATCCACTCTCCTAATTTCTTTGGACTGAAATGCCCATGGGTGTATGCCTGCCTTTACCTCATCGGCAACAAAATTGCCGGTTTTAAAATTAAGCTTTATGCTGTTTGCTAACAGGCGCACTTCACCATCGCTCAAAATAACTTTACCATTTGCATATGCCTCACTTTGATTCCGGTCCAATTCTATGCGGTTAGCAGTTAATAAAACTTGGCCGCTTTGGAGGCGAGCATTGGGAGTTGCAACCAATCTTCCAGAAAGTTCGTCGTAATAGACTTCATTGTCAGAATCCAATATAGTCTTATCGTTAACGCTAGGTTCTGCACCTTGGTTTTGCCCAATTGCAAAACTTGTCCACAACATAATAAAGAATGGGAAAAAAAAGGTTTTCACTTGATACTTAAAATGAGATGATAAGGCCTATAAACAAGAAAGAAATGAGTTGTTGGCGTATTTCTTTATGATTTTAGAAAATTTCTTTCCACATAAAGCCATCTTAATTGAATATGATTATCAACGAAATCGAATTGAAGAACTGTATTTCAGGTCAGATGGGAAACCCTCATGCCTATTTGGGACTGCATTCGTTGGGAGATGCAAATGGTCTCGTTGCTCGAGCATTTGACCCTCATTCAGAAGGGAATATTGAAATTATTGATCAACGAAATGGAAAGGCCTATTTACTTAATCAAATTCATTCAGATGGATTTTATGAAGGGACTATTTCTGACCAAACTACACATTTTCCCTATATGTTTCGCTCGGTCCGTAGAGGTATTGAAATGGATTGGGCTGATCCATATAGTTTTTTGCCCTATATCCAAAATGAAGATCTTGCTGGATTTAATAATGGCACTGATCGCCGCCCATTTGAAAAGCTTGGTTCTTTTCCGACTCAGCATAATGGAATCGAGGGGGTTGCTTTTGTGGTTTGGGCTCCGTCTGCAAAGAGTGTTCATTTGATCGGTGATTTTAATAATTGGCACCCTTCATCTTTGCCCATGCGTTCATTGGGTTCATCTGGATGCAGGGAGATTTTTGTACCTGCGGCAAAAATAGGTGAGAAATATAAGTATCGGATTTTAGGTGCTGATGATGTGGTCAGGGATAAAACAGACCCTTTTGGCCTTCGGTTTGAACCCCCTCCTGGTAATGCAACAATTATTTACCCCCGCACTTTTACTTCGCCCGCATTGAGTAAGACTGTTTCTCAAAACCCGCGTGAGAGCCCGGTCTCTATTTATGAGATGCATCTGGGTTCCTGGAAATTCGCCGAGAACGAAGGCCGGCCACTAAGCTATCTTGAATTAGCTGAGCAACTGCCATCTTATTTAAATGAAATGGGTTTTTCCCACGTCGAGTTTTTACCATTGAGTGAATATCCCTACGGTAAGTCTTGGGGATATCAAGTTACCGGATTCTATGCTCCCACCCACCGGTATGGAACACCTGATGAATTTAAGGTGTTAGTTGAATCATGTGAGAAAGCGGGAATCGGTGTGATTTTAGACTGGGTGCCTGCTCATTTTCCGAGCGATGATTTTGCCCTCGCATGTTTTGATGGAACCTGCCTTTTTGAGCATGAAGACCCGAAGCAGGGTAGGCATGCCGAATGGGATACCTTAATTTTTAATTATGGTCGATCTGAAGTAAGAAGCTTTTTAATTGGAAGTGCAATTTGCTGGTTGGAGCGTTTTGGAGTTTCCGGATTTAGAGTGGATGCGGTTGCTTCAATGCTCTACCTTGACTATGGAAGAAAGGAGGGGGAGTGGATACCGAACAAGCACGGAGGAAAGGAAAACCTCGAGGCGGTCGAATTTATTCGTCAGTTTAATGAGGCTATTCATCAGGAGTTTCCTAATGCCATTAGTATTGCAGAGGAATCCACCGCGTTTCCCCAAATTACTCAGCCCCCTCATGTTGGTGGATTAGGGTTTGATTTTAAATGGAATATGGGATGGATGCACGATGTACTTTCCTATTTTCAGGCATCTCCCGCCCACCGTTCAAGCGTTCATAATAATTTAACTTTTGGTGCGACTTATCAATTTACGGAGAATTTCGTGCAAGCTTTTTCCCACGACGAAGTCGTGCATGGCAAGGGGTCGCTTGCCAATAAAATGGGACTGGAGCAAGAGGAGGACAGGCTTGCTAATTTACGATCTTTACTTGCCCTTCAATGGACCTGGCCGGGAAAGAAGACTCTGTTTATGGGGTGTGAGTTCGGTCAGTGGAAAGAGTGGGATTGTGACGGTCCATTGGATTGGGCATTACTTAATTTTCCTTTGCATTCAGGATTGAAGAAATTGGTTGCGGATTTAAACCACCTCTATCTTTCACACCCTTCATGGAGCGATGTAGATCACGAAGGGGATAAATTTCAATGGATTGATTGTAATGATTCAGGGGGGCAAACAATATCCTTTTTGAAATTTGGTCAATATCCCAAAGACACGCTTTTAGTGGCATGCAATTTTTCAGATCAAACAGTTCATCGAGATTGGGGTTGCCCGCATGGGGGCGAGTGGGAAGTGATTCTTGATAGTGATGCTCCACATTATGGGGGTGCAGGTTCGGCGGGTGGAACAAAATTTGTGAGTTTTTCGGATCGCAGAAATGATCAGGCATACGGGCTTACTTTTGCTGTTGGGCGCTGGAGCGTTCGAATTTTGACTCCTCAGCCTTTGGGTAATTAAGTGTTTTTAATCTTTTAGCTTTCTCAAACAGTTTATCCTTTAAATTTAGCCCAATAGTCCAGCGTCAGAGAAACTATAATAGCCTTTATTGCTTGGGCAGTTTTCGCGTTCCCCCATTATCACATGATCGTGCATCTCAAGGTCAATCTGTTTGGACGCTTCAAAAATCTTTTTGGTTACTCGTAAATCCGCGGTGCTTGGAGTCGGGTCGCCACTCGGATGATTATGAGCAAGGATGATTGCGGTTGCACCGTGGCGAATTGCCGGGCGGAATACTTCCCTTGGGTGGACTAAACTTCCGGTTGCCGTACCTGACGTGACCGGTTCGGCCCGAATTAACTTATTTTTTCGGTCGAGGCATAATACCCAGACTTTTTCAACATTGTCTGCACGCACTTCGGGATAAAGGTATTCCCAGACCAATTCGGGCGAATCTAACTTAGGCAAAGTCGCTCGTTCTGACCTCATCATTCTTTTGGCGATTTCAACTTGAGTGCTGAGTTGAAGTGCCTTTACTTTTCCGATTCCCTTAATTCTTTGAAAATCTGAAACATCCCACCGGAGTAATCCGGCAAGGGAACCAGCCTGTTTGATTAGTTCATCTGCAATCGCGAGAACATCCATTTTTGCATTGCCTGAACGGACGAGCATGGCAAGTAGTTCACGGTCAGTAAGAGGGGAGGGGCCTAGCCTTTCCAATCTTTCTTGGGGACGATCTTCGGGGGCTAGATCTTTGAGTGAAGGCAATTTTTGGCATTCCTTACTCATGAATTAAAAGCAAGGGAGTTTAGCAAAATAAAATATTTATATTATTCGGGGAGATTAACTCTAACATATGCATCTCGTTTTAGTTTGCTTAGCCACTGTCTATGACTCAACGCTTCGATGTCAGATGCGAGTATTCTTTCAATTTGAGGACGTACTTCGTCGATTGGCTTACGACCTGCCTCAATCTTTTTTAATGCTTTGATTATATAAACGGCAATTTTTCCTGAATTCCTTACACTTCCATCGGGTTTTCTTTCGAGAATATTTACGATGAAAGGTTTTGAAACTTGCCCCTCTTTGAGTGAAAAAGCTTGTTTTCTCATTTTTTCATTTAAGATTTCTCTCTCCGCAACCATCACGCCCCAATCCCCAGCTTTTTCTCTGTATTGACTTTGCCCGTTTTTAGTTGCTGCGTCTTCGAAAGATTCTCCTTGTTCAATGTCTTTTAAAATTTTGTGTGCTTGTTGTAATAATACTATTTCGGGTTCCCCAGCAATTTGGGAAAATGCAATTTCAGCTAGTTGAATTTTCTCCTCCGTTTTAAATCGGTTTGGATTGTTCTTATAATAAGCTTCAACTTTTTCCGGGCTAATTTCCTCCTTTGATCGTCGGCGTTCAGAAAGCATATGGCTGTAGATAATTTCCTCTTCTAAATCCTTGCGAAATTCAAGTTGGGATTGGCCATTACTTTTCAATACATCACGAAAAAGTTTTCTGTCTCCATTAAATTCTCTTATTAGCCTTTTGTTATATTCCTGTTCAATGTAAGACGCAGGAATATTCATACCTTTTTCACGAAATGAAATAATTGAAAGCAGTCGGTCGACTTTACCATCAACAAACTCATCTGCCCGGTCTTTCTTTTCTTGATCAGTGAAGTTGAGCAAGGTCATTGCTTTCTCAATTTCTCCCCATGTTACAATTCGCTCATTTACTTTTGCCACTACCCGATTGAGTTCAATCAATTCCTTCGAGTGGAGATTAAATTGTAATCCGATGTATCCCGCCAAGAATAGGATTATTTTAAAAGAAGGTTTGTTAGTTATTATTCCCATGAGTTACTAGTTTTAGGAAACGAATGATTTCATTCAACTTCAAAAGTGGCTGTTTTGCAGAAAGTTTTGGAATTTGCCCTGCTTTTCGATGATAATGCTTGGTTCCGTCCTTTCCCCTTTTTATTAATCTGCAATAAAGTTCATTTTTACGAACTTCCAGAAGGTCGAAGCCAGCCTCTTCTGCCAGACATCTGATCTTTGTTTCTTGTGTCAGGGCCAAAACCTCTTCCGGCGGTTCTCCAAAACGATCCTCTAATTCATCCAGGTAATCATCTACTTCTCTCTCTTCTCTCATTTGAGCTAATTTTCTATAAGATTCAATTCGGAGGCGGGGTTCAGCCGTGTAAGAATCGGGGAAATATGAACCTAGAAGTAAATCACTCTCTTCAAGCTCTTCATCAGATGGTGAACCTGCGGTTAGAAAATCAATGCGGACGGTGGCAGATGGCCGGAGCGAGATTTCTTCTCCTTTCAAGCGGGAAACACTCTCTCTCAGCAATCGGCAGTATAATTCAAAACCAATGCCGGCAACATGACCGCTTTGTTCACTACCAAGTAAGTTGCCCGCACCTCGAAGTTCTAAGTCGCGCAGAGCAATTCTAAATCCCGCCCCAAAGTTATTTATTTGCCGTATTGCGGATAACCGCTTTCGGGCCTGATCGGATACCGTGAGGTGCCTGTTCAGAAGAAGATAAGCGTACGCTTGTCGGTCAAACCTTCCCACACGCCCTCTGAGTTGATAAAGTTGGGAAAGTCCAAATTTATCTGCACCTTCTATAATAATTGTGTTGCAATTCGGTATATCTAATCCGGACTCTATGATTGTTGTGCATACAAGTATATCAAATCTGTGAGCAACAAAATCGGTCATCACTTGTTCAAGTTCCCCCTCGCTCATTTGTCCATGTCCTACTCCAATCCGTAATTTGGGGAATTGGGTTTCCAATTTGCGACTTATGGCATAAATGGTCTTGACGCGGTTATGTAAATAAAAGATTTGCCCGCCCCGTTTGGTTTCAGTTTGAACTGCCTGTTCAATGATACTTGGAGAATTGTGGGAAACTTCTGTCCTGATTGGTCTTCTATTAACTGGAGCAGTTTCAATTGTACTGAGTGCACGTGCACCAACCATTGCAAAATAAAGTGTTCTTGGGATGGGCGTCGCACTAAGCGTAAGCACATCAACATTTGCCCGAAGCTTTTTTATTGATTCCTTATGCTGTACGCCAAATCTTTGCTCCTCATCAATAACTAATAATCCAAGCTCTTTGAACACAATATCCGGGCTAAACATTCTATGTGTGCCTATTAATATATCCACCGAACCCGCTTCCGTCGCTTTAATTATTTTCTTTTGCTGTCCTGCGGTACGAAATCGACTGAGCATTTCGATCGCGATCGGGTAGTCTGCCATTCTTTGCCTAAATAAATTAAGGTGTTGTTGGCAAAGAATTGTGGTTGGTGCAAGAAAAGCAACCTGTTTGCCATCCATGACTGCTTTAAACGCTGCCCTTAGTGCCACCTCGGTTTTTCCAAAACCTACATCGCCACAGATTAAACGATCCATGGGCTGTTCCTTTTCCATATCCTCTTTCACTTGGTTGATTGCCTTAAGTTGATCGACTGTCTCGGTAAACGGAAAGGCATCTTCGAACTCCTTTTGCCATTGTTCATCCTGAGGGAAGGCATGTCCGCTATGGGTGTCTCTAGTCGCTTGCAGTCGTAGTAAGTCTGCGGCAAGGTCTAAGGCAGCCATTTCTGCCGCCTGTTTGGTTTTGGCCCAAGCTTTTCCGCCTAATTTTGCCAGTTTAGGCCTTGCTTTCTGAAGGCCAACATATCGTGAGAGCAGGTGGGATTCTTGTAATGGAACATGAAGTAGCAACTCGTCAGCAAACTCCAATGTGATAGCCTCTTCTTTTCGGGTTCCCTCTTCGATCAAGCCAAGCCTTATAAACTGACAAATTCCGTGCTGATGATGAACCAGGTAGTCCCCCTCCACCAACTCTGAAAAGTCTAAGGCTTGATCGACCTCTTTTCTGCGCACGATTGCTTTTTTTGACCGCAATGGTCTTCTGCTTCTTTCTCTCCCCAGGATTTCTCTAGCCGTGGCAAGAACTAATCCGTTTTTTTTGTTATTTATAAATAAATTAAAATAACCATGGTTCTTTTTTGGATGTACCGAGAATCCTTCTTTTAAGCCGATGGATAGAAATTTAGGGTTTAATCTATGCAGAGAGCTTTCTTCCTGAATGATTTCCGTAATTCTTTTCTTTTCCGATTCTGCTCCTGCGGCGATAATGATCTCATGATGAGCATCTTGTTTTTGAAGTAGTTCAAAAAGATAATTGGTTCTATGTTTTTTTTCACTTTCAAATCGAGCACTTCCAATATCAATCAGCGGGTTGTCTGTTTTTATATGGTTTATTGGATAAACTGGTAGCTCGAAAGGTTGGCATTTTTCAAAAATTCCTGACCCCACTTGGATTTCGCTGGTACCTAGAAAATTATCTTTTTTACCAAATTTACGCTCCAATGCATTGGCGAAGCTTGCCTGCTTAATTGAATCTTTATTTGCGGTGTTAAATACCAGTGGATATCGCGATATCAATTGTTCGGGTTCCCTGAATATCCACGAAACTGGCTGCTGTAAATATCCAAAGAACTCTCCTTCTTGTTCATTTTCTGCAGTTGTTTTTGCTGAGGAGATAATTAATTCCTTTACCAATGAATGACCTCTCTGAGTCGTTGGGTCAAAGTTTCTGATTTCTTCAATCTCATTGCCAAAGAAATCGATTCTTGCCGGTTCTGTTCCATTAATTGGATAGATGTCAATCAGTCCACCCCGAACGGAAAATTGCCCCGGTTCCTCACATAGAATTTCCGAGGAATAATCAAACTCAATAGCCAACGAGCTACAAAGTTTATCAAAGTCGAATTCCGCGCCAGGACGTAAAACGAGTTCTGATTTCCGATGACTATCAATCTTTGTGCATGGGCTAAGAAGGGCCTCAGGAGTTGTTGCAATAAGAATACGATTTTCCTGTTTTCGATTCACCCGAAGAAGTGAAGATAGAACGGTAAATCGGTCACAAATTTTTTCAAATGCGTCTGGGTGAGAACTTTGTGGGGTGCAATCAAAAAGATGGTATTCAATTTTTCTTTCCGTATCCAAGCTTTCAAGGAAAGCGGCAACATCCTCACCCCACTCCTCAGCTTTCGGAATACTTTCCTCAACTAAAACTGCAACGGAATGTCCTTCATTTGCTAAGAAGTTCGCAGCAATTGCCGGAGTTGCTGATTCGGGCAAGGAATGGATGAATTTTGCAGGTACTCCCTCAGGAATTAGTACCCTTTTCACTTCGACGCACGGGCATGTGAGGATTTATAATCATCACTAATTTTAAGAAGAGCCATTTTGGCTGCTTGTTCTTCAGCTTCTTTTTTTGTTTTCCCTTTTCCAAATCCAAGAGTTTTCTTTCCGATAATCAGGTCAATTTCGAAGTGTTTGTTATGTGGTGGACCCTCTTCTTTAACTAATTGATATTGAATTTTATTTTGGCTTAATCCTTCTTGAAGTATTTCCTGGAGCTGTCCCTTGGGGTTATAATTTAATTGTTCTAATTCTAGGCTTTTTTTTAAATCCCCAAACCACTTTAATACACATTGCTTTGCATTTTCGAGTCCTCCATCCAAAAAAACTGCTCCGATTATTGCCTCCAATGCATCCTCCAGAGTTGAACTTCTTTGGTTTCCCTTGTTTTTTAATTCAGCCTTACTCATTAGGATGCATTCCTGAATCTTTAGCTTATTTGCAATCTTAGCAAGTGAACTGCCGCGAATGAAAACGGCTCTTTTTCTACTGAGAGAACCTTCATCCTCTTCGGGAAATAAGTTAAACAAAGCTTCGGACAAGATGGTGCTTAAAATCGAATCCCCAAGAAACTCCATTCTTTGATTATCCTTCTTGCTTTGGTCATGCTCATTGTAAGAAGGGTGGGTGAGCGCCTGTTTGAGAAGTTCTTTTTGTAAAAAGTTATAACCAATTTTTCTTTCAAGATCTTTCAAGATTAAAATAATATTTTGGAATTTAAATTATATAATTAGCTTATGTTAAGAATTATAAAACCCAATTTATCTAATGCGGAATTAAGAGAAAAATCTTTCTTCTACTTCTTTGGCTAAAGCTAGATAGGACTTGGAACCTATGCCATTTGGATCGTATTGAAAAATTGTTTTCCCAAAGCTTGGTGCTTCGCTTAACCTAACCGTTCTAGGTATTGCAGTACGAAAAATTTCGTTGGGGTAATGTTGGTTCACTTCCTTCCATACTTCGTATGATAAGCGAGTTCGGTTATCATACATAGTCATTGCGATTCCACCCAAAGCCAGGTTTGGATTTGCCCCAGATTCACTGAGCTGTTTAATCACCTTAGTTATTTGACTTAACCCTTCTAGGGCCAGGTATTCGGATTGAAGAGTAATTAAAAGAAAGTCTGCGGCACATAATGAGTTCATTGAGAGCAAACCTAAAGTTGGTGGGCAGTCAATTAAGATTGCTTTTAGGCCAAAATTTTCAGACAGGTTTGCCAATGCTCCCCGCAATTTCATTAAGTAGTTCTCCTGACTACTCAACTCAAGTTCAGCAGCTGCCAGGTCAAGCTCTGAGGGCACGAGCCAAAGGTTGGGCTGGGTGGTTGCCACAACACGGCTTGATAAATCACTACCCGTGAGAAGTGGTTCGTAAATTCCAGCCCCGGCTTTTTTTTCAATGCCCAGCGAACTTGTAGCATTCGCTTGCGGGTCCATGTCTACCAACAGGGTCGGTAGTCCAAACGAGGCAAGAGCAGCTCCTAAATTGACGGTTGTAGTGGTTTTTCCAACGCCCCCTTTTTGATTTGCGACTGCAATAATTTTAGCTGACATGACTTACCTAATTTCTAAGAGCGAAATTTTTTCTGTCGAGGCGTAAAGTTTGATGTGAGATAGAAATCGCCCAATAAAGGATCCATGATATGCCTTGATATAATATTCATTATTTAAATATTTTTGATTAGTCTTTTCAGCAGTTCATTAAGTTAGCAGAACAAATTCCATGATATTTTGAGTGTATAATTCAATCATAGAATCTTTGACATATTTAATTTCGGGCGGGTACAGCTATAAAGCGATTAAATTTACTGGTAGAGACACAAGCTATTATATTGTTCCTTCATTTTCCCAAAGAGGGGAGAAGGGTAAACTACATTGAAAGGCTTGAGAGGAAGTGAATGGGGGGCTTTAATTTGCCCTGGGATCATTGCGGAGGAGGAAATTGTTTTAGGTATTCTGATTTAAGGCAAGATGCAATTACTGCATCTACCCATTGGCCATCCACTTTGGTATCTTGCCTAAGCATTCCCTCTCTTCGGAATCCAGAAGCTTCAATCGAATTAATGAGAAAGGGACGATGGGTGTATGAGTGGGTGAAGATTTTATTTAGGTCCAGCGAATCGAAAGCACATTTCATTAACAGATTAAGAAATATGCTACAGTCTCGACCATACTGGAAACTGTCTTTAGCTCGTTCGGTTTCAAGTAAAAAGGAGACTTCAGCCTTTAGGTCAGTCCAATTGATATGAATTAATCCACCATAACCAATTAGTGTGTTTTGATAGGTTAAACGAAGAAGAACTAAATCAGGCTTTTTTTGAGTAAAGGAAGGTTTCACTACATTATCAAAATAAGCTTTTTGTTCAATTTGGGTGAGAGGTGCGGATTGCCGAAGAGCTGACATTTGATCATTTCTCCATTTCATGATGGGGTCTGAATCCTCCATTTTAACTGAAGTTAATTCATACCCTCTGAACTCTCCACGAAATCCCTTCAATGCGAGATACCCAGGGGAAGGAGATGATCCTATTGAACTGCTAAATTTTTTAAAATCCATTATCCTTTTTCTAAAAATAGTTCCAATATTTCAAGAACACGATCTTGTTCTGATTCATTTAAATCGGGAAACATTGGAATACTAAGACAACTTTGGTAGAAAGTTTCTGCTCCTGGCAACCTCATTTTTCCAACATGTTTTTCATAATAAGGGTGTCTGTATACAGGAATATAATGAACCTGGGTCAGAATATTTTTACTTTTGAAAAATTTATATGCCT
This sequence comes from Opitutales bacterium, assembly GCA_965660135.1. Taxonomy (GTDB): domain Bacteria; phylum Verrucomicrobiota; class Verrucomicrobiia; order Opitutales; family Seribacteraceae; genus Seribacter. The sequence continues at coordinate 13,466 of CBFHYW010000022.1, forward strand.
GATTTCTGAGTGTATGATCAATAAATCTGATAACATAGAGATGCCAGGCATGACCACTTTCAGGAATCGGGGGATAAATGTGCTCCTTAAAAGGGCTGGTATTCAGTTTTTTATTATATCTTTGAGCTAGTAATCTTCTGCGGCTCAAGAATTGATCCTGTCTGTTCAACTGTGAGATTCCAAGGGTTGCCTGTAGGTCAGTAAGCCTGTAGTTCCATCCTAAGTCTTCCTGTTCATAGTACCATGGCATATCGTCACTCTGACTGAATGGACGATTGATTCCATGACTGCGTAATTGGATTGCCTTTTGTGCAAGTTCAGGATCGTTGGTAAGCACAGCACCCCCTTCACCTGCACAAATATGCTTTACCGGATGAAAACTTAGGGTTGAGGCCAAAGCAATTTTACCATCAGCACTGTAAATCTTTTCGCCTTTTTGGGTGGTTCTCCATGCCCCGGGAGAATGAGAAGAATCTTCGATCAAAATAAAATTATGCTCGTCAGCTAGCCTTTTACATTCTTCTAGAGGAGCAACAGAACCGGCAAACGAAACAGGAGCGATTAAGTTATGATTGTCTTTTTGTTCGTTCGAAACTTTAGAGATGCACTCATTTAAAGACTGTACACAGATCAACCCCGTTTGGGGGTTTACATCGCAAAACTGAACATCTGCACCTTGATATCGAAGCGCGTTAGCCGTTGCGGCAAATGTGATTGCGGGTACGATGCCCATGCTTTTGGCATTTATACCAGCTGCTGCATATGCAAGGTGTAGTGCTGAAGTTCCACTTGAGCATACGACTGCGAAGCGAACTCCAATGTATTCCTGAATTCGTTTTTCGAACTCAGGGATTTTGGGTCCTTGTGTTAGAAAGTCAGAGGACATTGTTTTCGAAAGCAATGAGATGTCTTCTTCATTTATACTTTGCTTTGAATACGGAATTAAATCCATCTCTTATAGTAATCAAAGATACATCCTTTTTCCAAGCGGAAACGAAAGGTTTACATCAGTCTTGCTTCAAGTGGATTTGATGTTTAGCAGAAGGAATGAAAATTGTTGGTTCTGTTATTGCTCGTTTGGGAAGTAAACGCCTTACTTATAAAAACCTCCTGCCTTACAAGGGAGAGCCTCTTGTACTACGAGCTCTCCGAAAACTGCTCAAAAGCGATAAGGTAGACCAAGTTGTTTTATCAACGGATAGTGAACTCATCGCCCATACTTGCTTAATTGAGGGGGTAGAGATTCTTTTTCGCCCTAAAAATCTAGCACAAGACGATGTTGCCTCTGTTCCCGTTTTTCAACATATCATTTCACACTTTCCTTGTGATTTGCATCTCAACTATAATTGTAACTTCCCTGAATGTGATTTGTCCGTAATAGATCAAGCAATTACCGTGGCTCAGGAAACTGGTGAGTCTCTCTCAAACCCCTATGCTGTATGGGCTCAGACAAAAGAATGTTTGGATGGATACGGTGACCCGTTTAAGATTACCGCGACCCGATTTGACACTCTTGATGCTCATCCGCTTGATGTTCATACGATGGATGACCTTTTAGAGGTACACCGGGCTCACCAAAAGAACTTTTCCTGGGATAAATTAAAAAAAAGTTAAATTTTAGGTAAAGTTTTACTCCGTTGGTCGATTATACAAAGAGATTAATCATTCCATGGAACTTTCAAATTTAAAAATTACTCTCAGAACATCATTTTTAATGAGTGTTCTTTTTTGCATTTTACAATCTTCAGTTGTCGAAGCTAAGCGTTTCGATGCCCCGCAGGTTAGCCGGCCACAGTACTTAGCCTTTGTGCAACCTCCTACCCTTAGGTATAATTCATCCCCATTGCCTGTTGATCGCAGAAAGCTAATTTTACCACCCAGTGCGATTGTTGTGACCACCACTTTGAACCAAGAATTAAATGCGACTTCTTCGGATGGTGATAATTTTCCTTTGATTGCTTTTAGCGATGATAACTCTTCATACAGGGTAACTTCCCAGCCAATGCCACCTCAAAATATTCCACTTTTGGCACCTTCAGTCGCCCTACCTTTAACTGACCCCTTCGAGGATGTGGGGGCACTTGGAATTGATAGCACAGATGAATTACTTCAAGTTTTTGAATCTTCATCCTTGGGTACTCCTCGCTCAAGCATGCAAAATATTCCCTTTGTACCGCCTTACACCGTTGCACCGGATAATCTGCGGGTTACAACAAGAGCCACTTATCAAAGACGACAGCGATGAATTACAAGAAACTAAAAATATTATTCTTATCGTTCGTGCCCCTATTCTGCACTGAATCTTTACGTGCTCAAGGTGGCGGTAATGGTTCTGGGTTAAAATCTATAGATGAGGTTATTCAGGGAATAGACTCCTTGTTGGGTGACATTAAGCAAAACTCTAATAATCAACCTTATCCATCAACAGTTAGTCCACAAGGTGAAGATTCCTATGAAGAACAAGGTTCATTTCGGGTACAGGACGAATTAATGCCTAATATACTTTTGGATAGGAATAAAAACAATTCTACTCAATCCCTTCTTTCGCAACCCACAAATTTGGATGATTTAAATCCACCGGTTCAACAACAAAGAACTGTTTTGAATCCTGTTGGTGACGCTTCCGGTCTTGATTTTCGGGGTGCCTCCCTTGAGGAATTACTCCGCGAGGTCGAGTTGCTCGATTTACCTGCATTTGAGTCGACGCTAACTTCTCCAGTACCATCGATTCCCGATACTCTTGATAAACCCGTTCAGAATATCCCCAAACTTAATCTACCATCACCAACAGTTATCGAAACTCCAAAGCTTGTTCCACCTGCAGAGGAAAGTGAACCAATTGTTATTGAAGATTATACAATTTTGGGCGAACAAATCGATGCGGAGTTAAAGGCTAGAATTCGTGAGGCGATTATGGAAACAAGGCGAGCATCAGGTGGTAGTGGAAACCCCTATGTTACGCGCTCTGTATTTAAGGCAACTTCTTACTGTAATCGTGTGCTTGGTCGGTTAAATGCTCCTTATCATAAGCGTTACAGAAGAGATGTTCTTCTTTCCTTAATTGGAATGCACGAAAGGAATGAAGCATGGGTCGACGCTGCCAAATCCTATGAAAGATATTTGGAGGAGTTTGCATCCGATGATTCATACCCATTTGAAAGCCATGAAGATGCTCCGGGTATTCCTGATTTAAAAGCAGGCTTAGGCTCTGTTGATAAGTGGCTTGAAGGCAGAAAACGTGGAGCACCCACCATCCCTGAGACGCACATTCGAGTTGGCAAGATATATCGCACATTAGGAGCACACCGCATGGCATTAAACAAATTTTACGATGCAATTAATGCCACACTTACCCTTGCTCCAAGTAGTTCCTTTGAGCTTGCAGAAAGAAAAAAAGGAAAAGCTCTTGAGGACCGCATGGATTCAGAATCTAATCAGGCTATGTTTGAAATCGCCGAGACTTTCATGGATTCGGATGATTATGATAATGCAATTAAGTTTTTTGATCGTTTGTGGAGACTTGAACAACTCGGAGATTCAGATCGTTCAACTGTCCGCTTCAAGCAAGGCCTAGCACATTATCGAAGAGCCAGAGAAAATCTACGCAAGGAAGAGAGGATGAATCGATTGCCTCCTGAACAGAGGCAGGATATCGAAATTAAGTTTGACCAAACCCCACGTGCGGATTTCGCAAAAGTAAAAGAATCATTACGAGGCTACGGGACTCTTTATCCGCAAAGTCCTTATGTTCCAGAAGCGCACTATTTATTGGCCCTCACCTATGAGCAACTAAACCAAGATGAAGAATCTGTTTCTGAATTACTTGTACTTTTAAAGGAGGCTGATTTTAATCCTGAGTTGATAATGAATATGGAGCAAGGTCTTGCGATGAGAGATCGTGATTACATAAACATCAATAAATTAAAAGGGGTTTGGAATTTTTGGAAAAAGAAGACCGGGAATTACTTGGCTAATAAGTTTTTCGAAGACAATGAATACTTCAATGCATATAGAATTTATTCTGCAATGCGTGATGTAGATAGTTCTCCCTCCTGGCAGGTCCCTATTCTTTATCAAATTGCCTTGTGCGAAGAAAAACTTGGCAATTATGTGCAGGCGATGGAAACATACTCATCAATTGAGGAATATGTAACCTCCGAGGAGGCAAGAGAAGGAATGGCAAAAAATAAGTACCTTAATTTTGTTTTTGGTATGGCAAAGTGGAGGCGTGAGCAGTTAGAGGATACACGAGCAATTCGTCAGGCAGTAAATCGTTACGGTATTTACACCATACCAAGTGCGGCTGAGACTGGTGTCCCTTCCAATTAGCTAGCAGTACCACTCACCTGTACTTAATGATGGAACCAAGGGAAGTAATTAAGGCACATCTTACTCTCTGTGAAGAAGTGCATAAAGTTTTACTGGAAGAAAATACTTGGCTAAAAACTGAAAAACAGCCTCCATCCATGGATATTTTGGGAAGAAAACAAACAATACTTCCCAAATTGGAAGATTCTTTGTCTAACTTGAAAAAGTTAAAACCCGAATTTTTTTCACCTTTTGATGATTCAAAAAAATTAGTAAATGATTCTCATTCAAAACTTCTACAAATTTTTTATATTGATCGAGAAAATGAAGAATTACTTCTTAAATTAACCGAATCCACAGAGCGACAGACCTTTAATCGATTTACCACCCCACCTGAAGAAATCGATGATATTCATAATCGTTTGCCTAAAGAGGGTGGGGATGTTCAACGAGATGAGGATAACGAAGATTTACCTCAACCACCGAGCTAGGTAAAGTGGCGGAAGGAGAGGGATTCGAACCCCCGGAGCCGTTTCCGGCTCAGCGGTTTTCAAGACCGCCGCATTCGACCACTCTGCCATCCTTCCAGTCGGATTTCACAATAGCTAATTTCGTAATAGTTGCAAGTGGGTAAATTAAAATTTTACTCTCATTCAGAATGAATCATTGAATAAGATATTTTATCTTTGCTTTTAAACCCAAAAGACGATTTTACTTCTAAAGTTTTGTGCCATTGTTTGACCGGTTAGTTAGCCCCCCGAGGCCAAGCAGTTGTCAGGGGATATTAGTCAAAATATTATCTTTTGACTGAATAGAATTTTAATTTCTATCTTTTATTCCAACAATTAGGAACCCTGATCTGAATGAAGGTATGCCTGTTAGTTTTTTTCTAAGGGGTGTTCTTTCAGTAGTTCCTCCGGAGAGTATAGTCCCAGTTTGTCTAAGTAATTATTTCTTATTTTGGCTACCTGTTCGATTGTTACTGGACTTGCTTTATTGCCAAAGGAGTTACGGACATAAGTGAGGACGGCGGATATTTCATCGTCTTTAAGCATATGCTCAAATGGAGTCATAGGAACTTGCCCAGGATACTGTATTCCCATTACTTCGATGGGACCCATTAGTCCTTTGAGGGTAAGTTTAATCAGGCGGTCTGTGTTAC
>CBFHYW010000023.1:0-18022 GCA_965660135.1 Opitutales bacterium
CATTGGGATGAGTGGTTAAAAATCCAGGTGATCCAATCTCGGCCGCCAATTTTGATGGAGTGAATTTTCCATTTTCCGGATTAAAGGTGGCATAGTATATTCCTTCAGCTCCCCGACCACCTGTTCCAAAGAAGATATCCAGTGATTTCGTAAATCCTATGATTTTAAATTGTGAAATTAAGAAAAAGATTAAGATTTTTGAAAAACGTGAGTTCATGGTAATTAAAGGGAAAATGTGTAGACAAATAAGATCAAATTTTCGTTTTCTGTCAGCTTTTTATTTTATAATTGATTTGTAATTTAAAATAACAAGTAATTATTGTGATTTTTACTGGGGCAAAATAATAAGGATGTATCTTTACAATAATATAACATTTTGCTTCAATTGGATTATATGGATCTCTTTCTCATGCTCAATGGGACCCAAGTCGGACCTTACAAGATTGATGTTATTAAAAATTGGATAAGCTCTGGGTTTATAACTATAGAATACTATGCATGGTATGAAGGTGCTGATGAGTGGGTTCCTCTTAAAAAAATTCCCGGAATCGAGCAGAGTCTGAATGGCAAAGAAAATGAAGTTCAACTTATTCCACCAGTTGATGCTTATTCAGGGAATGAACCTTATATTTTTATTAGTTACGCACACAGCGATTGTGCTAATGTTTTTAAAGAAATAAGTTTTCTACATGATGCCGGTTATAACATTTGGTATGATGAAGGAATTGAAGCAAGTAATGAATGGTCCGAAGAAATAGCAAAAGCTTTAATTAGTGCCTCAGTTTTTTTAGTTTATATTTCTCCTCAATCTACTTCCTCAATTAATTGTCGAAACGAAATTAATCTTGCACTTAATGAAAATAAGCCGTTCTTAGCAGTCCATATTCAAGAGTCTGTACTTCCTCCGGGCTTACGTCTTCGAATGGGAGATTTACAAGCGATTTTTCAACATAAACTTCCTGGAAATCGATACCAAAAAAAGATTTGTGACACCTTGAATTTGTTATTAAACAAGGACGAGCAGGTGCAACCCCCTTCAAATGTTAGCCAAGTCAATTCCTCTGATGCTATATCAGATTGTACAAATCCCAGTAAGAAAAAGCTTACTTCTCCACCACCTTTACCACCGCCACCTTCTTCACCAAATCCACCACCTTCTAACACATAAGTATTTTTAGAAGGGGGCCTTCGTAGAGATAGTAACATTCTCTTGCAACAATTAAGGTAGGCACATTACAGGATTATTTGCTTAGGTTTCTTCAGATAAAAGCTGGGTCTAAAAGTGTTTGAGAGTAGTTTAGTTCACTTGATCGATTTGCACTGGGGTGTTGGATTTTTTCGCGCACTTCGGTTAGTCCGTTTCTTCGGTTAGGGGATAGGTGTTGAGTGATACCCTTATCAGTTTGAAAACTTGTAGAATACGGATTATTATATCCTAGGTTGTGTCATTGCTGTAAAGTTCGCTGAGTCATTCCGCGGTTTCCTTTGTAAATAGGTGGGGGGGGCGAATCAGTCTGTAATGGGCATTGGTCATCCTGAAACTGAGGAAAGATCCAGTACTGGAAAATTCATCCTTTAATAAGTAAAGTTTCAATCTTGCAGTCTTTGGTAAGGTCATGAATTTTCTCCAAAATTGTTCTATTTACACAGAGCGTATGGGGTCATTCGGGCTGGTTCTGTAGATAGAACTTTCAACTCAGGAGTGTCTTAACTACTATCTATACATGATTTCAAATAAGGTAATTTTTAAATGTGTAAAGTAGGTTATTCCTGCCCTCTGTTTCTCGTTTATTTTTCTGCTGGGATTCTCAGCATGATATCGAAGGTTTGTGGATTTATGGCCCTCCTACCTTGGGCAAATTTTCTCAGGGAAGGTTAATCTGTCCAGGGACTCAATTGAAATGGCAAGGCGCATTGAGGCACTCGAGTTGTTGTTGGGGAAGTAAGATATGGAATCTGACGTGGTGGAGAAGAAATAATCAAAACTTGGGTGCGGGCTCAAAAAACGAGTCCAGGAATTAGAATTAAAAACCGCTTGTGAGAGCGGAATGCTTCCCATCCGTGTCCGAATATTTAAAGTCTGGAATAGTTGAATTTTTACTACCCAATGGTCGCCAGTGCTTTATTGAAAGTCTCACTTGGTCGCATTGCCGCAGATGCTTTGTCTTCATCCGGTAAGTAGTAACCACCAAGATCAACTTGTGAACCTTGTGCCTCGTTTAGTTCATTAACAATTTTTTCTTCGTTGGATCGAAGTGTTTGAGCGAGGGGGGTGAAAATTTTCTGAAGTTCAGAGTCACCATCCTGTTCGGATAGAGCTTCAGCCCAGTAGAGTGAAAGGTAGAAATGACTACCCCGGTTATCGAGTTCATTTACCTTGCGCGAGGGTGATTTATTTTCGTCGAGAAATTTTCCGATTCCCCGGTTGAGACAATCTGCAAGTACTTTTGCTTTGTTATTGCCTTTCTTTTCGGCCACATCCTCAAGAGATACGCCAATGGCAAGAAATTCACCGAGCGAGTCCCAGCGCAGGTGACCTTCTTCAACAAATTGCTGGACATGTTTGGGGGCGGAGCCACCGGCTCCAGTTTCAAATAATCCGCCACCAGCAAGAAGGGGGACAATGGAGAGCATCTTGGCACTGGTTCCAAGTTCAAGGATGGGGAATAGATCGGTTAGGTAGTCCCGTAAAACATTCCCGGTAGCAGAAATAGTATTGAGCCCATCTTTGCATCTTTGGCAGGATAGTTTGGTTGCTTCAATAGGGGCGAGAATTTGAATATCTAGTCCCTCGATGTCCAGAGTGGTCAATTTTGCATTTACATACTTGATCAGGTTGGCATCGTGCGGACGATTTTCGTCGAGCCAGAAAATAACCATATTGCCACTGAGGCGGGCTCGATTTACTGCGAGTTTTACCCAGTCAATAATTGATACTTTTTTAGTCTGGCACATACGCCAGATATCTCCGGTTTGAACTTCATGCGAAAGTAGAACATTTCCTGTTTCGCCCACTACTCGTACGGTGCCTGGTTTTTCGATTTCAAAGGTTTTGTCATGAGATCCATATTCCTCCGCCTTTTTGGCCATTAGTCCAACATTTGCAACATTTCCCATGGTGGTTACGTCAAACGCTCCGTTTTCTCTACAGAAATCAATGGTTGCCTGATATACCCCTGCGTAATTGCGGTCGGGGATTACTGCTTTGGTGTCCATCGGATTGCCATCAGGTCCCCACATCTGCCCAGATGTACGAATCATTGCGGGCATGGAAGCATCAATAATCACATCACTTGGCACATGAAGATTGGTGATTCCTTTATCGGAGTTAACCATTGCTAGTGGAGGACGTTTTTGGATGATTTGATCAAGGCAAGCTTGAATGCTTTTCTTCTTTTCGGCATCCAAGGACTCGAGAATACGGTAAAAATCCGAGAGTCCGTTATTAGGGTTGAAACCTGCATCCTTCATGGTTTGTCCGTATTCATCCAGCAGATTCCCAAGGTATGCTTGCACACAATGCCCAAATATAATGGGGTCAGAGACCTTCATCATCGTGGCTTTCATATGTAGTGAAAATAGCACATTTTGCTCGACTGCTTCATCCAACTGCTCAGCGAGGAAGGAGCGGAGGGAAGCACGGCTCATCACGGATGCATCAATTACTTCACCTTGAAGTAATGGTAAGTTGTTTTTGAGTATCTTTTTATTACCATCTGTATCTAGAAACTCAATGGTGACCGGACGATCATGGTCTATGATTGTGGATTGTTCGCTGCCATAGAAATCGCCGGATTTCATGTGTGCGACATGGGACTGGGAGTCCGTTTTCCATTCGCCCATAGAGTGGGGGTTTTTCTGAGCGTATTCCTTAACGGGCTTAGCTACCCGACGATCAGAGTTTCCTTCACGGAGTACTGGATTGACCGCAGAGCCCAGAACTTTTGCGTAGGTTGCCCGGATTAATTTTTCTTCTTCAGTTTGTGGAGCATCGGGGAAATTGGGGACTGGTAACCCTTTGTCTTGGAGTTCCTTTACTGCTTCCTTGAGCTGTGGAATGGAGGCACTAATATTAGGAAGCTTAATGATATTCGCTTCCGGTTGGGTGGCGAGTTCTCCGAGTTCAGAAAGAGCGTCCGGGATTTGTTGATCTTCCGAAAGGGAATCAGGGAAATGGGCGAGAATACGGCCCGCAAGAGAAATATCTTTGGATTCGAAGTTAACTCCGGATGTGGATGTGAATGCCCGAAGGATGGGAAGGAGTGAGTAAGTGGCGAGTGCGGGTGCCTCGTCAGTCTTAGTATATATGATGTTGGATACAGTGGACATAATTTTAAAAATGCTGATTTGTACAAAAGTTTTATTTTACAAATAAAACGTGTCTCCTGCAACCTTGTTTAAAATTTACCCCACCGATCTATTCGCTTATTGAGGGGAAGGTGTGAGCGAATTATTTTTCGAGGAAGAAACCTTTTTCGCAAGCATGAACAAATGATTCACCAACCCCTTTGAGTTCTTCCCACTCTTTTCGGATTTTCAAACTGTCCTTTTCGCAAATCTTGCTGTCATCTCGGTTGCTTTCCGAGACTACTTGAAGAAGATCAGAAAATTCGCGGACTAATTTTTGTGTATGTGCGAAGAGATCCTTATTTGGGTTTTTATCCGCACTGGGGTTGGGATAGTAGAAACCGTCCGCTTTTTGGCAAAGCCAGGAAATTATTTGTTCATCGCCAGTGGCCTCGAATATTCTGGCCAGTCGATCAAGTGGATTGGTGGCACCGCTATCGGTAGGTTCATCACCTGGTTGGCACCATTTGTAGAGTAGGGAAGGGGATACCCCTAAGTCCGAGGCAATGGTTTTTACGCCCATATCTTCAACGGACTGTTTTAAAACTTCATGAGATTTCATTTCTGATTATACTCAGCTTATAAAAGAATAACCATTACAAAAAATAAAACAGTTTATAATTCATCGAATAAAGAGTTGAAATTTAGGGGCAGGAGGACCGGTGGGGAACAGGTTCAGACCTAGGGGTTAATCGACAGTTTTGTGCCTCGTTTTAACCTTATTTCGATTAGAATCGTACGGGTAACTCAGAGTTGATTTATTTTTTATGTGGATGAGTCTTCCCTTCTCACCATTTAAATAAGCAGATGCTCATGTGATTTTAGAACCAAATGCGGAAGCTCGAGCCAATGCTCCATCCGCGGTACTGAGTCGATCCATTTGAGCTCAAGTCGTCATGTTGTATACCGCTAACAAGTTTGAGATTCTCTCCGCAAAGATAATAATTGAGCCCGAGATAAAGGCCATGGTGTTTATCTCCTCTCCCGTTGTTCAAATCGATCGAGGTGTCGCGGGTATCAGCAAGAGGGCCATATCTACTATTTAATTTTAGACCTTCAACTTGATTGGATTGTTGGTAAAGGTAACGAGCAACTAATTTTAATTTATCTTTTTTTATCCAGTACATAGGCATGAGTACACCACCACCGAAGCTACCCGCCCGTTCGATTTTTGATTGAGTACCATTCTCACCAAACCCCAGAGTCGAGTGAAGTGCCCAAGATTCGCCCCCCAGTCGATTTACAAAAGAGAGTGCCCACTCGTTACCTCCAGCCAAGCGGTCCTGATCGATGCCTCCGTCCTGCTTATAATAAGAAAGCCAGTATTCGTGCAATTCATAGGAGCTCATTTCAGAATAATCTCCCAGCCATGAAGCATAATAAACTTTGCTGTCGCTCCATCCACCAATGTAATCATCGTAAGTCCCTGAAAACACTGCGGTATCAAATGAATGTTTGCCTGTTTTCCATTTGATCCATGCGGCCATGGGGTTCCCTTTTTCCTTGTCGTAAAGCCAAAGTTTGTTGGCGAATGATGAACGTTCTAGACAGTTGATTGAGGTTGACGAGCGCTGCCATTCGTCAGCCATTCGCCCACTTCTTCGACCATAACCAATTTCCATCGAGTCCACGCTTTTAATGTCCCAAAAACTATCTGCATCAAAGGTGATATTGGCAGATCGGAAAGTTTCGTGTCCCCATTGCCTGTAAGATCCTCCCTGGCTGTCCGGGTAGTTGTGTCGGTCATTGGATAATTGGCTTACCACTTTAAATTTCCAATAGGTTCCAAATTTTCCGGACAGTCCCATCCAAAACCTGCGCACTTCTTCAAAGTCGTCCTTAAAATCTTTACCTGAATTATCAGTGCCATCAATAGCACCCACTTGGTGCTGGTACGAAAGGAAAAGCTTTGCACTTTGCAAAATGTCACCTTCCGGATTTTCATAAAATTTACCAAAGTTTTTTAGCTTTTCACAATTTCCCTCTTCAAGTTGAGCATAGGAAAAGTGTGAAATAATGAAAAAAAGGGACCCAAGAATAAATCGCCGACACGGTAGGGCGTATTGGAAAATAAGCATGGTTTGACTAAAGTATGATCAATTTTCTGAGTCAACTTCCTTTCATGTATACTCTTTACTTAAAAATTATTATCCATTTAAATAAAACGATGATGAAACCACAAGAATACCTTTTTCATGGATTATTCAGTGCCCATTCTGGCGATAAGCGGACCTTACAAACCCAGTTGCACTGGACTCTTCGTGTAACTGCAGCCTTGTGTTTTATTGGGCACGGAACGTGGGGCCTTATTACCAAGGCGGGTTGGCTTCCATTCTTTGCTTCACAGGGAATTGAGCCTGAGGTCGCTTGGAAATTGCAGCCTATGATTGGTGCATTCGATATTTTAATGGCGGTTATTTTGCTTTGGAAACCAAATCGTACAATTTTGGTATGGATGTTTTTATGGGCCTTGTGGACTGCGATCTTACGTCCTCTTGCCGGGAACTTGGAAAAAGTTCTGATTGATGGGGAGTGGATGGTTCGCTTGGCTACGGACTCCATGCATGTGGCAAAAATGCAAACCTGGGAGTTTTGGGAAAGGGCGGGTAATTGGTTTCCTCCCTTTTTGCTTTTGTTGATGGGTGGGAGCTTTGCCATAACCCATAAAGATTTATTTTCTAGTTACAAGGAGCCTGAGATTAAGGATTCGATGATTGATACCTTATTCTTTTTACTTAAAACATGCTTGGCTCTTCTTCTAATCGGACATGCTGGTTTTGGATTTGCAGTGGAAAAGAAGATGCTGATTGATCATTGGCAGTCAATTGGAGTGAATGCCGATGTAGCTTTTATTACAAATGTCGGATACGCGGAATTTGCCCTAGGTGTGGTAGTCTTCCTCGCCCCACTTCGCCCCCTTATTTTTATTGCACTTGGCTGGAAGCTGTTTACCGAGTTTCTCTATGTGCCTGCAGATACAGTAGCTGGTATGGGGGTGGTAAATATTTTCGAATGGATAGAACGATGGGGTGACTACGGGGTTCCTTTGTGTATGCTTTACATTCTTTCCTACCGAAAGGCAAAAGCAGCCTGACTGATTTTTGCTTATCCGAAATATATCCGGTGCGAGCGTGCTAGTTAGCCTCGTGAATTTTTTCTTTTTCCCGTTCAGCTTTGCTCTCTAGAGACCCTATTTCTTGTGCGACCTGTTTGCGGAGCATGTCGACTTCCTCTGTATTGTTTTTTTGCAGAGCATCTGAAATTCCTTTTTCAAGAAAGATTTTTCGCTCGGCAATTTTGGCTTTGAATTTTGAATCTATCTCAGCGATCAATTCTTTTTGTTTATCAGAAAGAGGGGAGTTATCTCCACCTCCCATTCTTTCCATTGCTAATTCGTAGGAACTTTTCATCGATTCCTTGTATCCTTAAAAAGAATTTTCGTCTACTTGTTTTTTAATGAAAAGCGGTTGGTTGCATGCTTTTTTATTCAAGCTTGTAATAATGTGTAGACTAGGAGAATTTTACTCTTACTGATAAATCTATTTTTGCCCGGCAATAGCATACTTGATCTGGCTCTGTTTAAGATCGCTCGTGTTCCTAGAATTGCATTTTGGATAGATTTTAACCGATAGGAAACGAAATTGGATACCGGCAAATTTTTAAACGCCTTTTATTCAGGGATTTTTATATATTTAATCTGGGCGACATAGTATTCGTATTGATCATTCATATTAATTTTTTTGTTAAACAGTTCTGAATCCTTATTTTGTTACTCTTTTAGATTCAATTTGCTTGGAATCATTGTCCGCTTCGGGTTGTGTTGGGTGATGGATTCTTTGCGAATTGAGAAAATGGAGTTGGGACCAATTGGTACAAATGCCTACCTGATTTGGGATGCGGGTGGAAAAGAGGCAATATTAATAGATGCTCCGCCTGACTGTAATGATGCAGTATTGCCATTTCTTGAGAGGGAATCACTTTCATTGAAGGAAATTTGGTTAACTCATGGTCATTGGGATCATATGGCAGGTGCTGCGGATATTGTGGATAGCAACATTACTGTTGTGGGGCATCATGATGATAAGATGCTCTTTGAGCAACCAAGCGTAATGTCGACCTTTGCCATGCCAGGAATGAATTTTGAGCCAGTTAGCATTACAAAGTGGGTCGAAGATGGAGATGTGCTAAATTTACTGGGACGGAAGGTAAAAGTATTTCACTGCCCAGGGCATTGTCCGGGAAATATTATTTTTTGGGTTAAAGATGAGAAAGCATGTTTTGTGGGGGATGTAATTTTTGCCGAAAGTATTGGCCGTGCTGATCTTCCCGGTGGAAATTTTGAAACACTTGAACATTCTATACAAACCAAGGTCTACACGCTGCCCGAAGATACTACGATTTATCCCGGGCATGGCCCGAATACCACAGTGGGACATGAGCGACAGGTAAATCCTTTTGTTCGTCCGGTTTGAAATGTTTAAGATTTTATTTCTCTAGATCCAGATGATTCGGTTCGCGGATGGTGCGGGAGAGGAAGAGGAATTTGATTTAAGTTCTGTGGTTCATTCAATTTTCCGAGAAGGGGGGTGGTTGGAGGAAACCCAAAATTTTGAACACAGATCCGAACAGTTTGAGATGGCTAAAGCAGTTAGCCGCTCCCTTTTGAATGAGCAGCATTTATTATTTGAAGCAGGGACTGGAGTTGGGAAAAGCTTGGCTTATCTTGTTCCTTCCGTTCTGTTTTCAGTTTCGAGGAAAAGACCCTGTGTTGTAGCAACGAATACCATTAGTTTGCAGGAGCAACTCTTGGATAAAGATATTCCAGCACTTCGATCATTGTTTGAGGAAGTCCCTGAGTTAAAAAACTTTAAGGATTTTGGGTGTGCACTGCTTGTTGGGCGGGCGAATTATTTATGCACGACCCGTCTGCACCGAGCATTGAATGGACAGGGCGAATTATTTGAAGGTCGTCAGCGTCAGGAATTGGAGAGAATTGCGAAATGGGCAGGCAGCGAGGCAAAAGAGGGAATTAGGCAAGAGCTTTCGCCCTTACCCATGGGAGCGGTCTGGGATGCAGTCAGTGCCGATTCCTCACTATGCTCATCAAAAAGATGTAAGCCAGAAAGTTGCTTTTACCGAAGGGCCCGTTCGGAGGTTGAGGAATCTGATTTAATAATTGTGAATCACAGCCTTCTATTTTCTTTGATGGGTGCCGGTTTTGGACCTCCGGATGATAAAGGCGGAGTGATGTTTTCGAATGACTTTGTAATTTTTGACGAAGCACATGAAATTCCTGAGGTCGCGGGCGACCACCTAGGTCTTGCGATTAGTTCATGGGCTTTAGAGATGAATATTCGCAGGATTTATAATTCCAAAAAAAGGAAGGGTTTGATTAGCCGAGTTGGTAGGTCAATTGATTTTGAGTCAGTTGAAAATGCAGAACTGGCTGCATCAGATTTCTTTCAGTATCTCCATGTTCAAACCCTTGGGAAGAAAGATCGAATTCGCTTGTTGGAAAAAGGTCTTTTGCCTATGGAAATTTTCCCTCCCTTGAGCCGGTTGTGTCGTTGCTTGGTCGAGTTGGGCGAGTTAACAGAAGATGAGTCCTTAAAGGTCGAATTGAAAGATCATGCCAGGCGGATGCAGGGATATTTAAATGGATTATCTGAAGTGCTTGAATTGAAGGATGAAAATTCTGTTTATTGGATTGAAAGAACTGGGAAGCAAAACCAAATTATTCATTTGCGTAGTGCTCCTTTGGAAATTGCCCAGGTTTTACAGGGGCAACTTTTCTCCCGTGATGTACCGGTGCTGATGACAAGTGCCACATTGACTAGGAAAGGGAATGCTCAATCATTTCGATCTACTATTGGAGTTGAGGGTGCAGAAGAAGGCATTGTGGATTCCCCCTTTGATTATGAGTCAAATTTACAAATACGAGTTCTGGCAGATTGCCCAGATCCGATGTCCAGTAATCGTTTGCCTTATCTCGATTATTTGGTTGAAGTTCTTCATGCCTGTGCATCAAGTATTGAGGGTGGAACTTTGGTTCTGTTTACGAATTACTCTGACCTCAAACATTGTTACCATAACTTGCGGGCTCGATGGAAAAAGCTTGGACGTTCCGTTTATGCACAGGGGGAGGGTATGTCCCGGTCAGAACTAAGGGACAAAATGTTGGAGGAAGGGGATGTGCTACTTTTAGGCGCAGAAAGCTTTTGGAAGGGATTTGATGCCAAGGGTCCTTGTTTATCTCAGGTTATAATCACTCGTCTGCCATTTGAAA
The DNA here is from genome assembly GCA_965660135.1 of Opitutales bacterium. Taxonomy (GTDB): domain Bacteria; phylum Verrucomicrobiota; class Verrucomicrobiia; order Opitutales; family Seribacteraceae; genus Seribacter. Next base: position 10,634 of record CBFHYW010000023.1, read on the forward strand.
ATCCAAGTCACCCTGTTTTGGAGGCAAAGGCAGAGGTTTTGGGTAAAGAAGGTAAGAGTTCATTTATGGAGCTTACTTTGCCATCTGCAGTAATTCGGTTTAGGCAAGGAATCGGTCGACTTATAAGATCGCGGACCGATGTCGGAGAATTAGTTATTTTAGATTCAAGAATTTTAAAAAAGGGCTATGGGAGGGATTTTATTCGAGAATTCCCGAAGAAAGAGCATGAAATTATAACTTTAAGCGACCTAATTCCGGATCTTTGACGAAAAGGGGTAAAACTTTCTTGAAATTTCCAATTTATTTTTTGAAAATTGACATTCTGTCCTAGTTGCTATCGAAAGATCAACTGCTATTATAATTTGCCTAATCATATGTTTATAAGTTCCTATGGTCATTCCGATGTTGGTTTCGTTCGTGAGAAAAACGAAGATTCTTTTTTGGTGGATGATGAAAAAGGAATCTATGCAGTAGCAGACGGAGTTGGAGGACTACCTTTTGGTGCTTTAGCTAGCAGGCTCGCTGTTCAGTTTTACGGTTCATATATTCAAAGCTCAACAGATCATGCTACGGATGATGAATTGCGTCGAATTGCTCATTCTATACATCAAAATATTATAACCTGTGGTTCTATTGTTGGCGGGGAAAATGGAATAGGATGTACTTTTTCTGGATTGCGTCGGGTTGGAGAAAAGCTTGTGTTTGTACATGTTGGTGATTCTTCGATTTACTTAAAAGACGGGAACGGGCTAAGAAAAGTGTCCAAGTGTCATACCTTGGGGGATGAGTTAATTGACAAGCATGGCCCTGAAGCCGCGATTGATATGCCTGAGCATTACATGCATACGCTTACTCGCTGCATGGGCCAAGATATTGATTTTGAAGTGGATATTGGAGATATTGATCTTTTGCCTGGGAGTTCAATCCTCGTTTGTTCGGATGGTGTTACAAATATGGTTGATCTCGAGGAGATTGAGAAGATGATTTCATCGATGGAGCCAGAGGCATTCGTTCACGCTATTATTGATTTAGCCAATCAGAATGGTGGGACTGATAATTCAACCGCTGTTTGTTTGAAAATTTCTTAAACTTTTCGACTCCAGCATGTCTGAGCGAATATCTCTTTACCAAGAAAAACTGGATAAAAGCCCAGGCAATATATTGTTTCGCTTTAGTTTGGCTCAAGCTTATCACGAAGAGGCTGATTACCCAAATGCAATACATCATTTAAAGATTTGCCTGGATGAAAGGAAAGATTGGATGATGGCTTTGCTTTTTTTAGGGAAGTCACTGATCGCATCTGGACAAAAAACTGAGGCTCGCGAAATTTTAAATCAAACAATTACCGTTGCTCAAGATCAGGGCCATGAAGATCCGGAGGAGGAAGCAAAGCATCTTTTATCTGAATGTACAGATAGTTGATCTTGTCGGAGTTTTTATGCAGACAAAACCAATTGCCTGAATCAAGGATTTCTCCTTACGATGAGTCACCTTGTAGGTAATATTTCACTGGTAAGTGGACTGACCATTGTTTCCCGGTTTCTAGGGTTGGCTCGTGATGTTTTATTTTTCACCTGCTTTGGAGTATCTGCGATAGGGGATGCTTTTATTTTAGCATTCACGATACCCAATCTTTTCAGGAGGATGTTGGGGGAGGGTACTTTAACCTCCGCTTATATCCCAGTTTACTCTGAAATAGAAAAGAATCAATCGTTGGAGATGGCACATCGAGTCCTTAACCAAGTGATCTCACGTTTATTTGTATTTCTTTTAGCTCTATCTTTGAGCGTTTGCCTCGTTTCTTGGATGGCATCAGATAACCAATGGATTTCGAGTCAAAAGTGGATAAATGGCCTTTATTTAAATTCAATAATTTTTCCCTATGTGTTTTTTATTTGTATTTCTGCGATCGTAGTTGGGACATTAAACACGCATCGCAAGTTTTTTGCCGGCGCATTTTCTCCTATTATCCTCAATCTATCGATGATTGGAGTTCTCGTATTTCTTTATTTTGGTCTTTCATGGAGGGGGATGGATTTAGTCACAGGTCTTTGTTTTGCTGTTTTATTAGGTGGGGTTTTACAAACCATCATCCCATGGATTCAACTTAGGAGAAATTTTTCGTGGCGTTGGAAGTTTGACTTAGCATCATCTGAGGGCTTGGAAAAAATTAAAACCCTATTTTTTGTTGGCGCATTTGGGGCTGCGGTTAGTCAAATCAATGTAATGGTATCACGATTTTTGGCTTACTCCTTAGATAGCGATGGTGCTTTATCCTATTTATTTCTATCTGCTAGATTGATAGAGTTACCCCTTGGAGTATTTGCGATTTCTATATCCACAGTGTTTTTTCCTGAATTATCTAGGGCATTTATTTCTGGGGAAGGTGAAAGGTACGATAATTGTTTTGCTCGCGGCTTTCGGTTAACACTGGGAATTATTCTGCCTGCCGCAATCGGCTTAGCACTACTTTCTGACACAATACTAAGTGTTCTTTTTCAATGGGGAGAGTTTGGTGGGGGCGAGGTGGATATTGCATCGAGTGTGTTGATTATTTCCTGTTTTGCATTACCATTTTACGCAATAGCGGCATATTTTGTTAAAGCTTTTCATTCACAAAAAGATATGAACTCTCCCTTGAAAGCAGCAGTTTTGAGCTTTTTGATAAATTTAGTTTTAAGTATTATCCTTATGCAGGAGTATGGAATGTTAGGCCTTGCATGGGCTAATGTGGGGGCAGCATTTTTTCAAACGATTTTTCTGGCTGCCAAATTTAAAGGTTTTGACATAAAATTTATTTTCCGACCCGATTCTTTATATGTTTTTAGCATATCAATTGCATCTTTGGTTATGTTTGGACTTCTTTGGTTTTTTAAAGATCAGCAATATTTTGCTGAAAACAAATTACATAGCGTGCTTGAGTTGCTAACTTATATACCCTTGGGGGTTTTAATCTATGCTCTTTCGTTAGCCCTTTTGGGCTTTCCTGAGCTAAAGTATTTTCGTCAGAAAATGGGTTTGCCTAACTAATTTAATAAAAAACCATGGTTCGTGGGAATAACGATAGGTTGACAAAATTCGTAAGTTTTAGGACTACTATGTTATATTTTGCCCGATGAAAGAAAACAGTTTTAAGAAAGAAGGATTTACCCTAGTTGAATTATTAGTTGTAATTGTCATTATTGGCATTCTTGCTGGAATTACATTCACTGGGGGAAGTTATCTTTTGAGTGCTCAGGAAGAAAAGCAGGCAAAAAGTCAAATAGAAGCTCTTTCTTTGGCCCTTGACCAATACAAAAGTGAAATGGGTAATTACCCTGATACCCGATATATTCCTGATGCAGAGGACGAAATTGCACGTAGTGCTTTTCTTTTAAATACTTTAGCTGGTTTGGTGGATCAGGAGGGAGTATTATTGGATCCGAGCGATCGTAGGAAAACCTTTCTTCCTGGAGACTCAGTAACATTAGGCAAACAAGATGGGCAGAGGAATGAAATTGTTTCTTTGAGCGAAGAGCAATGGAGTGGCGATTCTATCATCGAGGCTTTCCTAATGGATCCATGGCTTGAGCCGTACGTTTATGAATACCCGCGAGCGGACGGGCATAAGGGATATTTACTCTTTTCCAAAGGAGCTGACGGGAAAGCTTCAGAATTTAGGGCTGAATTAACTGAGACCCCAGTAAAAGAATTAATTGATGAGGATAATATTCCATCTTCAGAACCAGGGAAATGGTAAACAGAAAAAAGTTGTATATGAAAAAAACAAATTCTAAATCACGAGGGTTTACCCTTATCGAATTATTGGTGGTTATTGCTGTTATTGGAATTTTGATGGGAATGGTTGGACCCAAGGTATTTAATTTACTCAGCAGTTCCAAAGTAAAGAAATCGCAGGCCATTTATCGTTCATGGGTTACTCAACTTTATCAATACAAAGAATTTTATAAATATTTCCCACCGTTTTTATTGGAGGAAGGTGAGGGCATACCAACCAATTTATCTGAGGATATGAACCATGATTCTTTTATTGCATCTCTTAAAGGAATGAAATGGCTCCCGGAAACTTCTGTATGGGAACCATTAGATGATGAGCTTAGGGATCAAAATAAGAAGGGGCGTGAGTTCCATTCATTTTCCGAAGATGAATTTAATTCCAAGAACTATTTAGCGGATGCCTGGGAAGGTCAAAATATTAGAATTGTGGTTGATTTGGATGGTGATGGATTAATCAAATTAGACAGCAGTGCAGTTGATGAAATTGTTACTGCCTTAAAGCAAGACTACGACCCTGCTGATGTTGATAATGCGAAAGAAAAACTTTCAGTGATTCGTGAAAAGGTCGGAGTTTACTCTCTCTTTAACTCAAAAGGTGATGATGAATTTGAAAACGAAGAGTCAGAAAATGTATTCTCTTGGGATATCGCTAAGTACATTGTAGAAGAATAGATAGGCATCCTTGAATGTAACCCCCTCAGCAACTTCAATTAAATCCTCAGGGTTTACCCTGTTGGAATTGCTGATTGTGTTAGCAGTTATGGGTTTAATGATGGGAATGGTTGGGTTTTCTTTATTGGGTGGCGGAGGAGCTGAACTTGGTGCAGCCCAAAGAGAGCTTCTCGGATTGGTTCAACAGGCACGCTCTCGTGCGGCATTATCTGGCAGCGAAACTCGGTTAATTATCAATGATGTAGAGTCAGATATAGACAAATATCACAGGTATCTTGAATTGGTCGTGAAGGATACATGCGCCACGAATGGTGAAGTTAAGTGGTTGGTAATGGGAGAGGGGCGGTACCTAACCGATGGTGTTTATTTTGTCCCCGAAAATGAAAGTAAGGCTAAGACGGGAGATGGTTGGAGAAGTGATGCTTATTCTGTTTGGAGTGACACTGATGATTTTAAATTAAAGGACTCATTTAAGGGGGCACGTGAGAAAAATGGAGATTCTAATTTTCGCTACCTTGCTTTTGATCAAGTGGGCAATCTCGTTTTTCCTGATTCTGCTGATGGTGCAACACAGGTTCCGCCCCGTTTGGTTATAGGTGTCGGTTCGCCAATTCCAACGAGAGATGCTGAACTTCTTCGTTTTGATAACCCAAGTTCAATTGCAGGTATTCTCATGCGGCGATATGGAGGCTTTGCTGTGTTGGAATTGGAAGATTTTGAATAAGATAACTTCTGAAATGAGTACTGCACAAAATTTATCATCAAAGAATAAAGGGTTCACTCTGTTAGAAGTTGTTATTGCACTTGCGGTCTTTGGGTTTCTAATCGGAGGGTTACTCGGTTTTTTACCTTGGGGTGTTGAAGGAGTAGGTAAGGTAAGGGAACAGAATATTGCCTATGGAATGGTTGATGCAGTTCAGGTCGAACTTGAAAGAATGGGTTTCACTCTGGTTGAGCGAGGCACAAAAAGAATAAGAGGAATTTCTTCATTTTCACCCGAGGATTTGGGAGATAATCGATGGAGTATTCTTTTAGTGGCCCCCAAAGAAGGTCACCGTGTCGAATTTGAGCAAGTTATAGAATACGATAAGGATATGATGAATGATCCGCAGGCACCAAATGAAGGAAAGATGCAGGAATCATGGAACAGTGAATCGGATGACAGAAGCATGTCGTTTAATTTGTTAAATGGAAGCGAACCTCTTTCATTAGAAGGGATAAAAGGAACGGGAGATGAAACGGAATTTCCTTGGTCTGCCCGTTGGATCCCAGAAGGTGACAGATATTTCTTGATTAAATGCTCTCAATATCCTCTTGAACATAGACACAGGCATCATCCGAGTAACGGTTTCCTTGCCTTGCAAATCGATATTCAGTGGCCATACAAAACGCCAGACCCATCAAAGGGAGAGGACGGTTTTCGAAGAGTTGCCCACAGGTATAGAACTCACTTCAGGTTTCCTATGGCGATAACTCGTTAAGGACTCGAAATTAGTGAGAAATACGATTGGGTATTGGGTGCTTGCTACTCGCCCTAAAACATTAGTTGCCTCAATAATACCAGTTTCGGTCGGAGTTTCTTTAGCTTTTGACCAGATCGGATCAGTAAGAATTGATTTAATCTGTCTGTGCTTTATGTTTTCGATTTTGGTACAAATTGCGACTAATTTTGCCAATGATTATTTTGATTTTCTCAAAGGTGCGGACGAAAAAAGAACGCTCGGACCAACTAGACTTGCAGAATCCGGTCTGATTAAGGGGATACATTTACGAAATGCATGCTATTTGATCCTCATTTTTGCTTTTGTACTAGGCCTTATATTGATGGAGAAAGCTGGGGCCAGTCGTTTTCTTGTTATCGTGGGGATTGCCAGCGTCTTTTGTGCGGTCTGCTACACCGGGGGGCCTTTCCCATTTGCTTATAATGGGTTAGGGGATGTTTTTGTAATTTTATTTTTTGGACTGGTTGCGGTTTGCATTACTCATTATGTTTTAGTGGCTGAATCCGGGCAGGAGTGGGAGCCCAAATGGATGGTTGCACTGAGCACTGGTTTCGTCATCAATAATCTATTGGTAGTAAATAACTATCGTGATCGAAAGACTGACCAGGAGGTAGGCAAAAATACCCTAGTCGTATTATTTGGAGATAAATTCGCCCTAGGGTTCTTCTTTTTTGGTTTTTTTATTCCCTGTTTTCTATGCCCTCTTTTTGACAGTAGATTAAGAATTTTATTCGTTCTATTTCCGCTCGGGCTATTATTAGTTCGCAGGTTAATAATAGCTGAAAATAAAAAAGATTATGGCACTATATTAGCAGGTACATCATTATATGTACTTTTGTATGGGGTAATTGTAACCTGGGCAATTGCCCGAAACTAATTAAAACCAAAGGCTTTAGGAATTAACAATATCGACGAGCTCGTCCTTAGTTTTTAAACCAATAATTGTTTCCGAAAGGGACCCATTTTTATAAACCAGAAGTGTAGGTATTGATTGAACACCGTGCTCCTGAGCTAAGTCAGTGTTATCATCAACATTGACTTTGTATACTTCAACGGAATCACTCATTTCGGATGAAAGCTCTTCAAGCACCGGTGTGAGTGCTTTGCATGGGCCGCACCAAGGAGCCCAAAAGTCGATGATAAGTGTTTTATCTTTCGTAGCGGTAACTTTTTCGAAGCTTTCTTTGTTTAAATTAACGAGTTCGCTCATTATTTGTAGTTTATTGTTTCTTAATTGTGATTTAGTTAGAAATGAATACCAGAACCATCCCTGCAACGGAACCTCCAAATACTAGAAAATCAAGGATTAGAAAGAGAATACTGGGACGTTTTTTCTTTTCTGCTCCAGCTTTTGCAGGTCCAGCACCGCCAGGTGCACCAATAGGAGGTGAGCCAGCTGGGCCGGGCATGGGCGGGCCGCCGGGTGCTGCCCCCATAG
>CBFHYW010000024.1:0-17613 GCA_965660135.1 Opitutales bacterium
CGGCCCTTGCCATAGTTCTTCATTAATTCCTTAAAATATCGAACTGTGTACTTGGTAATCTGGTTGAGGTACCCCTTGACCTCTTCAATATCTTCCTCGAATCCCTTAATTAACTCATCAGCACGAAAAGAATCATACTTTGAGATCCTTTTAATCTTTATTTCTAGTAACCTCAAAATATCATCTTGAATAATTTCGCGATGAAACAATTTAACATATGGTTTTAATCCTTTATCAACCGCAGCAATTACTCCTTCCCAAGTTTCTTCTTTTTCAATATCCCTATAAATACGCTTTTCAATAAATATTTTCTCTAGGGATGCAAAGTGCCACTTTTCCTGTAACTCACTAAGCTTAATTTGCAGCTCTTTTTGCAAAAGATCACGAGTCAATTCCGCTGCTGACTTAATAAGGTCATTAACCGAAATGAATTGCGGTTGATTATTTTGAATAACACAGGCATTGGGAGCTAAACTTACCTCGCAATCTGTAAAAGCATATAGTGCAGGCAGCAAGTCCTCTGCTGAAACAGTAGATGGAAGATGAATCAATATTTCAACAAATTCAGCTGTATTATCTTCGATCTTGGAAATTTTGATTTTACTTTTATCATTTGCAGAAAGAATTGAATCAATCAAACTGGTTGTGGTCGTTCCAAAAGGAATTTCCGTAATTTTAAGCAAATGTTTTTTTAACTTCTCTATTCTTGCCCGCACTCGAACACGCCCACCTCTTGCCCCTCCATTATAATCCGTACAATCAGCAATACCACCTTGTGGAAAATCAGGAAGTAAATTAATTGGATTCTTTCGCAGTGCATCAATTAATGCATCAAGAATTTCATTAAAATTATGAGGAAGAAGTTTTGTGGACAGTCCAACTGCAATACCTTCAGCTCCTTGTGCAAGCAATATTGGAAATTTAACTGGAAATGTAACCGGTTCTTTATTTCGCCCATCATAGGAAGATGCCCAAACTGTTACCTTCGGGCTAAAAATTACCTCCAATGCAAAGGGGGTTAAACGAGCTTCAATGTATCTTGGAGCGGCAGCCGAGTCTCCTGTCAATAAATTCCCCCAATTGCCTTGCATGTCAATCAATAGATCCTTTTGACCAAGTTGGATCATTGCATCGCCAATTGAAGTATCCCCATGGGGGTGATACTTCATTGTATTTCCAATTACATTAGCCACTTTATTGTACCGTCCATCCTCCAATTCTCGCATCGAATGTAAAATCCTACGCTGTACAGGTTTAAGCCCATCATCAGCATGCGGAACGGCTCTTTCTAAAATAACATACGATGCATAATCAAGGAACCAATCACCGTACATATCATCCACATAAATGGCATCATCCCCATCTCGTTCTCCCCCTTCATCAGTTAAAAGAGCCTCTGGATCAAATCGACGAACCTCAACTTCCTTCTTTGCCTCTGAAGGTTCGACACCAATATTTTCTACTTCACTCTCTTCTTCGGAATCATTTATTTGATCTGCCATTTAAAATAAATCCCTTGAAAGGCTAAGCAGCTTCCCCATCGTTTAAAACATCAGCTGAGGGAAGTGATTTCTTAGCTAAATTCCCCTTATTCCCATCGACCTGTTGCTCCTCTTCAACAATGTCGACATCATATCTCAAATTCCTAATAATATACTGCTGCCGTTCTGGAGTATTCTTACCCATGAAAAATTTAAGCATCTCCTTGATAGACTCATGAGCATCAATTTTAACTGGGTCTAAACGAATATCATCAGCAATAAAATGTTTAAATTCATCAGGAGAAATTTCGCCCAATCCTTTAAATCGTGTAATCTCAGGATTTTTGCCCAAAGTTTTCATTGCAGCTTCTCGTTCTGCATCATCGTAACAATAAAAAGTTTTTTTCTTATTCCGAACTCGAAACAAAGGGGTTTGAAGAACAAAAAGATGACCTTGGCGAATTAATTCCGGGAAGAATTGTAAAAAGAAAGTAATTAACAATAAGCGAATATGCATCCCATCAACATCAGCATCAGTAGCAATGACTACTTGATTGTAGCAAAGGTCTTCCAAGTCTTCCTCAATACCAAGGGCCGCTTGCACTAAATTAAACTCCTCATTTTCGTAAACAACCTTTCGGGTTAAACCAAAAGAGTTTAGTGGCTTTCCCTTTAAGCTAAACACTGCCTGAAACTGAACATCCCTCGCTTTGGTTATGGATCCGCTTGCAGAATCTCCCTCGGTAATAAATAAAGTACTCTTGTGCCGATTTTTGTTTTTGCTGTTTAAGTGGATACGACAATCTCGGAGTTTACGGTTATGTACTTTACTTTTCTTTGCTCTCTCCCGAGCAATTTTTTGTATGCCCTTGAGTTCTTTCCTTTCCCGTTCACTTCGCTGAATTTTACTTTGCAATGCATCTGCAGTCTCAGGATGCCGATGCAAATAATTATCTAACTTTTGTTTTAAAAAATTACCAATAAATGAACGTACAGTTTCTCCATCTGGGGCCATGGTCAAGGAGCCCAGCTTAGTTTTAGTTTGTGATTCAAACACAGGTTCTTGAACCTTTACGCTTATAGCAGCAACGAGCCCTCCACGAATATCCGGTGCATCAAAGTTCTTTTTTGTAAATTCGCGAATAGTCTTAACCAAGCCTTCCCTAAACGCAGCTTGGTGAGTGCCTCCCTGCGTTGTGTGCTGACCGTTAACAAAAGAAAAATAATCCTCTCCGTACTGCTCGATGTGGGTAAATGCAACTTCTATATCATCTCCTTCCAAATGAATAAATGGATAAAGAGGTTCCTCTGCCAAGTTTTCTTCAAGCAAATCCTTTAATCCATTTTTCGAACGAAAACGCTTGCCATTATATTTTATGGTTAAGCCTTTGTTCAGATAACTGTAATAACGCATCATACGCTCGACAAATTCATTCCTGTACCGAAATTTCTTAAACATCTCAGAATCAGGAGTAAAAGTAATCAGCGTACCATTTTCCTCCGAAGTCGATTTATTTTTTTTATCAATTCTCAGTGGATCCCCGCAGGAATATTCAATTCTTCGGGTCTCACCTTCTCGAAATGATTGAATGTCAAAATTTGTTGAAAGTGCATTGACTGCTTTAATCCCGACCCCATTTAAACCGACAGATTTTTTAAAAGCTTCGGAATCATACTTTGCACCGGTATTGATTTTTGAAGAACAATCCAAAAGTTTTTCCAGAGGAATTCCGCGTCCATGATCACGAACAATTACATTTTGGCCATCACATTCAATGTCAATTTGTTTGCCGAAACCCATAACAAATTCGTCTATGCAATTATCCAAGACTTCTTTTAAAAGTACATAGATTCCATCATCCTCAGAAGAACCATCACCCAATTTGCCAATATACATTCCTGGACGAAGGCGTATATGCTCTTTCCAATCAAGTGACTTTATACTATCTGCTGTATAATTATGTTCCGCCATATTTCCCTATAATCCGTTCCACCTTTACATTTTATGTGAAGAACATTTGTCTTTGTCCACATGAAAAATGCAATATTCTTAAAATACCTTCCGATTCCATAATTCATTCCAACATATTTAACAATGATCAATCATTACTTACTTGCCTTTCGCCAACTGGGAGATCGTCGATTATTGAAACCAGTCATATTGGCATCAATGCTATCTCTTTTCACCCTTGTAATATTAATAATTATTGGAACATCTGCTGCGGGTTGGGTTTTTGATTCTCTCCTGTCTTATTTCGATTCTTATGAAAAAGGATCATGGATTAGAATAGCAGCGCAAAGTTTTATTGCTGTTTTTCTTTTTTTACTGGGCTTCTTTTTCTTCGGTTCGATACATGCCGGTTTCCTAGGCTTATTTATTGACGATATTATCGATGCGATTCAGGAAAAACATCACCCCGATCTCATCCTCAGACCAGCACCCAAGATGCTTCCTGCTGCAATTATTTCAATGCGCCTAATAGGACTTAGCTTATTCGTTAATCTAATTGCTTCACCATTATTTTTAATTGGTTGGTTTCTTCCGCCATTAGGGATAATCCTTCAAATTGGACTAAATGGTTTTCTTTTGGGCAGGGAATACAAAGTCACTATTGAGCAAAGATTACCTGAAGATTTCAGGCAAAGCTCTCAATCATTCGCCCTTTATGGAACCTTGGGAGCTACACTTTGGATGATTCCGTTCCTGAACTTTTTTGCTCCGCTACTTATTTGTGCATCTGTGTTCCATGCTCAAGCCAAAAATAATCAACAATAAGTATTACTCTTTTAAATTACTCATAATTTTGGCTAACCGTGCATGGTGCAAACGTGCAACTTGCCACATAAAAGTCCCTGATTTACGACCGTACTCATTACTTGCTGCCCGAGCCAAATGAAATAAAGCTTGAGAAGAAGGACCTTCGGTTAACTCGAGGAAGATCCCCACATAAAGATCGGCATGAAAAAGAACCCGTGTTTCATAGTGAGTAGAAAATGCCTTACTCTTAATTCTTTTAAATACTTCTCCTGATTTAATATCACCAGCAAACATTCCATAGAGCCAAGGGTATGGAGGGCGATCATTCTGAGTATACAAGAGTAGTCCATTCCTAGCATACTCCAACCCCTTATCCTTGTATTGAGACATGAAGCGCCAAATTCCATTTTCCCGGTCAACATTATCGTACTGATGATAAATTTCAAATTGACGAGCAGCCTTGCTAAAATCTGAAAGATAAAAGTATGCAATGCCCAACCTCCAGTGAGAAACTTCCAATTTCGGATTTAATTCAATCATCTTTTCATAATCGTTCCGAGAATCCAAAAATTTGCCCAAAAACAATCTTGCATCTCCACGATTCGAAAACGATGAAATATCATTTGGGTTTTCTTGAATTCGAAGTGAGGCAACCCGTTCTAACTCAGAATACTTCTTATTAATTTCTAATAATTCGGCCGTCGGAATCGGTTGAATTTCTGGTACCTGACCGAAAAAAGCAAAAGGGTATAAAAAGAGTATTAAAAAAACAGTGTTACTTGGGGAATTCATCCTTAAAACGAACTCCTTTCATCGTTCCGTTCTGATCCCATTCTTCAATCAACCCAATCGCTTTACCATCTAATATTTTGGTCCTCGATTTCATTTCCCCATTCTCATGGTAATCCAATGCAGCACCACTAAAAGGAACATCTTGATTAATTTTGTACCACAACCCGTCTTCGCGGAACTCTAAATCCTTATTTTGATTAGCTTGAGGAAGGCTGTTTATGTCATTTTTTTTCTGGTCTACGGGAGTAATGCTTTTTGTCGAACATTGGGAAGGTAACCAAACAATAGTAAAGCCAAGTAAAACAAATGTTCCAATCCACCAATATGTGACGGATGAAATTAACCGCTTACGGGGTAATTCTTCTGGTTCTGGTATATCAGGAAATTTTTGTTCGCTCATTATTCAAAAGTAAAGCCGGTATAGAGTTAATGAAGCAAGGCATAAAGAAAAACATTCATTCCCAGTCGTGAATAAAAAGCATGTGCATAGTTGCTAATCTCTTCACCGGAATAATATTTAAAAATTCTCCAACTGCCATTAGGTTCTTTAACCCAAAGAGGGCGTTGTCCATTTTCGGAATAGATAATATCCTTCAACCCATCTTCACGTGTAACCTCATAGGTACCACCTGAAAAAGAGGCTAGCTTAAGGTTTTGATCAAAATTCTCCGCAGACTCCCTAATTCGAAACGAGATAGGTGGTATCCATGCACCGAACTCGTCTCGCCCCCATCCCATTGCGCAAATCGGAGATGCGACACATGCTAATCTCCCCTTTACTTTCATTCCGACAAAAGAATAAGTTGCTTGTGGCCACTTTTCTCTTTCTACAAACGTAAGGACTGCTTCAGGTAAGCGTTTTTGATTAGCCTGAATTTTTAAATCTTCATTCTTCGGCAAACCACGAAAAAAGGTTCTGAATAAATCATGATCGCGGGCAAGTGGAATGAAAGTTTTCTCTGGAAAGACTTGATTAAAAAGCTCCTTAACTTCTGGGCGTTCCTCCCAAGCGGCATAACTATGTCCAAGATCTGCACCGAGAAAGGATGCCTTAATCCCAGCATCTAGATATACAAATCCTCCCTGCTCCATATAATGCCTAAGAGCATCTTGCTCTTCTTTGGGAAACTCCAAATTTGGTTGTTCATCACAATTAATATAAAGAATTGGATTTTCAAGTAAGCGCACATCAGTGAAGCTATTTATATAGAGGGGATCGGTATCAAAATGTGCATTAGTTTGCTCATTCATCATTTTAAGTAAGCTAGGCAAAGCATCTGGGTATCTGCGAATACTATTCTCCTGCCTTAAAAGTTGAACAATTCGAACACTGCCATCTTTTGATTGACTAGATGTCTGACCATTAGAAAAAGTTACAAAAATTAAAAATGAAATTAAAAAATAGAGATTTTTTTTCATAATTTAATTCCTAATTTATTAAGTTCATTACGTGCTAAATTAGAAATCCGACTTTGTGGGTTTTGGGTAACATATTTTTTTAAAGCGGGCACACCTTGTTCCTTATCCTCTAGTAATCCATCCATGGCAGCTCTCTGAATCACATAATCGTCGTCTAGCAATGACCTGCTTAAAATCTTAATCCACCCAGGGACTCTCCGAACGGACATTGCTCTTATAGTGGTTGAACGTACGATCGTGTCTTCATCAATTAACAAATCAAATCCAACAGAATCAACGGCATCTTGTTTTGCATTCAGTAAAGATTGGGCGGCGAAAATCCGCACATCTGAAAATTTGTTGTTCACTAGCTTGTTCAATTCAGCTTCAGTTAAATCATTCGTTCGACCTCGCAAAACATTGAGTACAGCATTTCGTACTGCCTTGTCACGATCTTGCATGGCAGGCATCCAAAGTGAACTGTCTTTCCATCCGTCACTCAAACTAATAAAACGCTGCCAAGCAATGGTACGAATTTTAGAGCTGCTATGCTCAGTAAGTGAACGATAAACACTGATCCCATCCACCCCCAATGCAGACACCGCATAAAGGATAGTAGTTACCTGTGTTGACATGCCATCAACTCCAAGTAAAAAAAGTTTTATTTTCTCAACAATTTCTTTAGGAACACGTTCGCCAAAACGAGCCAATTCAACCGCCGCCATAGACAACACCTCGGGATCAGAATCTCCAGTCATATCTCGAAGAATTCCACGATAACCAGAATGGTATCGATTTGCATCACGAGCGACAGAAACTACTTTCAAGCGAATTCCCTTGTCCGAATGCATTGATAATTCCTTAACGCGGCGGACAATACCAGTCTGGGAGGCAGATGACGAAATTCTACTTAGTGCGGTAAGAAGAACTCCATGATCAGAATCAGAAAGCAATTTTTCCAAGCTTGAAGATGGAAGTGGCACCCCCAAATAAGTGTGATACTTAAGGATATTTTGTCGGACAATTGCATCATCGTCTAAAAATGCCCTCTGAGTCATTTCAAATAAATCAGACCTCATTTTAGATGGAACCGAGCGATAAACTCTTCTGCCATTAATCTCAACAACTTCCATTCCACTACGCATCATTACAGAAATAATCCTCGGAATCATAGCAGAAACTTCCCTGCGAACCTCCACATCAGAGTCTCCCAGTTTAGAATAAATTTTTTCGACCAAAGATCTGTCGTAAACAACGGTGCCGTTAGAGGCATGTTCGGCCAAAGAAACCATCGCTGCCCTTCGTACTAAAGGACTTTCATCATCAAGTGCACCGACCAATAAAACAGATGTGTTTGAACTTCGATATTTACCAAGTAGTTTTGCTGCCCCCACCCTTCTTCCAATTTCTGAATGAGTTAAATCCTTACCAGCACGTTCAATCGTTTCGGAAATGCTTGAACGTTTTGGAACAAGCTTCTCAATTGAGGAAGAATTCCCATCTTTCATTTCTTGCAAGCTACTGTTTTGATCAACTGGAGGAATATTGAAAGAGGGTACTTGAGCCAACATGCCAATAAATGGAAACAGAAAAACGAGAATAAAAAATCTAAAATTCATCGCAAACCTCCCTGTCTCCTGATGATCCACTCAGCTCCTGCAAAAAGAAAAAGAAGAACAAAGATCAGCCAGGCATTCGCCAAGCTATGCCGCTTTCGTACCGAAGGTAAATCTTTAGCAAAAGTGGGATCCCAATCAATATTCATATTATCAATTGGCAAGTATGCACCTCCTGTCAATTTCGCAAGCATTTGCAATTCAACGCGAGCAAAGGAAACATCAACCGCCTCTTCACCCGACTCCGAAACGCGTAAAAAATTCTGGCGCTCTAAAGTTTCACCATCGGGAAATCGTAGGATATACTTGACCTCGTAAGCACCGGCTAAAGCGGGCCTAAAAGATCCTGCATAACGTCCGGCAACTGAGCCCTCAGGATATAGTTGTATAACCTTATTAAAATCATCAGGCCCGGCAACATGAGCTTCAACCATTGCGTCAATAGAAGGTTCAAAATCTGCCCCTAAAGCTTCTACTTGTAGAGGGGTATCGGTTCCACGAAGAAAAGGTTTTTGAGAATCCTGAGTTTTCAACCGATCCTCCCCACCTGTGCCTAACCACTGAACAAGTGCTTGCCAAAAATGCCTAAACTCTTTCGCTCCATCCACATTTAGCATCGAACGCCGCCAGTCATTCTGAGAGCCCCAATATCCGACTTTGCCAGCACCATAAGCTTGCACACTCAAAACTGGCTTTCTATTTGAGCGAGAAAGAACAACCCCACGGGCTGCAGGGTTTTGCTCTATAACAAAAAAACCAGGCAGTCTTTTAGGCAAGAATGGTTTCATTTTCTCAACATCATCGGTCGGTCCAAAAAGTGGTTCCTCCAAGGTTACAAGGGACAAGTTTTCCTTAGCAAGTACACGTTCAACTTTCTTGGCCGGTACAAGTCCCCCAAGTTTAATGCGAGCACTTTCCAACTCCCCAAAAAGGAGTAACCCACCACCCTTCTTTTGCACAAAATCTTTGAGTGAATCTACCAATGTCTGATTCAAATCCCCCAAGACATTAGTATCCAAAAGCACGGCATCATAATCCATCCAGAACGATGCTTCCTCAGGATATGCGGGCTTCACATTCTCACCAAAAGCGTGAAAAACCTTCGGACTCATACGAATAAGAGCATTGAAATCAAAGCGTTCTTCATCAACCAAGACTCTTTTAACAAAAGGAAAAAGCGGATGGATACGATTAGAGAGATACAGAGTTGTAAATTGGTCTGGAGCTTTAACCACAATGAGAAGGGAATCGGAATTATTTGAAGGGTCTGCATCTCCCATTGGTGCATTCACAAGTAATCGATATCGTCGAGGACCGGCAGTTTTTGGCAAAAGAGGAGAAAAACTTATTTTTCGTTTTTCTCCAGGAGCAAGCGAGATAGGAATTTCTTCCAATATTTTTTTACCAAGCATGAGGCTGACTTTAGATTGAATAGACTCTTCAAATTTGTTTTCCACTTCTCCAGTCAAAAGAAGTTCCTCTTTAGCCACAGCTTTTGGCTTTCGATCAAAAAATTGAACGGAAATATCACCGACAGCTTGCTCACGCCCAACCCCAATTACATTTACTGGAACTCCGCGAGAACGATATTCTTTAGCCACCTCAAGAATAGGAACTCCTAAATTATTTTTCCCATCCGAAAAAACTACAACTGCACCCAAGGATTTATTTTCTTTCTCATTTCCTAAGTTGGCCGCCAGTGCATCTCCCAATGCAGTTTTTTGACCAAGTTCCGTTTCCTTCCAAGATTCTCCAACCATTCGTTGTGTTTGATCGGAAAAACCTAGATTTTCGACTTTTCCATAATTCTCTTTCATGCGATTTATCCAAGACTCTGGGCTTACCGAATCAAGAAACGGTCGGACTAATTCTATCCTACGACTGCCTGCCAAGTTATCCTTGGTATTCATGCTCCCAGATAAATCAGTAAGTGTAACCAGTTTAAACTCCTTTGGATTAGGCTCATCAGTCGTAACAAAAGGTCTTGCCAGAAGAAGTAAAAAAAGTGTGCCGACTAAAAACCTTAAAAAAATTAGTCTCCATGCGAATCGAGGTAGAGTCGCTTTTAAAATAGCGTTACCATGAAAAAATAGAACAGAAAGGAAAAGTATGACCACGAGGCCAAACCAGTAAGGAGCAAAAGGCCAATCCCACCCCATGATTAATCACCCTCCGCAATTCTGCGGAAATATTCCTCCACTTGCTTTTTATAGCGACTTGGGGCTGCTGTAGTATCTTGGTTTCTTCGAATACGATTCTCGACTGCTTGTTTCCAAAAAAACTGCTCAACCAACTCCAGTGCATCCGCCACTGCTGCAGACGCCATTGAAGTTGACTGGGAAGGATTTTCACTGATTGCAACTTGTTCAAAAAATTTAGTCAAATTCTGGATTCTTTGATCCTGCTCAGCGTTCGGCAGTGAACCTATCGCTTTTGCTAACTCCTCGGCCCTTTGTTTCATTTCTTCTCCACTCATTCCTGGAATTTCCTCCTGTGTCTTCTGTAATTCTTGAACAAGTTCGCGAAGTGCCCCATTTCCTAAATTTCTCAGTTTATCCGCAATACCTTGCAAGTCTTCATTCAATTTCTCTAGATTTTCTGCAACTTTATCCTCCTCTTTCTTAGCTTGAGGAAATGCTTCATAAAGAAGAGAATTTGCAGCGCGTTTCCCCGAACGCTCTAAGCCATTCTCACGTGAATTTCTTGCACCACGTAACAGATCCTCGGTTGCATTCTCATTGAAATTACCCATCGAACGAGCAGTTTGATCAATTTTTTCCAATAGTTCCTGAGCTAAACTATTCAAATCTTCCTGCTGGTCTTTTAAATTTTCACCCTGTCCTTCCTTTGCATTATCTGTTTCTTCACCCAGTTGTCTTTGCTCTCCAGCTAATTCAGAAGCATTTTCTTGCAACTGGTCAACCATACCTGCAGCCAGTGCAGCCATTGTAGATTCGACTTCTGAAATTGCATTCCCCAATGCCTCCGCAGCAAGATCACCGTGCGGTTGGGCTTCTCTCGGCGAATCCCTTCTTAAATCACCAGCAGCATCTTTCATCTCGCCACCTGCTTGATCCAATGATGCAACTTTCCCGAGGCTTCCACTATCCTTATACCATTCATCTCGTAAGCCCTCCACATCTCGTCTTAAGCCCTCTTGTTCTTGAGCAATTTTTTGATTTGCTTCTCCCTTTTTACCGGCACCTGCCGAACGCCCAATCTCCCTGTTTAATTCTTTTTGCCGATCTTTAAAACCCTTTAGCTTTTCAAGGTCCTGACCTAGTTCCTTTAGTTCTTCAGCAGGATCTTTTGAATCCTCCTCTTGATCTTTTTCAGGTTTACCAGCAGTTTCCTTGCTTTCTTTGGGTTTCCCCTTGCCCTTAGCTTTTTGCTTCTGCATTTTCTGCATCAAGGCATAAAGTTGCACCAATTTGCGTAAAGTTTTTTCCGAAGGTTCAAGAGAATCGTCAAGCATCTGATCTCCCGCATAAATCTCAGTTTGTTCAATATGATAGGTTGCTTCGTTCAATAATTCCCCTAAGTCAATCCCATCCACAATAGGAAACTGTCCCTCGAATTCATCAAAAACTTTGGTCATCTCGTTTTTTAAGCCAAGTGCATCCATAGCAATTGCCAAGCCTAGCTTTTCTTTCTTCAACGAGTCTTCAAGCAGAGCGTCATAGGTAGAACGGATAATTTTCTTGGTTTTATTAATGAAATCTCTGACTGGAATTTCTTTTTGCTCTCCATTCATTTCAGCATCGGACTCGGTGGAATTACCTTCAGGCGGTAAAATTTCAATGAAATAAATTTCAGAGCGGGCAATCTGGCCCTCAGGCTCTTTATTATCCATCGCCAGAGCAAGATAGGTTATAACATCTCCAATAGCCAATGCTCGTTCACTCAGATCTAAAATGTAAGATATCCTTTTTTCTTTTTCTACAGGATCGACAAATATAGTTTCCTCTTCTTTCTCCCCAGCATGTGAAATATTAATTCTCACATCTGCAATCCCATGATCGTCAGAGGAAAAGACTTCAATAAGTAGACTTGCTCCAGATTCCAATTGTAAATCCTTTGCCGGTTCAGTTATTTCAACAACCGGTGGTTCATCTGGGATAGGAGCAAAAATAAACTCTTCATAAACCACTGGCTCTCGTTGTGGAGCATTTAAATCTCTTAATTGAAGAACACCTGTCCATTTACTATCTAATAAATGGCTTGTACGAAATGTGGTTGCATTGAGCTTGTCCAAAATAATTTCATTATTTTCTTCCACAATAAATGCCCCAACATTTGAGGGCTCAGGTTCCACCTCTAAGGTCAAAGAAATTAGACTGCCCTCAGGAACTCGCAAATATCCAAAATTCTCATGATCTATTTGCGGTAATTTCAAATATTCTGGAGGGATAATTTCCCATTTCGCAATCCGAATAGCCGGAGGGTCGTATGCTTGTAACAATTGCCATTCGCTTTCAAGTGAAGGAGTGGTTACGCGATAACTAAAATTATTTTGTAAAGATGGAACAACAAATTCAAAACGACCTAAAACTGAAGTGGAAAGCATCTCCAGTTTTTCTATTTGGCCATCTTCTTTAAATTCGATGAACGAACTCTTCTCTCCTCTGTGCCCCCGAGTAATATCAGCAAAAATAGAAATATCCGTACCCCTGCTAAACTCATTACTGGCTGGAAATTCTTCTAATTTTGATGATCCAGTTTTTGTTGTGAAAATAAAAAGGCCGGGTTCCTCTGATAACGAATCAATGGATTTCTGTAAGGGGCTTTGATCGAAACTTAGGGCTGTAAATACAGAGCCCACAGATAAAGCAAAAACTAAAGACATCCAAAATCGAGGCTTTGGCCGCGTGCCTTGACTCCAAGCGATTTCCTGAGCTTTAACTTCTGTTTTTCTTAAAACCCTTTTCTCCATAAAAGACAACGATCTAACCTTCGATGCCTCTTCCAATTCTACCGCACAATTAAGTAAGTCTAACAAATCGGGGTTTGCACCTTCAATTTGTTTTGCCAGGGTTTTAACCGAGGGTTTTTTCTTCCAAGAGGAAAATAATAAAGCGAGAAAAACGAAAAGGGATATCAGGCAAACGGAAAAAACCCAATTTAAAGCATCAGATTCCTTGATGGGAGATACTGAATCGTAAAGATCAAGCAAGTAAAGCAAAGTTGGCCAAGTAAGAAAACCAATCGCCAAAGCAAAAAGAGACCGACTGAAAATAAAAAATCGGGCCTCACGCTTTATAAATTCAAGAAAGTTAGGCATGAACCGATTTAATTTGGGTTTTAGTGTATTGAGAAGGACGAGACCAAAGCATTTCAATAATCAAGAGAATAGCCGCCGCCATTGCAAACCACATCCACAGTGGATTGCGATCTTCCTCGGTCGAATCTAGTCCCTTCAATTTCGATACAGTTCCCTTTTTGGATCCACCGAGGCTATCGGACAGTACATTCTGAGAAAAGGTATTAGGTATAAATTCAGATGGAGAAAGTACTACCTCTATCCATTGGTCCTCAAAGCGATAAGCACCAGGTTCTGTTGCAATAAAAGTTCCCTGATTTCCTACTAACTCCTGCCCTGGTTCTAGGATAGGCCAGGCACGAGAAGCAGATTTCATCTTTTTGCTTTGGGTTAATTCCATAAGAAGCGGAAGGAAAGAGCTACGGAGAGGTAAATCTGTCCAAGTAGTATTCATGCGAAATGGGAGAAAAACGAGTCGACCACCACTGTCAAAAGGTTTGACCAAAGCTAAGGGTCGCCCTTCACGATCTCGAAGTGGAACTTCAATATTTTCACTACCAGAACCAGGCTTAAGAATACCAAAACGATGAATAGCAGACAGGTAAAGATCTCTGGCTGATTTCCCTGCAAAAATTTCAGCAAGGGATGAATTCTCTCCTAAAGCTCCAATTCGAAAAGGGTTTCTTGTTTGTACTGCACCACCTGCAACGCGAACAAAATTGTATGCAAGTAACTTCTCAGATTTCAAAATTGATACGGTTGATGAAAAAAGGTCACCTGGTGTAATTAAAGCAACACCTCCCTTAGATAAAAATTCAGTAAGGGCTATACCTAATTGTTCCTCTTCAAACCATTTCCCGAGTCCTAAAACCATTAAAAAATCAACTTGTAATTGATCATCCCCCAAACGAAGTCCATCCGCTTTATCCTGATTCCAATCCCACCGGTTCCAACCATTATCCCCCGAACTAGCCACAGCGGTTTTAAGGAAAGATTTTTCTTCTTCTGTTTCATCATTCTCTTGCTCAGGCATCCAAAAGCCAAAGCTTCTTGCAGGAGGAGCCTTCAGCCAAACCGTTCTTTCATTATCCAAAGGAAATTCGTCTTCTCCAACCAATCTAATTGTGGAGGAAGAAAAATCTCCCTCGCTCATAACAAACTGAGTTTGCACCGAGCCAAGCGGAGGAACTGAAACTGTATTTTTACCAATCTGATTTCCACCTGCAATTAATTCAATTTCTGTTGTCTTATTTACATCATCCCAATTACGT
The DNA here is from genome assembly GCA_965660135.1 of Opitutales bacterium. GTDB lineage: Bacteria > Verrucomicrobiota > Verrucomicrobiia > Opitutales > Seribacteraceae > Seribacter. The sequence goes on from CBFHYW010000024.1 coordinate 14,577, forward strand.
ACAACAGTCCAAACTCTAATTTTGTTGGGACCTGCAGGCACGGCACGAACCTCCATAACACTTAAATTATTCTGCCTTAAACCTTCAATCTCAGTTGTTTGCCCAACCTTCACAAGCTTAAATTCAATTTCAGATTCGTATAAATCCCTGTAAGCCGTCTGCCAATCAGATTGTTGAAAATCACTGATAATAAAAAGTTTCCGACGGGTAGCTTTTTCTGAAAATGTATTGGGTAAACGATCAAGCATAACCTGAGCATTCCCTCTACTCCAATCATTTTTCAAAGCCTCGATCTTAACTTTTATTGTCTCTCGATCAGTCCCAACATCAATCTGCTCAAGAATGGATTGTCCAAAAGTAAGCAAACCGATTTTACCTGATTCATTATTTAATAGAAGAAGAGCCTTCTCCTTCGCTTCCTCCAATCCGCCCCACCCTGCCATGCTGGGTGACAAATCAATTGCGATTACAACTTCCTCTCCTTCATCTTCCGAGACAGGCACTGCAGGTGATTTCCAATAAGGGTCAGCAAGCAAAGCAGTGAGGAATAAAAATAATAAAATTCTTAGTAACAGAAGAGGTATATCCGATGGGGTACGCTTACCTGTTCTGGGAATCTGTGAGGGGCGAATAAAACGTAAAGATGGAAAGTAAAACTTTTCCGTTACTCTGCGATAAGCCATATGGGCAAGTATAGGCAAACCAATCGCAAGACCGGTCCATAAGGCAGCTGGTTGTCCAAACTCGATCATATTTTATTTACAAATTCGATTCATTTCCGAGATCTCATACCAAGAAAGCGACGCAGAGCATATCCTAAGTCTTTATCAGTACTTAGACTTTCAAACTCTGCAGAAACAGAAGAAATTTTGGTCTGTAAGTTTTCGATAAAGCCAGCCATATCAGTTTTATATTTATCTTTAATAGCAGGTGGCGAAGTGGAAATCTCCCGATCACCTTCCATCTCAGCAAACCTTAAGGCATCTCCGTCTGGCAAATCAACTTCGTCAGCATCTAAAACCTGTAGGCACAAGCACTCGTACCGAGAGGACAAAGAAAACCTCAATTGCTCTGCGAGGGAATCTTCTGCCTCAAGAAAATCTGACAAAAAAACTACCATCCCCCGCCCCGGCAACCCAGTTACCATTCTCTCCCATGCAAAATCATGCGCGTTCACGCCCTCCGCTTTCAATCCATGCAAAGCTGAGAAAACTCTATTTAATTGCCCACTTCCTGAATTTGGACGGATCCACTCCTTTACATCGTCAGAGTAAGCAAAAAAACCTAATCGATCGCCCTGTCTGTTTGCGATGTACGCAAAACAGGCAGCCAGCATAGAAGCATAGCGAAGTTTTGAGCAAGAAGCTCGTTTGCCTTCGTACCCCATAGAAGCACTTACGTCCAAAACTAAACAAATCGTAAAGTTTGTATCCTCCTGAAAAGTCTTTGCCACAAGTTCATCTCTTTTAGCGAAAACCTTCCAATCCACTAATTTTAAATCTTCGCCTGGTGCATATGGTCTGTATTGAAAAAATTCATTTCCCATGCCCTGCCTTAAACTGCGATGAATTCCTGGCATCGCACCATCAACAACTACCCGAGCAAGAAGAGAGTAATCTTCAATACGATGAAGGTGGGCGGGATCCAGAAGGTTATGGTCAACAGTAGCAGCCACGCTTAAGAATTTGGATAAAAGTTCTTATACTATTTATTGAGCAACTTGCTCTAATAGATGTTCGATAATATCATCAGAATCCAAACCTTCAGACTCAGCAAAAAAGCTTGGCAGCACTCGGTGACGAAGTGCGGATTTTGCCATAAACTTTACATCCTCGCAGGAAACATTTGGTCGACCAGCAAGCAACGCACGTGCTTTCCCAGCAAGGATTAAAGCTTGAGCTCCACGAGACCCAGCACCCCATTTTACTCTCTTTACAGTCCATTCATCGCTATCCTCTGATTGGGGTCGGGATGCCGAAGCGAGTCGAACAGCATAACTAACCACATTTTCAGGGGCTGGCACTTCCCGGGTAAGCTCTTGTAACGCAATAATATCTTCAGCTCCAAGAACAGGCTGTGGTTCCTCACGAGCTGAACCTGTAGTTTCACCTACCATTTCAATTTCATCAGCAATAGGAAGATATTTAATGACTGGATTAAGTAAAAATCGGTCAAGCTGTGCCTCTGGAAGTGGATAAGTGCCTTCCAGTTCAATCGGATTTTGCGTGGCCAAAACAAGAAAAGGTGCATCGAGAGAACGGGTCTCCCCGGAGACAGTTACTTGCCTCTCCTCCATTGCTTCCAATAGTGCAGCCTGCGTTTTTGGAGGGGTTCGGTTAATTTCATCGGCCAGGACAATATTTGTAAAAATAGGGCCAGGCGAAAATCTAAAGTTCCTTTTTCCTGTAGATGGGTCCTCATCCACAACTTCTGTGCCGACAACATCTGCAGGCATTAAATCGGGAGTAAATTGAATACGCTTAAAGTCCAAGGTTAAACATTTTGACAATGTTTTTACTAATAAAGTTTTCCCTAACCCCGGAATACCTGTAAGCAAGCAGTGACCTCTTGCCAGTAATGTGACGAGCAATTGCTCTATTACATCATCTTGACCGATAATTCCTTTACGAATTTCCTTGAGCAAACGATCATGAGTTTCTGGTAAACGCTCTAGGGTTGCTTCTGCAGTTTTCGATTTAGTCATAAGAATTCAATATTGTATATTTGAAGGTTAAAAGGGCAAACATGAGTTGCGACAGAAATTGGATAATCAGCAAACCAAAAATTAGGATATCGAGGAGCTTTTAATTTGCCCGGTAATGGCAAGCAATCGGTCCCACTCATCAAGAAATTTCTGCAAGTGAACACGTCCACCTTGAATTTCACCTTGCAGTAATGCTCTTACTTGCTCCTGTTCTTTATCGTATTGCTCGGATGATAACAAACCGGAAAAATGAGCAACCCTCGCCCAAAGTAGATGAGTGGTAAAAGCGTCAAACTCATTGTAAGCAACAATTTCGTTGAGCTTTCCCTCGGC
>CBFHYW010000025.1:0-17102 GCA_965660135.1 Opitutales bacterium
CACGAAAAACGTCACATATTTGAGTTACCTCGGTGCGATTGGTTGAATTTGCTTTGACCTTAACCACTACCAACTCACGACCAACGGATTCGGATCCAACAAAATTTTGGATATCTATGACATCAATTAATTTATCAAGCTGTTTAACACATTGGTCTAATGCCTTCTCATCTCCGTTTAAAGTGGCTGTGATTCTCGAGCGACCATCTTCATGAGTCGGTCCAACATTCAGTGTATCAATGTTAAACCCACGACCACTGAAAAGGCCTGCAATTCGAGCAAGTACACCAAATTTGTTTTCAACAAGAACGGAAATGACGTGACGCATGTGGATAGAAAGAGAGTAATGGTGGACGACACAGGACTCGAACCTGTGACCTACTGGGTGTAAACCAGTTGCTCTAACCAACTGAGCTAGCCGTCCAAAGTTAAAATTTAAAGTATTGAACTATAAAGAATCACCAACCCGTGGCAAGCGTGAATAATGAGTCTACTTAAGCTGAACCCGAACTTTCTTCGGACCAAGGATAGGTTGAGGCAACGACTTAAAATTTTTCTTTACCTGCTTTGTTTGAGTTTGACCACTACTAGACGGGGATACCTTGCCCGATGTTGAAGAAGAATCCATTCTCTTTGGACCAAGCCAATAACTTGACTTTCCTGCTCCAGAACCATTGCGAGCGGATGGAGTTATCCCTCTTATATTAGAACTACCTAACCTCTGTTCGGAAGAGCTCATCGGTAAATTTTCTGAACCTGCTTGTTGCACAGGAAAACCTGGCGTGCTAGGACGACCTTTACGAAATTGAAAACGATTAATATCCCGTAATGACATGTTGTTAACTTTGCTCATCCAATCATCAACCCGTTTATCTAATTGAGCGTAGTACGCATCTCTAAATTCAACAGATGCAGAAGCAGGGGTCTTATGTTCAGAATCTTTCTCCATAACTCTCCTGGTATTCTCAGAAGCAAAGGTTTGATTATGAGGTAACTCAATATCAATTTTCGAAGTTTCAACTCTCTTATCCACCCATGTTGTTTTATTTGTCATTGGATACCTTCTTCCTCCAAATGACGAAAATTTACTTGGCCATTCACGCACAGAAAAACGCTGATTAGAAATTGAATTAACCCGACTCGAGGATAACCTTTTAGAAGACATAATATTCATTTTCCCATCGAGTGAACGAACCTTTTTGGTAAAATCATTTGCTCGTTGTTGCGATAAAGCAACCGAGGCAAATACAAAAACTGGGAAAACCAAAAACTGAGTTTTATAAAATGAAATTCTCGACATTTCAGGAACAACTATAAATAAACATTTAAGATGAAATTATTGACACTTAATTACCTTCTCTCCTTTTTAGCGTTCTGTAAATGAAGAATTACTTAAATCTTGTTTCAAGAGTTATAAATAATGGAGTTTACAGAGACGACCGAACAGGTACTGGTACCTGGTCTGTTTTTGGTGAGCAAGAGCGTTTTCGTTTAGATAATGGGTTCCCCTTGCTCACAACAAAAAAACTACACCTCCGCTCCATTATTTATGAATTACTTTGGTTTATTAAAGGAGATACCAATGTTAAGTACTTACAGGAGAACAAGGTTAGAATTTGGGATGAATGGGCTGATGAAAATGGGGATTTAGGTAGAGTTTACGGAGCGCAATGGACAAAATGGGCAAAACCAGACGGCGGGCATATTAATCAAATTCAAGATGTGATTCAGTCGATTAGGCAGAACCCCGATAGTCGACGCCACCTTGTATGTGCGTGGAATCCAGGTGAATTAGAACTCATGGCACTCCCACCATGTCACGCTTTATTTCAGTTCTATGTCGCAGATGGTAAACTTAGTTGCCAACTATACCAAAGGAGTGCGGATATTTTCCTCGGAGTTCCATTCAATATTGCATCGTACAGCATCTTAACCATGATGATCGCCAAGATTTGCAATCTGAAGGCCTATGAATTTATTCATACCTTTGGCGATTTACATTTGTATGCAAACCACAAAAAACAAGCGGAAATTCAACTCAACCGTGAACCAAAGATTTTACCAAATTTATTAATACACGGGGAACAAAAAGAGATTTCTGATTTTACTTTCGAAGATTTTGAATTAGTTAATTATGACCCTCATCCAAGTATCAAAGCACCCATAGCAGTTTAAAATGCCCAACATCAAAGCAATTGCGGCGGTTTCTCAAAATAATGTAATCGGAAAAAAAGGTGACTTGCCATGGCGATTGCCCGGAGAATTAAAATGGTTCAAAAAAATTACTATGGGGCATGTCATTGTAATGGGTCGAAAAACATGGAACTCATTACCTAATGCACTGCCCGGAAGAGAAAACTGGGTACTCTCACGCTCGAATGTAGAAGGTAAAGGAATTCAAACCTTTACCGAGTTTAATCAGATTGAAAAACAAGCAGGAAACCGCACTGTGTTTATAATCGGGGGAGGTGAAATATATTCTGCATTTCTTTCTTACTGTAATGAATTATACCTCACGGAGGTACAACAAACCATAATAGGCGGCGACGCTTTTTTTCCTTCTTATGAAAACGACTTCCAATGCGTAGAGACTTTGGAAGAAAATAAAGATTTTATTCTAAGGAAGTGGAAGAGAAAGATTATGTAGACGAAATTAAGTTGAAACTTAATAATAGGGCTTCAACATCAGATATACGATCGGACCGGTAACCGCAACATACAACCAGACAGGAAAGATTTTCTTAGCTAATTTCCGATGCTTAACAAATTGATTAGTGTATCCATAAACAAAGGTCAGAAGGATAAATGGAAGGCTAATAGCGGCCAGAATTATATGGGTTAGTAGAATGATAAGATAAACATATCTAGTCTTCCCCACGATTTCTAATTCCTCAATACTTAAGACTTTATCTTTATTAAGATCACCAAAAAGTGTTTCAGCAGTGGTGAAATGATATGCAACATAAGAAAGTAGAAATAATAATGAGCAACCCATCGCCAAATAGATCCACCTTTGATGGTTGATAACAAATTTTTTCTTAATCGAAACAATAGCCATTATCAAAGAAAACGCCGCGGCCGTATTTAAAAACGCATGAAAGGGAGGAAGAAAATGAAGGGTTACCCCTTCAGGCAAACCAAGTTTTACCTGCCGCATTAATCCGACTAAAAGCAACACAACTACGGTAATAATCCACACCAAAAAAGTAAGCTTTTTAGCTAACGCCAAATTTTGTTCACGCTGAAGATAAATTTTTAAATCATTCATAAATAAATTATCTCAGGAACCGACTTCAAGATCGAAAGGGATAAACATTTCTTTATCTATGGATGTTTTCACTTGAGCCCATAAGCGATAAATCCCTGGTTTTGGTGCAGAAAAACCGAAAGTCAACGATCCGGTAAAACTATCATCTCGGGAAAGGGGCAAGGTATCCATAAGGGGGTGTAAATGAGCAAAACCACTTATTTTACTATCAAACGCAACCATGTGTGCAAATGCTCCCATAACTGAATATAGAGTAACATCTTTGCCCATCTCATCCTTAGCGGCCAAGGTAAGTTCTAATTGGCTATCCTGTAAGGGAGTTCTAGTTTTGTTAATTTCAAAACGAAGATTGTCTCGTACAAATACCAAGTTTTCTTTTGGGTTATTTTTCAAGGAATGTCCACCGTCAACATTGAAGGTAGAAGAAAGCAAAACCCGCCGAGGACTTTTTATGGGAATGAAGTCTAAAAATGCTTGATATTTACCTGAAAGGTTTGGGGTAAAAGAAAAATGCCAAACGCCATCGAACAGAGGATCTGCCACAGGGTGAAGATGTTGATAATCGTCTAGTGATTCATTGACAATTAGAAGATGGATTTTTTGGGTATGACTTAATGCCACATCACGTGCAGTTAACGGGGAACCATCAGCCTTTTCTATTTTAATTTCAAATTTGCAGAGCTGATTAACTGCAAGAGCATCAAGGGGGCGAAAATCAACTGTCATCGGCCACTTTCTGACAGACAAATCGACAAATCCAGTTTCATCAGCACCACAATAGTCCAATTCACCTTCAGCATTATAGGTCTCTTCATGAAGAAACTCACACGGTTCAACCGGAAGATTTCGAACTATAAAATAAATGATTACAAACGGGAAAGCCAAAAAAATTGCTTTTAAAATAGAACCTTTTTTCTTATCTTTTTTTGTCATAGCATTAAGTCGAGCTAGTTGGTTCAGCTTTGCAGACGCGAAAGAAAATCTTCCACTCTCCAACTTCTTCCCGGAACCTGATAAACAATTTGCCTCCTAGAATTAATAATCATCGTTCGCATGGTGTGATCCAATGGTTGATTTTTTGTAGCTTCTCGACGGATTCCAAATTGACGAGTTAAATCATCGATTACCTTCTTTTCTCCAGTGCAAATTTTAAAATTACTCTCATCTAAGTTGTAACCGCGGGCGTATGACTTGAGAACGCCTGGAGAATCAAACTCAGGATCTAGGGTTATGGATAAAAAATGTATGTTAGGAACTTTAGTTTTATGAACCAATTCCTGTAATTTTTTCATTTTCATTGTCGAAGCAGGGCACATTTCAGCAACGGAACATCTTGAGAAAATAAAATTTAAAATAGTCACGGAACCGTCAAAATAATCCGTTGTTACAATATCCCCATTTTGATCGTATAATGCAAAAGGGGGTAGGTTGTCTCCAACGGAACGAATCATCGCTTCCCCCATACTCAGGGTATCTCTTCTTAGTAATCGATTAATGTTCTTAACCCTAATTCTTTCGGCAGGATCATCCGGCCAAACATTATGAAGCAAGTGTATCTTACCAGCGGAGGAAGAAAAGGATTCTTGCAATTTACCTCTAAATACCGGCTTGCTAGATAAAAGTGCAAGATCACCTGGCTGAACCTGAAGACTCAAATTATTTCCTACCCTCGTGGATAATTTATTTGAAATATCATCACTTTGGGAAAGAATTTTGACTTCAACCAAGCTATCATTTAAATCTAAATTCAGTACTTCTCCCCTCAGAAAGTTTTCTGGTAAATTTGGATTTGAATTACTCGACTCAGAATCTGAACAGGAAAAACTACTTAAAAATGCAAGACTCAACATTGAGAAAAGTAAGAATTTAGTGAAGAAATCATTCATTGCAGTGATAATCCTATGCATAGAAATAATCTAAGCAATTCCAAAGGATATGAATCTTTCAAATTACCGAAAGTATTTTTAAAAAACCACATAAACTTTGATCAGTACTGTAAACAAAAAAATCATTAAATGTAGTAATACTTCAATAAATACCACTGATCAAACACCTCCATTAGTTAAAGACTCTGAAGGGAGGTATTAGAAAATCTAACGATGAATGATTTTCAAGTTATGACCTTGCTTGTCTCTTGTTAAAATATCATTTTAATAAGAGCTAACATTCCCCAAAGTGAATAGTTTCAAAAACATAACTGCCAAAACAGAAGCACCTCCGATAGATGAGTCAGTAAGATTATCCTTTCATGGATTAATTGAGCTTACCAAACCTCGTCTTAGTTTGATGTCTGTGTTTACTGCATCTCTTGGATTTCTCGTGCACTACCCTCTGATATCCGATTTCTATCTTTTTTTATCACTCACTATTGGAACAGCACTCGCGGCCGGCGGTGCCGCGGCCCTTAATCAGTGGATGGAAAGGGAAGAAGACTCCCTGATGCCCCGCACATCGGAAAGGCCTTTACCGTCGCGCCTCATTGAACCCGAAGTTGCATTAATTTTCGGTGTTGCACTGTCATCTATCGGTCTTGCCCTGCTTTGGATTGGAACCAATCCTTGGGCTTGCTTGCTAACCTTACTCACCCTGGTTTTTTATTTGCTTATTTACACACCCCTAAAAAAACGCTCTCCTTATGCAACTGAGGTTGGAGCAGTTTCTGGTGCACTACCCCCACTTATTGGTTGGGTAGCGGCATCAGGCGAACCATCACTATATGGGTGGATTTTATTTGGAATACTATTTACCTGGCAATTACCTCACTTCATGGCAATCGCTTGGAATTTTCGTAAAGATTATGAACAAGGCGGTTTTAAATTGCAAAATCTTGGCAGTGCAAATGGATTTCATCTTGCTCGAAAGAGCCTAATTTATTCATTTTTACTTACAGGCTTCGTATTTTCTCCTTATTTTATCGAAACAACTCAACCCGCACCAGGTTGGCTCTATTTTATTTCCGCCTGTTTACTATCCGTTTATCTTCTAAAACCAGCATTCAATTTTTTGCTATCCAAAAATCGAGATAAATCTGCCAAGAAACTCTTTTTCGTAACTATTATTTACTTGCCTCTGTTATTTGCTATACTAGTCATTGACCGATTTCTTTGATACTACCAAGAACCATGAAAAAACCGCTCAACAAGCTCAAAGTCTTGTCACTTACAATTTTACCTGCACTCTTGTTTTTTGCTGGAGGATGCTCACGAATTGATCATAAGCAATCTGCCCTTGATCCGAAAGGTTTGGTTTCTCAAAACCAATATGATATTTTCATGCTTTCTGTTTGGATTACCATTTTTCTGTTCTGCGCAGTGGGCGGGTGTTTACTTTATGTATTGTGGAAATATCGGGCTAAAACTCCCGAAGAAGCGATGGAAGTTCCACCTCAATCACATGGCAATTCAAAGGTAGAAGTTTCTTTAATAATTGCTTCCACGGTAATCTTAGTAATCCTTGCTATACCAACTCTTCAAGGGGTTGTGCTTATGAATCGAGTACCAGACCCTAATGATGCTCAAACTCTTGAAAAACTTAACCTCAACAGAAGTGCAATTGATAATGCCATTACAGTTAATGTTACTGGCAAGCGTTTCTTTTGGGTTTTTGAATATCCTCAATACGGTATTGTTACTGCTAACGAGCTTGTATTCCCAACATCTCGTGCGGTAAGAATAAATTTACGAACAGAAGATGTAATACACAGCTTTTGGCTTCCCAAACTCGCCGGTAAGATGGATTTGATGCCAGGGCAGGAAAACTTCCTCTGGTTTATTGCTGACCAAGAAAAAATCCTGTCAGGTAAGGATGCTGATGGAAAAGAGGTCAAATACTCTATAGAAGACGCTATGCCTCCCGTCTTTAATGGAAAAATGCGAGAAAGGATTTTTACTAAACAAAAATTCACCGATGAATTCGAAGCCGTTGGTGGACTTTTTTATGGTCAATGTGCTGAATACTGTGGCAATTCCCATGCTTACATGTCCTTCAGAGCACTTGCCCAGACCGATAAAGATTTTGATGCTTGGGTAAACAAATTTCAAGTTGCTCAAAACCCAAATCTCCAACCTTCTGCCTACAACCCTGAAAATGAATATTCCAAGGGGAGCTTAGTCACTTTTTCTGACAAGTCATTGGGAGAATCTGCTACGAGAGAATTCCGAGCAACCAAAGAAGTGGCTAAAGGGGAAGCACCCAACCTTTCAAAGAAAATTTGGACTCAGGCAAATCCCGATGATTATGAACGTGGAAAACAACTTTTTTCATCTCTTCAATGCGTTCAATGCCATGCAATTAACCGAACCGGACTTGGTTCGAAGGGTCCTAATTTAACCCTTTTTGGAATTCGCACCTCTCTTGCCGCTGGTTGGATGAGAAACGATGAAGAAAATCTTGATAAATGGCTTCGCAATTCCAATGATGTTAAGTTCGGAAACTTGATGTGGAACGGAGAAGGAGTCGACGATAATCATCCACTTCGTAACCTTGAAGATGAAGATCAAAAAGTTAAACAGCTAGTAACCTACCTTCTAGGTTTAAAATAAACATTTACTTAGCACATAGAGTATATCCTAAAATTCGAAATACCATGGCAACAGAATCACTAAAATATCTCAATCCTGACTCGGAAACAAATCTAAAGACAAAGGAGTTTCCTAGACCTGATCAAAACACAACGGGAATTAGAAATTGGTTAACCACGATAGACCACAAAAAAATAGGAGTAATGTACGGAATGGCTGCCCTATTTTTCCTCATACTAGGCGGGTTGGAAGCACTTCTCATTCGCTCCCAGCTCTGGAACCATAATATGGATGTTCTTACGAATCGTGAGTACAACCAAATGTTTACCATGCATGGAACTACTATGGTTTTCCTTGTCATCATGCCCTTAAGCGCTGCCTTTTTTAACTTTATCATGCCTCTGCAAATTGGCGCCAGAGATGTTGCCTTTCCTCGCATGAATACGCTCAGTTTATGGTGTTTTATTGCAGGTGGTATAACACTCAATTTAAGTTGGTTCTTCACAGGCGGTTCTCCCGCAATTGGATGGTTTGGATATGCCCCGCTTACAGATAATCGTTTTGCTGAGGTTCTTGGTGATATGGGACCTGATTTTTGGATCTTTTCTTTGCAGATCCTTGGTCTTGCATCCTTACTTGCGTCCTTTAATTTTATAACCACCATAATTAACATGCGTGCACCCGGCATGACAATGATGAGGCTTCCCGTTTTTACTTGGATGACCCTGATTGTTAGCTTTCTTATAATTCTTGCTTTCCCTGCAATTACTATAGCACTGGTTGAATTGATGTTCGACCGAACTTATGGAACAAACTTCTTTGACTTCCTTGAAGGCGGCAAACCTCATCTTTGGCAGCACCTTTTTTGGATTTTCGGACACCCTGAAGTTTACATTCTTATTTTACCTGCTATGGGAATTGTTTCTGAGATCATTCCCGTTTTCTCGCGAAAACCTCTTTTCGGATACGGCCTAATAATATTTTCGGGTGCTATCATTGGATTTATGGGATTTGCTGTATGGAGTCACCATATGTTCACAACAGGTATGGGAATCGTTGCCACCTCAGCTTTCTCAATACTAACCATGCTTATTGCTATTCCAACGGGGATTAAAATTTTTAATTGGATTGGCACAATGTGGGGCGGAAGAATTCGGTTTGATACTCCAATGCTCTTTGCTCTCGGTTTCATAACCATGTTTATGGTAGGTGGATTTACTGGAATTATGCACTCCTCTGTTCCGATTGATGCTCAACACCAAGACTCGTACTTTGTCGTTGCACACTTTCACTATGTTCTTATCGGAGGTGCTCTATTTGGGCTCTTTGCAGGATTCTATTTTTGGATGCCAAAACTTACTGGCAAAATGCTCAATGAAAAGCTTGGGAAGTTAGTTTTCACTCTCATGTTCATTGGGTTTAATCTAACATTCTTTCCTATGCATTATCTTGGAATGATTGGACAACCTCGTAGAACTCATAGTTACAATGAAGGTCATGGTTTTGAAACATGGAATCAAATTGCCACGATTGGAGCATTTATCCTAGGTGTTGGAATCGTCATAGGCGTATATCAATTCTTTTCGGCATTTTTCAACAAAAAGCTTAAGGATGCAGGGAAAAACCCATGGGATGCCAGAACCCTAGAATGGACTCTTTCATCTCCGGTTAAAGAATACAATTTTGCTCGCACACCAATTATTAAAAGTAGAGATCAGGCATGGGAAAATAATTATGGTCCTAAAGAAAATCATTCAGAAAAAGTGCCTTTAGATGATCATGGAGTTCACATGCCCGATCGCTCTTGGTACCCATTGGTTTCAGGTGTTGGATTTCTTGGTCTAGTTCTTGGTCTATTGTTTCATCAATCCGTAGATGTAAACACTGGAGAAATCCTCAGGGATTATACTTTTGCAATCATTGGCGGGGTTGTCGCGATTTTTGGAATCATTATGTGGTCTCTTGAAGGTCCTGGTGGATACCACCTTTTTCCTGATGAGAACGACGAGTAAAACCCAAGCCTTTTAAAAATTAATTGAAATATAATCATGAGTGAAGCATCAGCACACGCCATTGAACATCACGAACCTGAAACAAGCACCGGAATTCCCAATAAAAAAGTCCTTATGTGGGCTTTTCTCGGATCTGATTGCATGTTTTTCGGCACTCTCATTTCAACGCACCTGATCTACAGAAAAATTTCCGCTACCGTTGGAGGTAATTTTTTAGACATAAGAGATGTTTTTGATATCGAACTTACTTCGTTCAGTACCTTTATTCTTCTAGCCAGCTCACTTTTTATGGCTCTAGCGGTATCAGCAATTCATAAGGGTAATCTTACCAGTACTCGTTGGATGCTTTTGGGAACAATCATATTTGGTGCAATTTTTCTTGCATGCCAAGTTTATGAGTTCACACACTTTATCCACGCTCCGGGCAACGAACTCACCCTATCGAGTTATCGCGGAGAACCTCATGTATTTGGTTCAACTTTTTATGTGTTGACCGGTACGCACGGAACCCATGTTGCCATCGGGGTCTTTTGGTTACTAGGCTGGTTTGCTTATTCTTTCACAGGCAAAATGAGTCCAGCTGATGCACTGGACATTGAATGTTGTGGTCTTTATTGGCACTTTGTCGATATTGTATGGATCATCATCTTCCCAGTTGTTTATCTAATGGAATACGCCTTATAAATTTTTTAAAATTCATTAACTTATAATTATGAGTGGACATTCAGAAGACCCAGTAGCAGAAGAAAGCGAACGCTTCTTCACTTTTTTTAATTTATCCATGATTCTTGTTGCTATAACAGGGGTTGAGATTGTGATTATCTATGTTCAGTCTTTTGAAGGTTCAAGTATAATTGCTGTTCTTTTTGTAACTTCGATTTTGAAGTTTATAGGAGTTATGACTTGGTTCATGCATTTAAGGTGGGATAAAATACTCAACACCATCCTCTTTCTGATGGGCTTGGTCATTTCAGTTTTTACTTACATTGCTGTTATCTACATGGCAGATGACCCCCCTGTAGTCGAAGAGTTTAAGGTTTCTCCGCTTGAACAGGTTTGGAAAACTGGAAATGTTTACAACCAAGGTGATTATGTTAAACACAACGACAATTTTTTCGTTGCCGAACATGATCATACATCACCCGATTCTTTTAATAAGAAAGTTTTAATAGGCGAAGAAAACTTAACTGCTTGGAAGAAAGTTACTGGAATTCCTCATCAGTTTAATTGGAGAGTGAGCACTGGAGATTTAATAGAAATTAATTCACTCAATCCGGGAAATCCTTTTTTCCACCAATATCATCCCTCTCAAGATGACAATATTGAGGGTTCTAAAATTTCTTTACTTACTCAAAATGCATCCGCTGAAGATTTCAGGATAAAAGTCCGCTCGGAAGCATTCTGGGTGGAAAACCAGTAGGAATCTATAAACTTGAATCGGGTTCATCAATCCGCAGATGAATTCTCCTGTAACATTTAGCCACTGGCATACTGAACCTGCTCTCGTTGGTGGTATACTCTTTGTATCTTGGTGCTATGCAATAATTGTCGGCCCTTACAGAAGAAACTTCTCTGCTAACCTACCCTATTCCCGAAGCCATACATTATGGTTTTGTGCAAGTATGATAAGTTTTTATCTTGCTGTCGGTTCACCCCTTGACCCGCTAGGAGAAAACTTTCTCTTTTTTGCACACATGATTCAACATAACATCTTAATGTATGTTAGCCCATTATTTTTACTGCTCGGTTTGCCACATGAAATTGTGGATCATTATCTTGAAAATAAACCTAACCTTGAAAAGTTTCTTAAATTCTTATTTCACCCTATTATTGCTGGCTTAATGTTCACTCTAGTTTTCTCCTTTTGGCATATCGGGGAATTTTATGAAGCTGCAATTCGAGATAAAACCTTACATATGGCTGAACATTTATCTATGTTTTTTACATCGGTTGCCATGTGGTGGCCGATTTGTGGACCATCAAAAAGAATACCACCTGCCCAATACGGACCACAAATGCTCTATATATTGGCAATTATGCTTGGACAAACTCCCATTTTTGCAATCCTCACATTTTCAAAGGATGTTTTGTACGATACATATTTTTATGCTGAACGAGTAATGAATTTAAGCCCGCTTGAAGATCAAAAAACAGGAGGGGTGCTGATGAAGCTAGCCAATATGGTTGTTTCCGTCAGCGTTCTTTCATCTGTTTTTTACCGATGGTCAAAGGAACAAGAAAGCTAATTTTAGAGAAGTGCTATAACCGTGAAACCAATAACTCCCGCTCAAAAAGCATTTCCTTAGGAAGCGATTCTGCTAATTCTAAAAATAGTTCTTCATGACGAAGAGTTTGCATTCTTAAGTTATTTGGATTTATCGCCATTAACTTAGACCAGTCATCGTCACTGAACTCTAAACCGGACCAATCCAAGTCTTCTTTGAATGGAATCCAACCGAGTCTACCCTCATGTGCTCGCCCTTGACCAGAAGATCGTTCAACAATCCAGCGAAGAACTCGCATATTATCACGAAACCCTGGCCATAAAAAATTCCCATCCTCATCTTTTCTGAACCAATTAACATGAAAAATACGAGGCTTATTTTTGAGCCTTTTTCCCATCTTCATCCAATGTTTAAAATAATCTCCCATATTGTAACCGCAAAATGGCAACATAGCCATTGGGTCCCTTCTCAAATTCCCCAAAGCTCCTTCAGCCGCAGCGGTAGTTTCGGAGGCGAGTGTGGCTCCTAGGTATACGCCATGGTTCCAATTAAACGCCTGGTAAACCAAAGGGATATCAGACATTCTGCGACCACCAAAAATAAAAGCCGAAATGGGCACTCCGTCCGGATTTTCCCAATCAGGGTCAATAGTAGGACACTGAGATGCAGGTGCCGTAAACCTAGCATTTGGATGTGCTGCAGGCGTTTTCATATCTGGATTCCATTCACGACCTTGCCAATCTGTTAACCCAGTTGGTGGTTCTTTTGATAAACCTTCCCACCAAACATCTCCATCTTCAGTTAAAGCGACATTTGTAAATAAAGTATTTTGCTTCATTGATTCCATCGCATTTGGATTCGTCTCCCAGGATGTTCCTGGAGCAACCCCAAAAAAGCCAGCTTCCGGATTAATCGCACGAAGCATTCCATCATCATCTGGTTTTAACCATGCAATATCGTCACCAACTGTTGAAACCTTCCAACCCTTCATGGAATCAGGAGCCACGAGCATAGCCATATTTGTTTTACCGCAAGCACTTGGAAATGCACCTGCCACATATGTCTTCTCACCTTCGGGATTTTCGACGCCTAAAATTAACATATGCTCAGCCATCCAACCGTTATCCCGAGCCATACAGGACGCAATCCGTAAAGCTAAACATTTTTTGCCTAACAATGCATTTCCTCCATAACCACTTCCAAAGGACACAATCGTCCTTTGTTCTGGAAAATGAACAATATGAGTATTTTCAGGATTACAAGGCCAAGCCACATCTTCAGTGCCTGGAGAAAGAGGAAAACCAACTGAATGAAGACAAGGTACGAAAAAATCCTTATCTCCCATTACATCCAAAACTTCTTTTCCCATCCTAGTCATAATCCGAAGATTTAAAACCACATAGGGCGAGTCCGTGACCTGAACTCCGAATTGAGACAAAGGAGATCCTAATGGGCCCATACAAAAGGGAATGACATACATTACCCGTCCTTCCATCGAACCCTTAAATAAACGCTTTAACTTAGCCCGCATTTTTCTAGGTTCTTCCCAATTATTCGTTGCACCTGCGTCGTCTTTACCGTAACTGCAAATGAAAGTTCGACTTTCTACCCGTGCAACATCCCGTGGATCAGAACGAACAAGGAAGCTGTTGGGTCGCTTTTCTTGGTTCAGGGCAATCATCGAGCCCTGATCGATCATTAAGGAACAAAGGTCTTGCCACTCTCCGTTCGACCCATCGCACCAACGCACTTCTTTGGGCATACACATTTCAACCATTTTATCCAACCATTTAAGCAAGGCCTGATTGTTCGTCTTACTTCGGTCATAATCGACTTTCACTGAATCCATTTGTTCTAGTCGGTAAACGCAAGCTCCCAGTTAGTCAAACTTTCCCGAACTTTTATAATCAAAAGTAGAGATTATCGAAAAATTTTACAAATCTAGTTTGCCAATACCTCAATGATCTTGTATCAAATAACCCTGTTTATGCATAAACAGAAAAAGCAAAGAGATGCCGTGTTAGCACTTGAAGATGGAAGTGTTTTCAAGGGTTTTTCATTTGGTGCTAAAAGTACAATTGAAGGTGAAGCAGTTTTTAATACAGGAATGACTGGGTACCAAGAAACCCTGACTGATCCTTCATATTTTGGCCAAATTGTAACAATGACCGCTCCACAAATTGGAAATTATGGAGTAAATGAGGAGGACGAGGAATCTGACGGTCCAAAAGTTGCAGGTTTCGTAATACGCGAACTAAGCCCAGTGGTTAGTAATTGGAGGGCGTCTGGGACCCTTGATGAATATTTAAAAACACATGGCATACCTGGGATTACCGGTGTTGACACACGAGCAATCACCAAAAGAATTCGTATTCATGGTGCACTTAAAGCATGTATTAGTACCGAGAATATCACTGACGAGGAAGCCCTTCAGCGAGCACAAAACTCAAAGGGCTTGGTTGGGCAAGACTTTGTAAAAGAAGTTACCTGCAAGAAATCCTACACATGGGATTCAACCGGTGAAAAAAGCCAACCATTTACAGTCGTCGGAACAAACTTACCCTCTACTTTTGAAAAAGACTGCAAGCACCGAATCGTTGCATTTGATTATGGTGCAAAATGTGCAATTTACAAAAACCTGAGAAGGTATGGTTTTGAAGTAATTGTATTACCCGCAAATGCAACTGCGACTGAAGCAGAATCGCATAATCCGGATGCCATATTTCTTTCCAATGGTCCGGGTGATCCATCTGCACTCGACTATGCTCATAAAACCATTCAAGCACTCATCCCACATTACCCGGTTTTTGGCATTTGTCTCGGACATCAAGTTCTGACCCATGCCATTGGTGCTCAGACTTATAAACTCAAATTCGGTCATCGCGGAGGAAACCAGCCAGTAAAAAATGTCGAAACTGGAAAAGTAGCCATAACCTCTCAGAACCATGGCTTCGCTTCAGATAAAGACAAACTCGAAGAAATGGGTGCCATTGTCACTGAGTACAATCTAAACGATCAAACGGTTTCTGGTATGCGCCTTAAAGATCTCCCCGTTTTTTCAGTTCAGTACCATCCTGAAGCCTCACCTGGACCAAACGACGCCAACCATCTCTTTAAGGCATTCCATCAACTGGTTACTGAGCATAAAAAAACGAAAGCATAAAGTTTTCCTTTCTCATTCAGTTATCTCACAGTTAGACTGAATATTTAATTTTTCTTTTACCTAATTACTTAAAAAGTAACTACAAGTTAAGATAAACTATTTTTATCCCGATGAAATGCGGAATTGTTTACGATCCAATTTTTAAAAAACATAGAACTGGATCAGGTCACCCAGAAAATCCGGAACGTGCATCTTTTATTTTTCAAAGCCTCAAAGAAAGAAACATACTTTCGGCTACCGAGCAAATTCCAGTTAAAAAATGCAAATTAGAAGACCTTTGTTTGGTACATAATAGAAATTACCTTCAATTAGCTAAAGAAGAAATTGAGCGAGGTGAAAAAAGCCTGAGTACTGGGGATACTGCTACTTGCAAGGATACTTGGGAAATAAGTACATTGGTAACTGGCGGCGTAATTAATGCCGTGGAAAAAGTTATTTATGGAAAAACCAATAATGCATTTTGTATAACCCGCCCACCAGGCCACCACGCAAATGCAAGTAAAGGTATGGGCTTTTGTTTATTCAATCATATTGCGATTGCGGCCAAGTATGCACAAAAAAAACTGGGGGTTAAAAAAGTTCTAATCGTTGACTGGGATGTTCATCATGGCAATGGAACTCAGGATATTTTTTATGAAGATAATTCCGTTTTCTTTTTTAGTACCCATCAATCACCATGGTACCCTGGGACAGGAGAAAGAGTGGAAACAGGAAGAGGCAAAGGATTAGGATATACAATGAACTATCCGTTCCCCGCTGGCTCAGGAAAAGAAGAAATTCTTCAACACGCGTTTGAATCTGAATTACCCAAGCAAATGAAGAAATTCAAACCAGAATTAATTTTAATTTCGGCTGGTTTTGACTCACGGATAGATGATCCACTTGGACAATTCCGTTTAACTGATCAAGATTTCTATGACCTTACTAAACTCATTTTAGATCTAGCCGATGAATATGCCAATGGTAATGTAGTTTCAATTTTGGAGGGAGGCTACAATCTAAATGGATTAGCTAAGGCTAGTGCGGCTCATGTTCAAGCTTTACTCAAATAAAACCAGAAAAATTAACTCATTTCAAAAAAAGTTACTCACCTATTGGACAAAAACAAAAAAATGGAGTAGATTGAAGAGTTCAAAAAAATTACTCGTAATTAAAGATCTGCACCTTCGTCAACTTAATTTATTTTACTCATAAAGGAAGGCAAAAGCAGTTTGAAAATAGTAAGTTTTTATAAAGTGCCGATACCCCGGCACTTTTTTTTTAAATAAATATACAGACTGAAAATTAATCCTATTATTGGACAATTTGAAAAATATGGAGTAGTGTAAAGTGTTCAGAAAAAAAACATTCTTCCCCCTGCAGAGTTTGCTGATGAGGAAAGACAAAAACTCTTCAATGAGAAGAATAAAAAAAGTGCCGAAAAACGGCACTTTTTTTTTCTTTGATTTTTCAAATATCGACTTTCTTGACTATTAAGGAGTAAACTAGTAACAAGAAATTATGTTACGCGGAATATCTCCACTTCTTAGTCCAAAACTTTTAGAAACTCTTTATCGCATGGGTCACCATGATGAAATTATTTTCGGGGATGCACATTTTCCCGGAGAAAGTTGTAACGAAAATATTATTCGAGCGGACGGATTGCGAATCGATGATCTACTTGACGCTATCCTCCCTCTCTTTGTTCTCGATCATGTGATTGAACAACCGGTTATGATGATGGGTCCCCTACCCGAGGATAAAGCCAACCCTAAAATTGCAGCTGATTATCAAAAAGTACACGATGGATATGATGAAATTGTAAAAAAACATTATCCAGACACAGCCCCAATTGCACAGGTGGATAAATATGATTTTTATGACCAGACCCGCAAAGCGTTTGCGGTTGTAATGACCGGGGATACGCGAATTTAC
>CBFHYW010000026.1:0-16884 GCA_965660135.1 Opitutales bacterium
GTATCATTTGGCCTCAAGTAGTTACCGATTTTTCCTGAATAAACCAACTTTTCATCCTTATTAAATAAATAACCGATAGGTGTAATTTTCGCATCTAAACTTTTTGTTATTACTTGCGTTTTACCATCGTAAATAAAGGGAAAATTATATTTTTCCTTATGGGCTCTTTGTTTCATTTCTTTAAAAGAGTCCCCATAATCCGAATATGCCAACTCATCTGGAAGAATAGCATTTTCATAATTCGGAGAAAATACAAATAGTTTTAATTCATAATCTACCCACTTTTTATTCATCTGAATAATTTTCTTTTGAAAAGATTGTGATACCTTACAATGGTTAGAAAGAAAAATTATTAGCGTTAATTTATGACCTTTCAAATGCCGGTTCGTATAATATTGACCATCAACTCCGAGTAGTTCAAATGGTTTTATCATATCAATAGTAAAGTTTCGCTCTGCCGCTATGCAATGTGTTTGTGCTAACTTTATGAAAATGCATAGTTTTATATAAAATATACATTTCTCAATCGATGTTTTCATAATTGAAGTTTTTTCATTCAGGGATTGAAGGTTACATGTTCAGTAATTAGTATTATTAAAGATGTACCCAGCTGACAAATTAGAAAATTGGTTTTACGGAAAAGGACATTGGTCTCAATCATCCGATGAAAATTGGTTTGATTGGCGCTGGCAATTAAGAAATCGGTTAAACAAAAAAGAGGATTTCCAAAAATATCTCCAGTTAACTGACGCAGAAATTGAAGGTTTTAATATTGCTCAGAATAAACTTTCAGTTTCTGTAACACCTTACTTTTTCAATTTAATCGATCCGAATAACCCTAATTGTCCTATTCGAAAACAGGTCATTCCATCCTCACAAGAGTCTGTTATTTCTGACACTGAAATGGCTGACCCCGTTGGAGAAGAAAATTCTATGCCTGTTCCTGGTATCGTTCATCGTTACCCAGATCGAGTTTTATTTTTAGTAACAGATCGCTGTGCATCTTATTGTAGGTACTGCACGAGAAGCAGATTAGTATCTAATGCGCAAGATTATGGTTTTCATCCTTCGTTTGATGAAGGACTCGATTACATTGAAAAGAATACTTCGATCAGAGATGTTCTTATTAGTGGTGGTGACCCTCTTCTTTTATCTGATGATAAATTAGAGACTTTATTGACAAGGTTAAGTAATATTAAACACATCGAATTTATTCGAATTGGTTCAAGGATTCCAGTATTTCTACCTCAAAGAGTGACAGAACGTTTATTAGATATTCTTAAACGACAAGAAAATTTATGGTTAAGTATTCATATAAATCACCCCCTAGAATGTACTAAAGAACTATACTCAGTTTGTAGGAAATTAGTTAATTCCGGTATTCCATTAGGAAACCAGTCTGTATTGCTTAAAGATATAAATGATAATCCCGAAACAATGAAAAGTTTAATTCATCGATTGTTAATGATGAAGGTAAAACCTTATTATTTATATCAATGCGATTTAATTGAAGGTAGTTCACATTTAAGAACCGATCCTTCCGTAGGTATTAAGATAATCGAAGAACTAAGAGGGCATACAACTGGCTATGCTATTCCACAATTTGTTATTGATGCACCTCGCGGTGGCGGTAAAATACCATTAAACCCCAATTACATTGTTAATAAGAACGAAGAGGGTCTAACTTTAAAAAATTACGAAGGGAAAAAGTTTCATTACCCTTCTGGTAAGACAGTTAAAACAAATGTTACTTTGATTCCCTAATAATTTTTTAATCTGTTCTTATGGGCATAACTACGCATAAGAATGATAAATTTTCATCATTTGTCTCTTCTACCTTAAACACCCCTGGACTCATATCATCTCTAAATTCTAAGGTTACCTTATCCTTTATTATAGATTTTAGAGGGTCTAATAAAAACCGTGGGTTAAAAGATACTGCACCTTCATCGCCTACATAATTAATTGCCATAGATTCGCAGGCGTCTCCAAGAGTACTTTGCCCGGTAATTTCCATTTCATTTTCTTTTATCCTTAGTGTAACTTTTTCATCTGAAACTAGTGCAGCTCTATGAACGCATTCTTGCATCAACTCTCTTTCGATTTCTGCACTATTAAAATCATCTTTAGGGATTACTTGTTTATAATTTGGATATTTTCCTTCTACTACTTTTGAAACCAAATATACAGATTCTCGAAAACCGCTTGGGTTCTTTTCTGAGTCATCAACTTTTAATTCAAAAGCTACCTGGCGATCTGAAAAAGATATACTGACAGAATTGCCAATATCGGGTAATCGTTCAATTTCTGATACAGTCAAAGAGGGTAAAATGAACTCTCCTTCATCTCCGTCTTCGACCTTCATTTTACGACTAGTTACTGCTAATCTTCTCCCGTCCGTAGCGACTAAGGATAATTTTTCTTTACTAAATTGAAAAAATACACCCTTCAACATATACCTTTCTTCGTTAATAGATTGGGCATAGGAAACACTTTTTAACATCGAAACGATTTCTTTTCTTTCTAAGTTAAATTCTTTTTGTTCCTCCAATTCCGGTAAAGGTGGAAATTCCTTACTATCCATGCCAATTACATTAAAAACTGATCCTCGAGTACTTATTGTTGCTTTTGCTAAATCAGATGTTTCTACACTTACTTCAATGTCAGCTAATTCTCTGACTATTCTGCCCATTTCCTTTACCGGTAATGTAACAGAACCTTCTTCCATTACCTCAGCCTTCACAGAACACCTGGCACCTAAGTCTAAATTTGTCGTTGTTAATCTAACTAGGCCTTCTTTTGCCTCTATCAATACATTTTGCAATATAGGCATTGTTTTTCTAGCACCAACTACGCTGGTGACTAATTGTAATCCTGAACTAAAGTGGTCTCTATTTATCTTAAACTTCATTGCAAACATTAGTGACGGAAAAATTAACAATCTTCAATCTAGAATTAATATAAATAATTAAAATTCTATAAAACATATTCTTTATTATAGAGGAGAATATCTTTAATAAGAGTAAAAGTATATGAAGGATAATAGTTTACGAAAAAAAAGTTTGTTAATAAAAAAAGAGAAAGAAGGGAGAAATTAAAAGTTGTTAAATCGTTGTGAAAAACAAAAAACTTTTTTACAGCTTTTTCACAACATACTCATTTTTTTGCAAGAGATTCTAAATACTCCCAAAAACTCTGCAGATTTTCAAGTACAGCGTCTTCAGAGGAAGGCATTTTACAACGAATAAGAAAATCGTTTAACGAATTTTTTTGAAGAATAAAATGACAATGAAGTGAAATATCAATTTTTTCAAAATACACTCTAAAATCATCTATTCGAAGGCGATAAAACAATTTTCCATTTCTATTAAAGCGTCCAATGGAAGAATTTTCTCCGGATAAAATATCACTTGTCAGTGAACTTAATTTTTCCATTAAATAAAGTTGGTTAGCTTGACTTAAAGAATTTAGTTCATCTAGGCTTTGCTCAGAAAAAGTTACTTGGAACATATTTAGATATTAGCTTATTTTATTTCTAATGACAATTGCTTTAAAATGCTTAAAATTACAAATTAAACTTTCCAATAAAACCACTTCCTAAACGAAAAAATGAGTAACAAAGAATTACAGAATGCTAAAAAAGTTTTAGAAAAGGAGAGTGAATCAATAAATTTAACAGCAAACCGCTTGGGTTCAAATTTCTCAACTGCACTGGATTTATTATTTAACGATCAAAATAAAATAATAGTCTGTGGAATCGGAAAATCTGGGCTTTTAGGAAAAAAAATTGCAGCAACGCTTAGTAGCACTGGATCGCCTGCGATCTTTCTACATGCATCAGAAGCAGTTCATGGCGATTTAGGAATTCATCAAAAAAACGATCCTGTAATTTTCCTATCAAATAGTGCGACAACACCAGAACTATTAGCTTTAGAACCAATTATTAGAAAAAGAAAGGGAAAGATAGTCGGAATTATGGGAAATATGAATGGTGCCTTAGCAAAAAAGGTTGATGTTTTTCTTGACGCTTCCGTTACAACAGAAGCTGACCCACTAGGGATTGTCCCAACATCAAGTTTTATGGTAGCTGCAGCTCTAGGGGATGCATTAGCATCAGGTTTAATGCAAAGGAGAAATTTCACAGAAACTGACTATGCTAAAACCCACCCGGCTGGTCAATTGGGAAGAAATTTATTACTAACTGTTAAAGATGTAATGCATAACCCGAGTAAAATTGCTAAAGTCTCTCCCCAAACTTCCATTCGCAAATTAGTGATAGAAATGACTAAATTTCCACTTGGAGCTGCATGCGTAATGGAAGAAAACAAATTGATTGGAATTATTACGGATGGTGACTTAAGAAGGGCATTAACGACAAACAGTAATCTATTAGAAATGAACTCAGAACAAATAATGAATTTAAACCCTAAGACAATATTGCCAGAACTTTCATTAGGAAAAGCTTTAAAGGAAATGGAAGAAGGTTCTAATCAAATTTCTGTATTGCCAGTTTATGAATTAAAAAACAAGGAATTATTAGGATTAATAAGATTACATGATATTTATACACCCAGTATGAGATGAAGATGCTTGAGCAAAAACGCCATTCAAGTATGATAGAATTAATTTCAATTAAATGTTTTCTAAAAGATTATTAACGCTAGTAATTTCAATTATAGCATTTATCGCAGCAATTTATTTGTTGATTCAATTAGATCATGCGTATGAAGAGTTTTCTCACTGGAAATCAAGAGAGGTAGTCTTAGAAAAAGAACTAGAAGAATTAAGAATAGAGGCAAATGATCATAAGCAATTTTTAAATAGACTACGAAGTGACCCGGACTTTCAAGATGCAGTTGCAAGAAAAGAACTAGGTTATGGTAAAACAGAAGAACGCCTCTACCGTTTTCCAAAAGAAAGTATAAACAATAGCAATTTAAAAAGAAGCGAAACCCGGGATTAAGATACAATAGTAACTAGCAAAAAATTTAAAATAAACAAAAATTTAATGAATAACGAAGAACTGATTTCACTTATATTAAAATGCAAAGAAAACCAAAACCTTTATGGTTCGTCCTGTGAAAACCTCTTAGAACTCGTAAAATGTGAAGAAATTCCAGCATGGATATTGGAATCATTGTGGGAGTTATTTAAAAACGAGGACTGGGAAGAATTAAATAATAGGTTTTATACAAACCTTGCATTTGGCACAGGGGGTATGAGAGGTCGTACTATAGGGAACTATGTTACCAAAGCAGAAAAAGGGACAGCTAAAGAAAAAGAAACCCCAAACTATGCCGCTGTAGGGAGTAATACCCTGAATGAAATAACAGTACTGAGAGCAACTAAGGCATTGTTTCTACATGTTAAAAAATGGTTAGCAGAAGAAGGTATTCTTGCACAACCCCGTCTCGTAATTGCTCATGATGTAAGGCATTTCTCTCGTAAGTTTTGTGAATTATCTGCATCCGCCTGGAGCAAATTAGGTGGTTATGCACTAGTTTTTGATGGGCCCCGCTCGACCCCGCAACTTAGTTTTACTGTTCGTCACAGATATGCACACGCAGGAGTCGTAATTACAGCTAGCCATAACCCATTTCACGATAATGGGTTTAAAGCTTATTTTGCAGATGGTGCACAATTAGTTCCCCCTCACGCAGAAGAAGTTGTGGAAAGATACGAAAAAATTTCAATTCAAGATTTACTACCACTTTTAGTGGCTGAAACGAATGAAGAATCATGGAATATTTTACCAACAGAGGATGATTTAGCATACAGGGCAGCACTGGAAGATGCAGTTTTAGACCCAGACATCTTGAAGGATAATGCTCCAAAGTTAGTTTTTACTCCGATTCATGGAACCGGTTCAATATCAGCCATTCCTGCCTTATGGGATCATGGTGTAGAGGTAGCGGTTGTAGACGAACAAAATAAATTTGATCCAAATTTTAGTTCAGTCCACTCACCTAACCCGGAAAATCCAGAAGCATTAAAAAAGGGTATTGCGGTAGCCCAAAAAACAAAAAGCGAATTTGTACTTGGTAGTGACCCTGATTGTGACCGCATAGGCGTGGCAGTCAGAAATGCCAAAGGTGCGTTTGAATGCTTAACAGGTAATCAGGTGGCAACGATGCTTGCTGAATATAGATTAATTGTTGCAAAACGTAGAAAGATTATTCCAGAAGAAGGCTCACATAGAATTGCAATTTTAAAAACATTTGTAACATCTCCCATGATTTCAAAAATTGCAGAATCTTTTGGTGTAAAATGCGTTAATACGCCAACGGGTTTTAAGTGGATGGCTGAAAAACTAGGAAAATACGAAGATCAAGCCCTTATCGAATTGAAGGAAAAGGAGGGCCTGTCTTTGGATTTTGATGCCACTGACTTATTTGCTCGAATTGATATTCTCACTAGATATTCAACATTTGTAATTCTTGGAGCTGAAGAAAGTTATGGATACCTACCTCTTGATATCGTAAGAGATAAAGACGGAAATGCATCAGCTTTAGCAATAGCAGAACTCTTTGCTTTTTTAAAATCAAGCAAGACGAAACCTTTAGATTTTCTTGATAATTTATATAAAAAATATGGTTATCATGAGGAAAAAACAGAAAACCTATATTTTGAAGGCGCTGATGGAAGTGAGATAATTAAAAAGTTAGCAGCCTCTTATCGAAGTAACCAAATTGAGGAACTAGCGGGTGTTAAAGTTTCGGGTATGAAAGACTTTTTGGAAAAAGGTTATATCGATGAAGAAGAGGAAGAGTTACCGCAAGAAAACTTCCTAATGTTGAAATTGGAAAATGGTTTTTCGGTTGCAATTAGACCAAGTGGAACGGAGCCAAAGATAAAATATTATTTATTTGGTTGTGGTGTGAAAAACCCAATTGATTTGCCTGAATGCAAAACCGAGGTTTCAAGTAAGATTCAAGAAATGGCAAGCTGGCTCGTAAGCGACGCGAAAGAAAGAGTGGGAAAGTAGTATCCTTAAGGAAATGCTAAATAAGCATAGAGGCAGGGTTTTCAAGAGTTTCAGCAAGAAACTTTAGGAAATTAGCACCAATTGCTCCATCTACTAGTCGGTGGTCACAACTTAACCCAAGAATCATGGTTTCTCCGGCTTGAATATTGCCCGTTGCATCCACCACTGGCTTCTTGACGCTTGCTCCGATTGAAAGGATTGCAGCATTTGGTGGATTGATTATGCCACTAAAAAAATCTATACCAAACATACCTAAATTAGAAACCGTAAAGGTAGAACCTGACATTTCATCAGGCATTAATTTTTTAGTACGAGCTTTGGAAATTAGACCTTTGGCCTCAATGGATAGCCCCTCAAGGCTTAATTGGTCAGCATTTCGAACAACTGGTGTGACTAAACCATCTTCAACCGCAACACCGAATGCAAGATGAATGCCTCCATGGTATCTAATTTCATTTTCCCCCCAAGAAGAATTAATCTCTGGAACTAATTTAATAGTTTCAGCACACGCCTTTAATATTAAATCATTAATAGAAATTTTAGTAACATTTTCTTTACTTAATTGAGCTAATTTTAAATTTATAGCAGCTCTTGCATTCTTAAGGGGGAGGGCATTAATTTCCTTTTGAAGATAAAAGTGGGGTATAGTATTTTTAGACTCGAGTAACCTTTTTGCGATAATTGATCGCATTTTTGATACAGGAATTGTTTTATCTTTAAGGCTATCTTGAGTACTCGTATCAATTTTTCTGGGCTCAGGCGATGGAGGTGTGGAAATGGTTTCGATATCCCCAGTGACTTTGGATGTCTGTAGTACATCTGCTTTAGTAATTCTACCATGCGGTCCAGATCCTGTAATTTTGTTTAAATCGATATTTTGTTCCTGAGCGATCTTTTTAGCCAGGGGAGATACTCGCATTCTTTTATCCGATAAAGTGTCTTTGGGCAGATCTTTTTTTACCTCTGCTATTTCTGCTGACTCTGCCTTCCCGGGTGACAGGGCCTCCTCTTTCCCCACATTAACTTCAGGCTTTTCTGTTTCAACAATATCTTTTTTTGTTTCAGTGATTTCAGTTTTTGGCACAACGGGTATTTCAACTTTCTCGCCGGCATCCCCAATCGCTGCAAGTGGACTTCCAATGGGAACTTCATCTCCCGCTTGAACGAAAATTTCTAGTAATGTACCATCGTCGAAATTTTCTAATTCCATCGTTGCTTTATCTGTTTCAACTTCAGCTAAAATATCGCCGTTTGTAACAACATCCCCGACCTTCTTATGCCATTGGACTAAGGTGCCAACTGACATTGTATCACTGAGTTTGGGCATTTCTATAATTGTAGCCATTTTGTTAAATATAAATTGGTTTAAATTAATTCCATAGCTTTAGCCAAGATTCGATCATGGGCAGGGATTTGAATATTTTCAAGAGCCTTGCTGTAAGCCTGTGGAGCATCAATCGCTGAAATTCTTTTGATGGGTGCGTCCAAGTAATCAAATGCTTGATCCTGAATAATAAAAGCAAGCTGAGCATCAACCCCGCAAAATGGTTTATTTTCCTCAACAAGCAATACTCTGTTAGTTTTTTTAACAGTTTTTATTATGGCGTCCACATCAAGAGGCCGAATTGAACGTAAGTCTAGAACTTCAACAGAAACATTATGTTTTTCTTCTAAAGTTTGCGCAACTTCAAGTGATGTATGAACTGCTTTTCCATGAGCAATAATACTCATGTCATTCCCCTCTTTCAAGATATTGGCTTTGCCGAGAGGAACAATAAAATCACTTTCTTCTGGTACTTCGCCTTTCATGTTATAAAGGATAGTATTTTCCATAACACAAACGGGATCGTTGTCCCGAATTGCTGCTTTCATCATTCCTTTTGCATCCGCAGGAGTAGCTGGACAAATAACTTTAAGCCCAGGGGTATTTGCGGCAAAGTTTTCGGGTGTATGTGAGTGGGTTGCGCCTACATTAGTTCCACCATTAGCTGGACCCCTAAAAACGATAGGAACATTTATAAGTCCACCTGACATGTATCTCACACTTGCAGCATTATTAAATATTTGATCAAAAGCTACATAACAGAAACTCCAAAACATAAATTCAACAACTGGCCTCATGCCCATCATTGCAGCACCAACAGCAAGTCCGGAGAATGCTGCTTCACTAATAGGAGTATCAATAATGCGATCTGGTCCAAATTTTTCTAACATCCCTTCAGAAACCTTGTAAGAGCCTTTAAACTGAGCCACCTCTTCGCCCATCAGGACAACATTTTTATCTCTTTCAATTTCCTCGGAAAGGGCTTGGTTGAGAGCTTCTCGATAAGTTATATTAGCCATAGAAATAAATTTATTTTGAATTGATTATGCCGGAGTTTCAAAAAACATAGTACCTAGAGAGGTTTTTTCTTGGGGATTATCTGTTTCCCAATAGATGTCATCCATTAATTCCTGAGGGTCGGGGTAGGGGCTGGCATCAGCAAAATCAGCAGATGCATCAGCGTCACCCTTTGCTCTAGAATCAAGATTTTTAATCTGTTCCTCCGAGATGTTACCTTCTTGTAATAATTTTTCCCTAAATAAATTCAGCGGATCTTTATTTACTTTATATTCTTCAATCTCTTCCTTACTACGGTAAGTCTGATCTGGGTCAGCAACAGAATGACCACGGTACCTGTATGTAACAATTTCTAAAACAGAAGGTCTAGATTTTTTATGAGCATTCTCAAGAGCATCAGAAATTGTTTGGCGCACTTCGTAAATATCGTGTCCATGAGACACTGACCAATCTATGTCAAAGGCACCGCCCCTTCTAGCCAAAGGATCTCCTGCGGAATGTCGGGATTCTGCTGTCCCCATTGAATAACCATTATTTTCTATAATAAATATAACGGGAAGGTTCCAAAGGGAGGCTAAGTTAAGGGATTCGTAAAAAGGGCCTTGATTGGTAGCTCCATCCCCCATGAAACACAAACAAGCACCAACTTTTTTGTTATATTTAAGTGCGAATGCAATTCCCAACCCTAATGGCGTTTGTCCACCGACAATTCCATGCCCGCCCCAATAATTTTTATCTGGAGCAAAAAAATGCATAGAGCCTCCCTTTCCTTTTGAGCAGCCAGTTTTCTTGCCATAGAGTTCAGCCATGCACTCATCAAAGTCCATGCCAACAGCAAGAGCATGACCATGATCACGGTAGGCTGTTATAACATGATCATCCTGCCCCAGCATCGAAACGGATCCTACCGCAACTGCTTCCTGGCCAATGTAAAGATGAAGAAATCCGCCAATATGTCCTTGTTGGTATGCTCGTAATGATCTTTCTTCAAATCGCCTAATCCGTACCATTTTGTCGTACAAATCAACTTTTTCCTCGGGAGTTAACGAGGCGTTTGCAGGAGACAGAGCGAAATCAGTTACGGAACTTTCTTGAGTAAGTTGATTAACATTAACCTCTTCGCTAACTAAAGTTTTGTTATTGTTTTCCGAATCCACAGGGGTTGGATCTAAGGTTGTATCGTGGTGTAAGCCTTCCATGTAATTAAAAAATGGGGTAAAAGTTAATAGAATTTGAAATTATCCAATTAATTAGGCTTGGCTTCAATCTTAATTTTAAGGTTTTCGGGATTCGTGCAATCAGCGCGGACCCCCCAAAAACCATCCTTGCGCAGATCATAAAATGGCCAGACCAGTTTATGATCAGAAGTTGGAATTTGTAGATTATTAATTTCGCCTCTTTCAAAAAATTTAAATGAACCCTCTGCAAAATCTTTAGGTTTATTGTTAATGGTTTTATTGCAGGCAAATAGGAACATGAGCCAATTACAGGAATTTTCATATCCCTTTTCAGAAACATAGCCAAAAAGCGATAAATCATTATCACTTAAGTGTAAGCCCGTTTCTTCCCCCGCCTCTCGTTTTGCACATTCTACAGGGGATTCACCGATTTCAGTTAATAATTTACCACCAGGTGGACTCCATAATCCTTTGTTTGGAGTTTTTTTTCTCTTGAGCAAAAGAAGCTTGTTCTCTTGATTTCGAATAAAAAGTAAGCAAGATATCTTAAAATCCATTAGTTTATGCTTGTTATTTGTATACAACATTTGGAATGATGGCAACTGACCAAATTCTAACCCCCCTTATTTCATCAAATGAAAAATTTCTTAAAAACATTTTTATTAATCTTATTTACTAATTTATATGCACAGCTTAATGCAGCAACCCCCCCTATCGTTGTGGTAGAGGGAGTTGAAACTGATAAACATTCTGATAATTGGATTAAAGTTTCGGTTAAGTTCAAAATCGTTTCCCATCCACTGGAATCAGAATACAAGAGGTTACCCTCAAATAAAGAGGAAGTTATTAATTTATATTACATTGATAATTTAAAAGTTAAGCTTTCAATTTGCTTCAGTAATGAAATGCAAAAAACGATACTTCGATCAAAGAAGATGCCGGATGCAGAGTTTTATCAGTATTATAATTCTGAAATAGAATTCTTAACCCTAAAGTTTAAAAAGAATGACATCTATTATGCTAATTTTTTATTTCCAGTGGAAATAGCTGAACGCGATGGTTTTTTATCTGCTTACATTAAGCATGTAGGTCATGTAGTGGAGTTTACAATTGATGGAATTCCCGTTGATGTTGAATCACCAATATTATTTGAAAATTATAAGGAATCTAGGATTCTAGAAAAATTTAAGCAACAAGCTCAGGCAAACTCACCTAAAAATGAAGGTATTTTAATACCCGGCTATATGATAAGTAGTAGTTTTTTAGATGGTGCTGGACCTGTAAAAAGAAAACAAAGTGCTGGATACTAAGATTTTTTCATTTCGATTTATTACAAAAGTATGAGCAATAAGAGAGAGGTAATTATAAATTGCGGCATCTCTCATGTTTCAGCAAGTATTTTTCAATATAGTGGAGAGACTCTTACGCTAAAGCAAGTCGCACTGCAGACATTAGAATATGACTTCTCTAATGACAAACTATGGTTGGACGCTCTGATTGTTGGTCTTGAAAAATTATGCAAGAAAGAAAAAGTTAAAGGTAATGCCCGATTTATTTTTCCTGGAAGTTTACTTCTAAATAAAACACTGCGTGTTCCACATGTTGATGAGGAAAAACAGAAGAAAATTGTAGCTTTCGAATTGTCTCAAAAAATGCCTTTTCCATTGGCAGAGTTAATTTGGGACTATCAGGTAATAGATGACGATGGGGTTGAGCAGGAAATACTCGCATTTGCGGTAAAACCAGAAGTTGCAGAAACTTTTTGCGAAAAAGTAATTGAGATTGGTTTAACACCTGTTCAGATTACCCCTGCACCAGTTCTTGATTATAATGCATTAATGTCATCTGGAATTGGATTGGAACAGCAGGAAACATTAGTTGTCAATATTGGGGCAAAGTCTACAAACTTGTTATTTATAAACCCCACAGGTTTTCTAATTAGAAGTATCGCAATAGGTGGTAATACCTTAACTCAAAATATTTCCGATAATTTAGGAATTTTATTTGAAAAAGCAGAAGAAATAAAAAAAAGTTATTTTTCTGGAGAAATTGCGTTTTCTCCCGAAGATCCTAGCGTAAAAGTCTTAGAAAACTGTTCCCAGCAGTTTCTAATGAGGGCAAGCCAAGAGATCACCCGCTCTATTGTTACATACAAGCGCCTAAAAAAAGGAAAATCACCAACGCGAATGTTTCTCTCCGGCAGAGGAACTTTACTTAATAATTTGCCCGATTATCTTAGCCAAAGTCAAAGCTTAAATATTGATTATTTTGATCCTTTAAAATGTATATCTATCGCGGAAGATATTGATCAGGGCATGCTGGGTCTTTTGCCATTTATGATAGGCGAACCAATTGGGCTGGCATCAGCTATATTTCAAAATCAAAATAACCAAGTTATTAAGAGGCCCTTAAACTTACTTCCTGCAAATAAGCTTTCGAATATAGCATTAAAAAAGAAGATGCCGGTCCTTATGTTATGTGCTGTATTTTTTTCCTTAATTCCATTACCTGGAATTTTGAAAAAGAGTTCTTTAATAGATGAACTAAATAAAGAATTGGACTCGGTTTCTAAAACAAAAAATTCTCTAGAATCCGAAATAAAACAAAGAGAAGAACTTCAAGAGAATTTTAATTTCACAGATAAATTAAATTCAATCATATATAAACGAAATGAACTTTTCAATAAGCCTAGTTTATCATGTTGGTCGATTCAAGACTTTCTAAACCAATTACAGAGCTCCCTTGATCACCCAGACGTCGCTGACACTTGGTTTGACCATTTAGAGTTCCAGGATAACTTACAAAAGCCTCAAATTTCGGGTAGAAATTCACCTTTATCTGATCAATCATCAAAATTGAAAATAATTCTTACCGGCAGATATTTAGTTCGTTTACCAGATTCATTCGACCAAACAAACGGGCCTGAAAAAAGGAATTATTTAATAGAATTAAATAGCAAAAAACAAGAAGCCCTTACTCAGTATCTTCAATCATTACCATTTATAGAAAAAATTGATAAAAAGACTTTTTCTATTGAAGGGGAGGGCGATCTTTTTGAAAGAAATTTTACTCATTTTAAGTATGTTTTTAGGCATAGAAATTAAAGATAATTATGCGATTTATTAAAAAAAATAAAGCGTTGATTTCCATGGTTGCATTGTTTTCCTGTGTCTTTTTGTGTCTACAATATGTATCATGCAATTATTCTGACAGTGTAGATAAACTTTTATTATCTACAGAAAAAGAAAGAAAATTAGTTAATAGTATTAATGATGATTTGGTTAAATATGATGGTCTAAAAATTGAATTTGATTCCTCAATAAATGACCTTAAAAACTTGGCTAAAATTGAAAAAGAACAAAATCGATTTTGGAGCAATATATTAAACAGTAATTCAAATATTTTTTCTTCCTGGAAAGAAAAAAGTTCTGAATCTATAAACGCTGATTTAACTAAACTCTATTCCAAATTACGCGAGACCTGCTCATCTAATAATATCGTTTTTAATAAAACAACAAATAACAATTTCCCTTCTTTTGATTCACAACCGGTAAATACGGAAAAAAAATATGGTTTTGGATTATCATCTTATGATGGTTTTTGGCCAAGTTTTAGTAAGAAAGAAGCTCGTTTGCTTGGAATACAATCTACGATTATCACTCAAATTATACAGTTTTTAGCAGCTTCCTCAAGTGATGATCACGCCATAACCTTATTGGAAATTTTTCGTGAATCCGTCGGTGAAGTAGATTCTCAGCATATCGACACTGATCAACTATCGGTACCAAATTTGGAAACAAAAGTTGTTCGTTTCAATGATGGTATTGAAAGTTTTGTTTTCTTAATCAAATTTAATTCACATACATCACATGCACGAAGTTTTATAAATCAGTTAAGACCACCCTTTCTTATAAGAGACTTAGTAGTAAGTCGGACCATTAATGATACTGCCTTTACAAATGACCAACCTAAAATTAGTCCTTTTGGAAATAATTCTGATAATGTTAGTAAACAACTCCCCATTGTTCAAAATGTTGAATCTCAATTTACCGTTATTATTGAATATATTACAAAAATTAACAGAGATATTAAAGTTCTCAGCGACATATCCGTTAATAACCTACAGTCTAACCACCAAGTTCTTAAGAGTTTTTTAGAATTTTCAGGGAATGACGAGCATATAACAAAATTTCGTGAAAGTCCTTAAAAACCATTTCGAAAAACTCTTATTAGTACTAATTATTTCAGTACTAGTGGTATTATCACTGTATTCTATTTTTGGAAATACTGAATCCTCAAACACTAGAAATTTTGTATCTCAACCTGCTTTTACGGTTGATAAATTGTTCGACGACGAGGTTTTGAAAATACCTAAAGATTCCAGTCTTTTGCCTTCTCAGGTATTGCATTTTATTTCTAGTGATAATGAAGTAAAAATTTTCATAATCCAAAAAATTATTTTCAAGCGCAAATGCAAGGTTTCAATTCATTTAAAAAATAACACAATTTTAAGAGGCAGATTGTTAAATTCCAATCCCACTATATTTTCTAAGAATTGGAAAAAATCCAAGGCCCCCATATCCATTGATACAGATTTAGGTGTAAAGAACATTAGTAGTAAGGATATAGATTTTATTAAAGGAGAACAGAGTATTGTTTTAGATAATTCGCTTGATGGTATTGATCCGGATAAATGGAGTATATCTACATACCAAAATAAAAGCATATTTTTAAATGATTTAAATCAAACAGACAGAGTTAGATGGATTAAATCTTCTTCTGATTTTAATTCCACAATTTATGACCTTTTTACTCCCCCCATTATTTACCTGGTTGATGGAAAGCTCACTACAACATTACCTACAATTGAAAAGAAAGCCGAACAAGATGAACCATTTGGAATTTCACTCATTAAATTTGAAAAGAAAAAATATCGATTTAAAATTAGCAGTTGGAT
The DNA here is from genome assembly GCA_965660135.1 of Opitutales bacterium. Taxonomy (GTDB): domain Bacteria; phylum Verrucomicrobiota; class Verrucomicrobiia; order Opitutales; family Seribacteraceae; genus Seribacter. The sequence continues at coordinate 15,462 of CBFHYW010000026.1, forward strand.
AGGACAAACTCCTTATTTCGATGATACACAAACTAGATTTTCAGCCAATTCCGATAGGTATGTTAAAAATCGCGTTGAACTTAAAATACCTTACAAAATCAACAATTCTTACAAACCTGGAATGCCCACATTAGTTAAAACAACATTAGATGATGATGATAAACTATTAATGGTTGAGTACTTTTCCGTTCAACAAATCAAGGACCCTAAAACAGGTGGATCACGGTCTGTTGGTAGAGCACTTGTCAAAGACTTTAAATATGATGGTAAAGCCTTTGAAATAAATAGCCTGATGAATGATGTCTATTCAGGTGAAACTTCTATTGTTCTGAAGGTTGAATTACCTGACATAGATATGGAAGAAATCATACTTTCCGAAACCGATTTGGGTAAAAAGATTTCATTAGGTGGGCGAACATACGAAGTTTTAGATATTGATAGCACAAATAAGAAAGTTACGCTTAAGAAAGTAGGACCAAAACCAACATTAATTGAGGAGAAATCGTTACAATTACCTTAAATTAATTTACAAAATATAATTAATCTGCGAAAAATGTTTCCGACTGCACCTGAGAAGTAATGTTCCTAGTTGAGAAAATAGAGTAATAAGGGTGTAATCTCATCACTGTAAAACGTTAGCCCTGGCTTGATCTCGACCCAATTGCCAATAAAACGCCTGTCCAAATTATTTAAATTGTTTCATGAAGAAATTCCGTCGCTTTCTTCGTGGATAGGTTAGATGCACATGAAATCGAAAACCGTATTAGATTGGCTAAAGCATTTTTACGAAACGCTCCTCAGGCTCTTAAGTGTGTTATTTCAAGTTTAAACATAGAAGCTTTTTAAATTTAACTCGCACCGAACCGCGTTGAAAGTTAACTATTTCCATTATGTTAGCGTTGGAACTCGGCTGGATTGTTTGAATTTTCTTATTACTTGGTATTTTATCCAGCGTTTATTTTGAAAATGTTAGTATTTTATGGATTGACCAGAATCCACTATAGTGTGAAATGGTTCATTAAGCTTGTTCTGTTTATTGCCCCTTATAAAATGCGTATTTTTACATTCAATCAAATTTGTCTTTTGGTGTTTCTGTGTGTTTCATTTTATCTTAGTGGGCAGGAACCTTTAAATTCAATCGACAATTCCTTAAAGCTACCTCAAGTCAGCCTTGACGAATTGCCTGTTCAGTCTCCTCCACCTTCCTTTGCTGAGAAAAAAGAACCCTTGGCAGTTCTAAGTATTGGCAAGGATACAAACCTAATCAGATTGCTGGCTGAGATCAGAAGGCTTTCTGGAGCGGGTCAAATTAAAGAAGCTCAAGAAGCAGCGACGAAAGCATTGGAAACGATCTCTGAAACAGAGGAAAATAATTTTTACCTTAACCAAATCCGTAAAGAGGAAACAAGGCTTTATTTTAATT
>CBFHYW010000027.1:0-16849 GCA_965660135.1 Opitutales bacterium
GCCAGAAAACTCTCGAGCTTTTTCTTATCACTATCCATAGATATTCCAATAATCTCGAAGCCCTGCTTATGCAATTCATCGTAAGTCTTTTTGACACTGGGTATCTCGCGGACACAGGGTCCACACCAAGTGGCCCAAAAATCGATAAGGACTACTTTTCCTTTCATTTTGGATAGATCCACTTCCCGGCCATCTAACGCGGTAAATTTCATATCCAAAGGTTTGCCCAAGGCTTCCATCTTCTTGAGTTGCCCCTTGGCCTTTTCTACAACTCGAGCAATCTTAGGATCCGAATCATCTAATGCCGTCAGTTCCTTGAGAATTTTTAAACTTTTCTCACTATCAGGTGTCATTTGGGCAACTGCCGAGAGCATGGCATAGGGCATAAATTCTTTTGGGTAATCCTTGGAGAGAAGACGGCCCACTCTTTCCAGTTCGATAATTCCCTTATCTCTATCCTCTTTTAAGGCTGTTCTTACTTGTGCATCTAGTTTTTTATAGACTTCTTCGAAAGGAGGTTTTTCGGAAAGCTACTCCTTTCCCTCATTTTGTGCAAAAGTTGAGCTAAATGGGTATACCCCCAAAACAATGGTAAGGGTAAGAAATATTATAAACTTATTTTTTATCTTCATTTTCGAAGTTTAGTCTCTTGAAGTTGAAGACGCCAAGGCTTTTTCCAAGAAATAAGAATAATTATTAAAAAAGATGCACAAACAAGAGCTCACACAAAGGGAAGTATTCCTTACAGGTTAAGATAGGGATAAATCATATTTCAGATTAATCCAAGGAGGCCTGAAAATGAGTGCCGGGAGTCGTGGAAGGATAAAACTATCCGTTCAATCCAGCCAAGGCCGCTTTTTTAACAATATTTTCAACTGAAATACCAAGTTCGGCCATGACGATGTCTCCGGGGGCGGAAATACCAAAACGGTCAATTCCCACAACCACGCCATCCAAACCGACATATTTTCTCCATATATCAGTCACCCCAGCTTCAACTGCGAGGCGGCTGCGAAATTTTTTGGGCAAAACGGATTCTCGGTAATCGGGGTCCTGGCGATCAAATCGTTCCATACAGGGCATGGAAACTACGCGTACGGTAGGTCCAAGCTTTTCAGCCGCTTCCATAGCAAGGGAAACCTCACTTCCGGAAGCCAAAATAATTAACTCCAATTCACCCACTTCTTTACGGGCAATGTAAGCACCCTTGAGAACTCCATGACGACGTTCCAAAACCGGGATCTGAGAAAGATTGGGAACATTTTGACGGGTCAAAATAAGTCCGGTTGGTCCATCAATGCGCTCAAGGGAAGCAAAGAATGCACCTGCCGTCTCCTCAGGATCAGCGGGACGGATCACATCCAGATTGGGAATCAATCGTAAACCACTGGTAGTTTCAACAGGTTGGTGGGTAGGTCCATCCTCTCCGACTGCCACTGAATCATGAGTCCAAATATGAAAAATGGGCAAATTCGCCAAAGCAGAAACCCGAACGGATCCACGCATGTAATCAGCAAACACTGCAAAGGTGGCACCGGATGGACGAAAAATTCCATAATATCCAATGCCATTCACGATGGCCCCCATGGCATGTTCACGAATACCAAAAAGGAGATTTCTACCCGCATTATTACTGCTCGAGAAATCGCCCATTTCTTTAAGGTAATTCTTAGTGGATCCATGAAGGTCCGCAGAACCACTAATAAGAAGTGGAAAAGCTTTGGCCAAATCGTTAATAATTTGCGAACCTGCAGCACGAGTGGCCACTTTTGCATCTTCAGCAAATTCTTGTACGCTATCTAATAAATTGGCAGGTAATTCACGATTCAAGCCGCTTTGTAAAAGAGCCGCCTTTTCGGGATTGGCGGATTGCCAGGCGGCAAATGTCTGATCCCATGACTGACGGCTGGCCTGGCGCTGGTCCTTGAGGGATGCAAAGTAGGAACGAACCTCATCGGAGACATAAAACTTTTCTTCAGGAAGCCCCAGTCCCTGACGGGCAGATTCAGAAAACTTGGCCCCACCCTCTCCATGTCCGGCTGCGGTACCGGCTACTTCAGGAATTCCTTTCCCAATCAAAGTTTTGCACTCTATAAAAGTAGGCTTACCGTTGGTATTGGCACGGGACTGAGCAAGAGCATCAGCAATTGCATTAAGATCATGCCCATCTTCAAGGCGAATCACATTGAACCCATAAGCGGCAAATCGATCCAGAACACTTTCACTCTGGCTGGCGTCTGCCATAGCATCAAGGGTTACATCATTGGAATCGTAAACGATGGTTAAATTATCCAGGCCAACATGTGCTCCTAAGGAAGCAGCTTCAGCAGCCACACCCTCCTGCAAACATCCATCACCTGCTAAACATACGACCTGGTGATTGAAAATCTCATGCTCAGCTGTGTTGAAATGAGCGGCAGCCATCTTGGCGGCAATTGCAATCCCAACCGCATTTCCCACGCCCTGCCCCAATGGACCGGTGGTGGATTCTACTCCTGGAGTCTCTCCAAATTCGGGGTGCCCAGGAGTGATACTGTGAAGTTTTCGAAAATTTTTAACTTCCTGCAAGGGTAGATCAAAACCTGCCAAGTGTAACCAGCTATAAAGAAACATACTACCATGACCAGCTGAAAGAACGAAACGATCACGATTCAACCAGTTAGCATCGGATGGATCAATTTTCAGATCATGACCATAAAGCACGGCTCCGACTTCAGCGGCACCAAGTGGAAGTCCGAGATGCCCGGAACTACATGCGTGAACGGCATCGATTGCTAAGCCTCTAGCTTGATCGGCTGCCTGTTGAAGGATTTCTTGATTTTGCAATACCATAAGAATTAAAATTCAGTAATATAATGAATGTGGGAGGTTGGCGAGAATTAGTTAAACTAGACTCTACAAATGTAAAAGTCTATTCGTGATAGATAACATCGTTTGAAGTCAATTCAACAATGTTTTCACCCGGCGAAACTTCAATATGCTTTGACCAAATAGTAATTACGCCAGTTCGATCGTCCTTATCCAAACCAATAAGGTAATATTCATCATCTGGAGAAACATTTTCGATCTCGGCTTTTCCAAAGGGATCGGTTCGGGTTTTAGAGACTTTTGCCTGTAACAGAATTGATTTAACACCCAGAGCAATCTCAGGATTTGCCGTAGAATCTTTTTCGGCCCGCGCCCAGAGCTCTGCAACCGACTGCACCTCACCGGCAATAGCACGGTTTAGATTTAAATCGCTCAGTAAGTCATGCAAATTTTGGGTCGTTAAATAAAATTCTGAAGCTTGTGCAGGTCGCTCTGCACCTTGAGGCGTTCTAATACTGGCCTTAAATTTTAATACTGACCTTGAGGCTGTAGGAATAAAGGGCTTGGAATCAGAACTTCTCGCAGTATTTAGTGAGGAGAGTGAAGGGGGAACTGGAAGGTTTCCCAAAAACTCCGGAAGATCATTAACTGGTAAAATTGAGGGATTTTGATTTACAACAATTTGCCCTGGCTCAACAGTCTCAGAATCAGCTTTTCCTTTCGCCTCTGAAATTACTTTGCTCAGGTATTCAAGTCTTTGTTCAGGAGTCAACCCCTCTTTCCCATCCAAAATAAAAGCTTTCAACTCTGCGTCATCGGGCCGATAAACGGGCTTGGCCTCAACCTCAAGTAATTTTGCCTCTAATTCCCTCAGTCGATTTTCCAAGGATACCACTTTTTTATCTTCATTAACCGGCTTATCTATCGAAAAGTATGACTTTGTTCCCTGCCTCAATACTGGACGAGGACCAAGCCTAGGATTAGCGGAAAGTTGTTCAAGAGTATAAAGTTTAGAATTCCCCATATCCATAAAATCAAAAAGTGGAACTAATTTAGGATAAAAAAGAGGTACTGGGGAAGGGTTTTCGGATAACCAACTTATCATTGATCCATCTGCTGAGGGATTACGCAGTGGATCGATCCAAGACACAGATTCCATAGCCTTCAATAGTGACTCCTCATTAAATTCTTTCGCGAAAGAATAACTATTGACCAACAAAGAAACCAATAGAACTAAAAGACACTTGTTAGAATAAGGATTCATAACAACAATTACTTAACCATGAATTTTATTTTAGGGGTTTGCAAAGTTTTTCTGCTTGCCCATGTTCAGAATTGCGATTTTTTCTATCGTTTACACAAAAACCTTTTTTGAAAACGCTACAACTCTGTTTTCTATCTTTTCCTAATATTAACTCAACCTAAGCACCACCCGGTTGCTTGAACAAAATACACCTAACATGTCAGACCATTCATCCTCAGAAATAATGATCGAGACACAAGGTCTCAGTAAGTACTACGGCGAATTCATTGCCGTAGAAAACCTTAACATCACCATACGAGAAGGTGAAGTTGTTGCTTTCCTTGGTCCAAACGGTGCCGGAAAAAGCACTACTATGAAAATGCTCACCGGTTACCTTGCCCCATCCGCAGGCACAGCAAAAATCTGCGGAATGGAAGTTGCCGGCAACCGGCAGGAAGTTGCGAACCGGATTGGTTATCTTCCTGAAAATGGGCCACTCTATGAAGAAATGACCCCCAGAAACTTACTTCATTTTTTCGCTGACGCACGAAGTATGAATAATGATCTGAAATCAAAAAGAATCGATGAGGTTGTGGACCAGTGTGCTATAGGAACGGTTTTGAATAAACCAATCGGAAAGCTTTCCCGCGGTTTTCGCCAACGGGTTGGTATGGCCAATGTTTTGCTCCATGAACCTGATGTTCTAATTATGGACGAACCAACCGCCGGTCTTGACCCCAATCAAGTATTGGAAGTCAGAAAAACAATTAAGGGATTAGGTAAAACCATTCTTCTTTCGACTCACATACTACAGGAAGTTCCTGAGATGGCTGACCGCATTATTCTTATCAATCAGGGAAGATTAATTTTTGAAGGAACTCCCGAAGATCTGAAAAACGAACCATCCCTAGATTCATGGTTTAATCGTCAAACAATGGAAGCAGCTTAAGCTTTCAATTTTTTAATTTTACCTCTTGTTTACTGATATGAATAAAAAAGCAATTATCGCTGTATTTAAACGTAACCTCGCCTCCTATTTCGGGAGTCCTAGCGGATATGTTTTTATATGTGCATTTCTTCTTTCAAGCGGACTCGCTGCATTTTGGCCCCAGGAATTCTTCGATTCCAATTTAGCGAATCTCGATCAACTCAACAAATTTCTTCCTCATATACTTTTAGGTTTCATACCTGCCATAACCATGAGTATCTGGGCAGATGAACGTCGTCAGGGAACTGATGAATTATTGCTCACTTTACCTGGCAGTGATTTTGATGTTGTTTTCGGAAAATACTTGGGAGCAGTGGCTATTTTCACCGCTTCTCTTTTCTTTTCAATTATTGCAAACTACTTTGTTCTTTCGGAACTGGGCAACCCGGATTTTGGACTTCTGCTGTCGAGCTACATTGGTTATTGGTTTGTTGGTTTAAGCATGTTGGCGATTGGAATGGTTGCCTCTTTTCTTACTGCTAATTTAACTGTGGCATTCGTACTTGGAGTAGCTTTCAATGCACCGTTAGCCTTATTATCCGAATCAAACTGGGGGCTCTCATCCAGTTTTTTAGACTTTAGTCGTGGTATAATCAGCCTTTCAAGTATGGCATTCTTTATCAGTTTATCGGCAGCCATGCTTTACCTTTGCTCCATTCTCATTGGAAGAAGGCACTGGGTAGGAAGTCCAACTGGGAGCAACAAAATATTCCACTACTCCTGCAGGGTACTGGCTTCAATTTCTATTGCATATTCCCTTACTTTTTTCTTTCGAAACAACGATGTTATAAGAATTGATGCAACTGAGGAACAATTGAGTAGCCTTTCCCAGGGCTCGATTGGTCTTTTAAGTGAAATGGACAGTCCTGTTGAAATTGACGCATTCATTTCTCCGGCGGAATCAATGCCTGAACAATATGTACAAACCCGGATCAATTTGCTCACTGCACTTCGTGAAATTGACCGTGAGAGTAAGAATGTAACCGTGGATATTCACGAAATTTCTGCTGAAGATAACGCATCAACCACAGCTGAAAAATACGGTGTTATTAATCAGAACGGGGTAACTCCGCCTCTATTCGTCCAGGAAGATGGCCGATTTATGCCCTGGCAAAAAGACTTATACCTCGGTGTCGTGTTTAAGGGAAATGGTGGTCAGCAAACAATCCCATTTGTATATAAAGGTCTTCCCGTAGAATACGAAATTATGCGTACCCTAAGTACGGTAAGCGGGCCAAAAGCGAAAAAGAAACTCGGCGTTTTTGCTACAGATGCACCGATGATGGGGTCTGCAGGAATGGGCATTATGGGCTTTAACATGGGAGGAGGTACTCCGGCATGGGAAGTAGTGAGTGAACTGCGCAAGCAGTACGATGTGCAGGAAGTAACCGGTGGAGATATTAAAAGTGGTGATTATGATGCACTTATGGTTGTCCAACCATCCACGCTTGATAATGAAAAATTAGATGATCTGATAGCTGCAATTAAAGCTGGGATTCCAACAGCGATTTTCGAAGATCCGCTACCCCTAATTCAAGGCAGTGTGACCGGAACTTATGAACCGCGAAGAAACAATCAGCAGGGTGGCGGACCTGGACAGCCCCCTCCCCCCGCACCAGAAAAGGGAGATCTGGCAAAATTATGGGATGTTCTTGGCGTACATTTCAATGTGAATCCAAAAAGCAGATTAAGTGCAATAAAGCAGGAACTTGTCTCCTTACAAGCAAATGCTAGCCGAAGCTTGGGACCAGCCCGGGGAAGGTTCGCAGAAGTTGGTAATTTCTTTACCAAGCTCAATGATTTAATTAAAAAGGTTTCTGAATTTGAAGCTCGTCTAAACGCAAACGCTCCATTGTCTCTCAACGACTGGAATAGTCTGCAACTAACCAGCCTAAGGGATTCTGTAAGTGGATTAGATTACTCCCACCCGATTCGAAATTTCATTGAGCAGAAACTTCTTGATCCGGTTGATACAAAACTCAAAGGCATGGAAAAAAGAATCCTACGCGATTCCTACAATCCATTTCCTAAGATTCCAAGATCTGAGAACTTCCCAGACGAATTTATCTATGTGGGTGGATTGGAAAACTCATTTCATGACGGTCCAGTCACCTCTGAATTGCAGTACTGTTTATTCACATGCCCAGGATCTTTACACGAAAACCCTCAAGCATCGCTTACCTTCAAACCCCTTCTTCAATCAAGGGGAGGAAGCTTGAGTGGAACCACAAGCTTGGATAATTTCTGGACAGGCGGAGTTTTTGGCTCACCCCGCCGTTTCAATCCTGATCGTACCCTCTATGCCGGGTTAAATACTCCAGCAACCATTGCAGCATCAATCGAAGGCAAAATTCAGGACGGAAATTCGACTAATAACATGAATGTTATTCTCGTTGCTGATATTGATGTACTCGCTGATCCGTTTTTCAATATTAGAAGCCGGGGACCTGAATCAGATTTCCCTCTTGATGTTGATAATGTAACACTCTGTCTAAACCTAATTGATAGTTTGGCTAAGGAAGATCGTTTACTTGATATTCGCAACCGCCGGCGCGTGCACCGAACATTAGAGGAATTTGAAAAGAGTATCGAGGAAGCTCGTGAAGTTGCGACTCAAACCATACAAAGTGCAGAAAACTCCATTCAAAAAATTCTACAGGAGGAAAATAGAAAGCTTAATGAAGCCCTTGCTGAAGTTCAAAACAGTCAGACAACCATGACTCAGGGGCAATTCATGCAGGTTCTTCAAACAGAAGCGGCCAAGTTGCAAAAGAATTTAGCTAAAAAGGAACGTGAATTGCGCCAAGATACGAACACAAAAGTTAAGGCAGCTGAAAGACAAAGAGATCGAGAAATCAAAAACAAACAAGAGTACATTCAGTTTATGTCCGTTTTCTTGCCCCCTATACCCCTTCTTTTGATAGCTATATTTGTATTCTGGAAAAAAAGATCTGCTGAAATTCAAGGTGCAATTGCATCACGTGTGAGATCCTAGATTAAACATTTCTAATTCTGAAATTTAGACCTATGAACGAAATTAACAAGTCCATCGCTTTTATCGCCGTAGCGGCAGCCTGTATTGCCCTCGCTATTTTTTCAACCCCAGCAAAGATTGACCCGACCAGTAAAGGTAGTCGAATGGGACAATCTCTGTTCGAGACCTTCGACCCACGAGATGCCATAGGCATTGAAATTGTGGAAATTGATGAGGAAAATCTCGAGGCCAAATCAATTGAAATTGCTCAGACAGACAAGGGGTGGTTGATCCGAAGACCACAGATGCCTGACTATCCAGCCAATGCAGATAATCAAGTAAAAGATGTATCAACTATTCTGTTGGACTTACGAATTTTGGATACAGCGGCTGAAGGTGCCGGTGAACATGCAAATTTTGGCGTTCTTGATCCAAGCAAAGCTACCCCCGGAGACCTTGGTGTGGGAAAGAGTATTGCACTTAAAAATAACTCGGGATCCAACCTTGCTCAGCTAATAATTGGGAATGAGGTAGATGGATTATCTAGTACCCGCTATGTTCGCAAACCTGATGAAAACACAGTGTTTATTGTGGAAATTCAAAATGTGAACGATGTTTCAACCAAGTTTGTGGATTGGGTCGAAAAAGATTTCTTGGATTTGGATAAATGGAATATCAAGCGAGTAACTCTCGATAATTATGAGGTCAACCTAGCGGCTGGGCAACTAAACCGGACCGGAAACCCACTTGTACTTGATTATGACAACTCCGAGTGGAAATTAAGTGGGTCAACTTTATCCGAACAGGAAGAATTGGATAAGGAAAAACTCGACGCATTAAAGGATGCATTTGATGATCTTGAAATTATTGATGTTGAGAACAAGCCTGAAATTTTAGTGAACAACCTAAAACAGGGGAACGAGTTTTTTAACAATCTAAAAGATCAAAAGAACCAAGCTGTAGTTCAGTCCCTTCAGCAAAAGGGCTTTTATACCGTTGCAGTTAAAAACCCTCAAGGCCAGCAAGTCCCCAAAGTCGTTTCAAATAAAGGGGAAATCATTGTAGGTATGAAAGACGGAGTTGAATATGTGTTGCGGTTTGGCGACACCTATCGCGGCCCGGAGGATGATGAGAATTCAACTGGAGACAGTCGCTACATCTATGCCTTTGCTCGGGTGAACCAGAGCTTACTCGACCCCTTGATGCTTGAACCTGTTCCTACTCCTTTAGAATTACCTGCCACGCCAAAGAAAGTGGATCAAAATTCGACTAATGATAAAGGAGCCAAGGGTGACGAGGGAGAGAAGGGTGAAAAAACCAATGCTCCTGCAATAACACCTCCAGGTCCACCGCCCAATTTTGTACCTTCCACCCCTCCCCCTTCCATTAACCCTCCGCCTCCCCCAGCCCAGGCTCAAATCACTTCTGCAAACGCTGATAGTAATGAAAGCGGAGAATCAGTTGAAATGAACCAACAGAAAGCTCAAAGAGATGCAGAAATTGCAAATGTTAAAGCAGCTAACGCGGCCAAGCAGAGAGAATTCAACGAAAAAGTCGCAAAAGCTCAAAAACGGGTGAATGAACTGAACGAAAACCTTGCTGGGTGGTACTATGTAATCTCCAATGATGTTTACAAAAAAATTCGCTTGGAAAGAAAAGATTTCGTAAAAACTAAAGAGCAAAATTCAGAAATGCCAGATGAGGTGCAGGCATCCCATATTTTAATTTCCTATAAAGGTGCAGATCGTGCAGATGCTAACATCTCACGCTCAAAGGAAGAGGCAAAAGCAGAAGCTGAACGGATACGGGGGCTTATTTTGAATAAAGGTGAAGATTTTGCTAAACTGGCAGGTGAATATTCAGACGGTCCAAGCAAATCAAAAGGTGGTGACCTCGGGAAATTTAAGTTTGAAGTAATGGCAAAAGCATTCTCCGAAGCAGCGTTTGCATTGGATGTTGGTTCAGTATCTGAGGTTGTGGAAACTGGCTTTGGTTTTCATGTAATCAAGAGAACTGAATAATAGCCGCGAGACAATTTTCTCCTTCGCACAATTCCGAAATATTAAAAGTTAAGCGAATCTGAGTTGGCTTTTTCCTTTCAACTGAGTTGAATTGGTTGTAGGAAACTCATACATGCCAATTTCATTTCTCAAGTCAAAAAAATCTCCTTTATGGGGACGTATTCAGTCTGACGATTCAACTAGGCTTCGTTTAAAATACGATACCTATTATCATATATTTGATAGGCAGGAAGGAACTCGGGTGTTCAAGGATGGCAAGGAATTCATTATGCTCTCAAGCAATGATTATCTCGGACTATCCCACCACCCACGAATTAAAGAGGCTGGCATTAGAGCCTTAAATAAATGGGGAAGCAGTACAACAGGAGCAAGGTTAGCTAATGGGGGAAGAATATTCCATCAAGAATTGGAAGAAGAACTTGCCGGTTTCCTGGGCAAGGAAGCCTGTCATGTGTTTTCAGCTGGCTATCTGGCCTGTGCATCTGCGGTTACTGGCTTTGCTGATCGAAAAGATTTAATACTCGCTGATAAAAACCTTCATTCCTCTTTATGGAGTGGCATTCAACTAAGTGGAGCAAGATGCGAACGCTTTGCTCATAACAACCCTGCTCATGCCTCAGAGTTAATAAATTATGAAGAGAGTGCTCAAAACAAGATTTTTGTTTTGGAAGGTGTATACTCCATGGAGGGACACATTGCAAAGCTACCTGAATTTGTTAAGATCGCACAAGAGCACAAAGTCTTTACGATCCTTGATGACGCACATGGATTTGGCGTTTTAGGAAAAGACGGGCGTGGAACTGCGGCTCATTTTAAAATGAGTGATCAAGTTGATGTATTATGTGCCAGTTTCTCTAAATCTCTTGCTGGAGCAGGAGGATTTGTTGCCTCGACAAAGGATGCCATTGACTACATGAGAAGCCATTCCAAGCAGACCATTTTCTCTGCTGCCCTCTCCCCGGTCTCCTGTGCCTGTGCACAAGAAGCTCTAAGGATCATGCAGGACGAACCGGAACACAGACAAAGGTTATTTAAAAACCTTGAACGATATCGAGGAATTTTGTCAGATTTAAAATTAGATACTTGGGAAAGTGAAACTCCTGCAATTCCGATTGTTTTAGGCCAGAAAGAAAAGGTATATTATTTTTGGAAAGCCCTTTTGGAAAAAGGAGTGTATGCTATTATCTCGATTGCACCTGGTGTTCCTCCAGGAAAAGATTTAATCAGAACTGCGATATCAGCCTCACACACAGAAGAAGATTTAGACCGGATCGAAGAAGCCATGATCTATGCAAAATCCAAGATTTAAGATCTATTTAATGTTTTAATTCTAAAAAGAATTAAAATGGATTCGATCCATTTTGAAAAATTAATAGACCAAGGTTTAAAAAAACCACGAAATGCATAAGTTTTAGCATGATTACGCTGGTCCAGAATTGATTGATTCAATCGAATTTTGCTACCCCAATGGTCCAGAAGGATTTTTGCATTCTTATCATTATGTAATTTTCGGCCTTCACTTGCACCCTTCACATGAGTCACTACGCTGTCATGAACAACATAATTGAATAACCCATTAGCATTCATTCTCAGGCATAAATCGACATCCTCACAACCATTCAAATAAATCTCATTAAACCCACCAAGATTATGAAAAGTTTCACTTTCGGTTACACAGCAGGCAGCAGTCACAGCACTCCATTGCTTAACCTGCCCCTTAAATGGGCGATGATAGAAACCCTGTCCATAATGCCTGGGGTTCCCTTCAGGGGCAAAAACGACTCCCATATGGTCATATCTTATTGAATTTGATAATCTCTGAACATTCCCGACCATCCCAACTTGATCATTTTTCTTTAAAACTTCAATCATTGGCAATAACCAGTTCCCCTGAACAAAAACATCATTATTTAAAAAGCAAAGGAATTTACCCACCGCCTCTCTACTTGCTGAGTTGTTGTTTTTTGCAAAGCCTTTTTTTTCATTATTAAAAAAGACTCGATAAGGAGGTTCTAAAGACAAAAGGTATTCTTTTGTTCCGTCATTACTCGCATCATCGACAATTAAAACTTCATAAAAAATCGTTCCTGTTAAGGTTTTTTGAAGATGTTCCAAACATTTCTTTGTGTAAGCTAATTGTTCGAAGACAGAAATAATTATGCTAACCGTTGGCTTTTCTGTAGTCATTTCAAATTACCATTCAGAACGGCATTAGTAAAAGAATTGGCAGTTCTCTCAATATTAAACGCTTCTTTTGAGTGCTTAATCGCAGATTTCCTGATCTTTACAAATGACTCCGGACTTTGCCAAAATTCAACCAGTAAATCGACCCAATCTTTCGTGTTGAACGGGTTTATCGAGAATCCTGAAACATCTTCAACAAAAGCCTCTGATGCACCGGCATAGCAAGATGCTAAAATCAGGCAACCTGCAGACATTGCTTCGGGAACAACATTTGGAATACCATCACGATCTCCATTTTTCGCGATCACGCCAGTAAAAAGAAAGATGTCCGAATGTAAGTACAACTCTCTCGTTTCTTTCTGTGTTTTTGGACCAGTAAAAATAATATTTCCCTCCAAACCCATTCGCTTACTCTCCAAAAAAAGGGAATTCGACAAGGGTCCGGAACCAACTATTCGAAGGCGAAATGGAATTGATTGATTTAATAAAAATTTTGCGATCCTTAACTGATGGATATAGCCTTTTTTTTCAACCAAACGGCCAACACTTATCAATTCCAAACGTGAGTTAGAGCATAGTTCAAAATTCCCCCGAACCGGCCAATTTGCTAACCCTCTGCGAATTAATTTTATTTTTCGTTCCGCTACACCCAATTTCAGAATCCTACTTACTGTGGAACTTGATGAAGTGCGCACAAATAAAGCTCTCTTGAATTTAATGTCCAATAACCAATCTCCGCCCGAACGAAAAACATCATAAGCATGGGCACCCATAGAAAAAGGTACATCCGCAAGCTCGCTGAGTCCAAGTGCCGCGGTTGTCGGCATGGTTGCCCAAACTCCATGTAGTAAGGAATATTCTTTTCTCTTAAATCTATGGGCTTCGACCAAGGCAAATCCTAATCCCAAAAAAGTTTCGTTCCAATTTTGTAAACTTGGGCAAGAATTCTTCCATAACTCCCTAAGTATTTCTCTAAATGCACCCGGCTTTTTCCATGCCCAATATGGAATCCAAAAAACCAATGTGAAAAGTTTGAAAAAATAAAATTTGTTAATGGTTTTGCCTTCCCACTGATCAGCACCTTTCCAAATGGAATATAAATCAGGTACAAATTCTATTTGCTCAAGCGCTCGTAATTCTCTTCTTACGAAAGTTTCCGTCGGGCGCGGAAAGGTGGCATATAAAAAAGCGACCTTACTCAATTTAAAAAATTTTCAGGACAAGGGAAAACCCTAAATAGAATTTAGGAATTTGGCTCGTACTTAATAAATCGGGAGGGAACTTTCTGACCACTTGGATTCCCATTCGATCCGTTATTCGGTTGAACCTCTAAATGTATACCACCCCCATTGGCTTGAACATTCTTGGAAGAAAGTTCTTCTTCTGGTTCGATAACTGGATAGTAGTCAAATGCCAGCTTTACCTCTTCTGCATGGGCAGTTCTTTCATCATTCACAGAAATCTCGCCCTGAAAGCATGCCAGTGGGTGCCTAATCCTTGAAACCTTCACCTTCATATTCAAGGTATCTCCCGGTTTACAAATCCTTCTACATTTAACCCCGTCACATGAGGTAAAAAATATGGTTGAAGGGTCGACCTTTGAAGAAAGTGAAGGAGATTCTCCCTTTAAAAGAAAAAATACGCAAAGCTGCCCAAGTGCTTCAATCATAATTGAGGCAGGGAAAACAGGATTATTCTTAAAGTGCCCTTCCAGAAAACTTTCATTTCCAGAAATTCGATAGGTTGCATATGCCTCCTGTTCATCGATCTTAGCAGATTCTAAAAATAAAAACGGTTCACAATGTGGCATAACAGAAGCAATTTCTTCAATTCTAAAACTTTTTGAACGAGTGGGTGGTTCCTCACCCCGTGCTTTGGCAGAAAGATAGGATTTTACATCTCCCAAAGTTCGCAAGTCGCGCAATTCATCGTTATCAATACTTACATCCAATGTCTGCTCAACCATCATTACAATTTCCAGCATGGTTAAAGAATCTAGGCCCAAATCATCGTACATTCGCAAAGAATCATCGCTCTCTGCAAAAATCTCACGTTGCTCAGGTTCTAAATGCCTGTCTACAATGCCAAGTACGATCTTTTCTATCTGGGTTACATCATTATCCAATCGGAATGCAATAGCTGCCTCATAAGTGCCCAATGGGCAACGCTTGAGAAGCTCTTTCAAATCTTCTTGGATTGTTTCTTCAAATTTTGTATCCATAATTAGTGGGGTAAAATTTTATTAGGGTGATAAAATTCTTTATTATGTATACAAAGATATAACATTCTTGTCCAACAACTATTTCATTAACCAATGAGTGCAACCAATCAAAGTAAAACTAAACCTGTTATCCTAACCTGTGCACAACCGACCGGTAAACTTACTTTAGGTAACTATTTGGGAGCAGTTCGTAATTGGTCCGAAATGCTCGACCAGAACGATTGTTATTTTGGGATAGTTGACCTGCATGCAATCACCACACCTGCCCACCCGGCGACCTTGAGGCAAAATGTGTACGATTGTGTTGCCCAGTACATTGCCTGCGGACTTGATCCGGATAAATGCCAACAATTCGTTCAGTCCCATGTCATTGGACACACCGAACTTGCCTGGGTTCTTACTTGTATTACTCCAATTGGTGAACTTCAGAGAATGACTCAGTTCAAGGACAAAGCAGCCAAGCTCGGATTTAAAACAGAGCAGGATTCCAAAAATGCGGAGGGAGATATCAAATTTACCCATCAGGGAGCACGGGCACAATCTTCAATCAATGCCGGTCTGCTATGCTACCCTGTGCTGATGGCTGCAGATATTTTACTATACAATGCCGATCTTGTTCCTGTTGGTGAAGACCAAAGGCAGCACCTCGAACTCTGTCGGGACCTTGCCCAAAAATTCAATCATCAATATTCAGAAACTTTTACCATACCCAAGCCCTATGTGCCCAAAACCGGGTCCCGTATTATGTCTCTTGCTGATCCCACCCGCAAAATGTCGAAGTCAGACGAGAATGAAAGAGCAACTTTGTATATCTTGGATGAACCAGATCAGATTAAAAAGAAAATTTCATCAGCTGTCACCGATTCCGAATCCGAAATCAAAGCCTCGGCAGAAAAACCTGGAGTTTCAAATTTATTAACCATTCACTCCGCACTCTCAGGGCAAAGCACAGAAGAACTCGAGGAACATTTTTCCGGTCAGGGATACGGCGTATTAAAGAACGAATTAACCGAGCTTATTTGCGAGTCCCTCCAACCAGTCAGAGAAAAATATCATCAACTGATCAAGGATAAGGAATACCTAAAAAGCGTTCTCGCACAGGGGGCCAATGCGGCTCAAAAACGAGCCTATAAAATCATGGGAAAAGTGTACCGAAAAGTTGGTTTCCCAGAACGGGAAAGAAATTGATTAGAAGAAACCATTATTTTTCGCTTGGTTCTTTCGCAAAAAAGAAGCATGAAAATATACATATTTTTTTAATTTAATGGAATACGAAGAAAATGATGACCCGCTTGATGGTGTAGCTAAATGGCCCTTCTATCTGGCTGCACTCTTCATCCTCGTCCTGGTCCTCTCCTTTGCCTACCTCGAACTGCAGGCAAGTAATAAACTCGACACCTGGCAACTAACCACCTGCATTTTAGCATCCGGGCTCGGATCAATTCTTGTATTTATTCCACACCTGCTCGACCGCTTTCTCGCTCTTGCATTCGATCCAGCTAATCGTAAAGACGAGGAACTACACCGTAAGACATACTTTGATATAAAAGAAATGCGGAGCGAACTGGAAGCACTCTCTGTTAAGATAGATAAAGTACCCACCTTGGTAGATAAAATTGTATCCGAAGCTCAAAAAGAGGAACCCGAAAGCAACCCAGTCCTTACTCAACTTTCCACGGATTTGGACGAAATTAAAAATACCCTGCTAAACAAACTCAGCAGCATTGAAGAACTCGCTGTTCAATCTCCACTACTTCCCGAACCGGACCCTGCCCTCCCCCAGGCTGTTCAATCCATAAACTCGCTTCAAGAGTCTGTTAATTCATTAGCAACCCAGTTAAAAGAACTCCAACAAACTGTTGGAAAACTACCCAGGGAATTTCCCGAACCAGTCGTTATCGAAAAAAACAACCTCGATTCAGCAAATTCAGATCAGGAGCCAATCAAACCTGATATTGAAGACGAATCTGATCTGGAAGAAGAAAATGATGATGTGCAAATTGATAACGAGGAGGAAAGCTCCATTTCAGAAACTCCCGATGCCGATCTATCCCCAGTATCACCCGAAAGCTCATTTGAACAGGATCAGGAGATAACTGAGGAGTCAAGTAATGAGGAGGATTCTTCCGAAGATCTGTCCGAACCCTCAATTTCAGAAGAACAAGCACAAGACTCAGAATCTTCTGAAATTATGGAAACAGATGATCATTTGAATGAGGATGAAGAATCTGATATTTTCAATTCGGAAGAAATAATTGCTGAATCCGAAGACCACTCTGATCAATCCTCGGACTCGGATCAGGAAACAGAAAATCCTACAGAAGAAACCATTTCCAGATCAGAAGAGGACGAAATTATAGCCGAAGAGCAGTCAACCAAACAGGATGGTTCAGATGAACAGGAATTTGCA
>CBFHYW010000028.1:0-16671 GCA_965660135.1 Opitutales bacterium
GGATCCCTAATAGCCACCAAGTTTTTCCTTGTAAGAATGAAGGCTTTATTTCTTCGACCGGGGAGGGCGGTTGTAATTTCAAAAGCAGGTAAAAGCAAAGTATTGGAACAAGAAAACCATGAGCATACTGTTCATTTGTTTCCCATGTAATGGAAAGTTGTAATACAAGCATTCCCCAAATTGAGATTAAACCTAAGGAGCCTAAGATAAATTTAAAATTTTGTAATTTGGAGTCGATTTACAGGGATGATAAGGATTATTGCGTAGTTGGAAAGGACTGAGGGAATAATTGAATTAAGCTCTCTTTTTCCGCTCGATCGAGCTTTGTGAAATCAATACTTTTTTGTAAAATCATAGCTTTTTCAGATTCGTGATTAAGTGAAAAAACCTGAGATGCAATAAAAGCCCAAGCCGGTCGGGATGCTTGCCAATTCCTCCATTGGCTAATTGGTCCAAGGGATACTAGTGCCTGGTCTGGGGCACGGTTACGTAACTGGGCAAGTGCGAGTGTGATTCTGCTTTGTTTGTTATCTTTTATTTTTGAGTTTTCTTTTGCCTCCAAAATTAAAGAATCAAGCTTTTGGGATGGGGTGGGTAACAATGGGTCCAACAGTTCGAAATAGAGAAATGTCTGGGAGAAAAAAGGATCGTTTCCGTGAAGTTTTGAAAGCTTTGCCATCCAACCTATAAGCTCTTCAAGAGTTGCTGAAGCAGATCGGTATTGCATTAATTTCCTTAGTGCAAAGCCTTGATGCATAGGTTGTTCAATTAGTTTGTTCAGAATATGGGTTAATCCTTGTAAATCATTTGCACTTTCCAAATAACTGCATATGGATCTTACGAGCCTAGGGTCATTTCCTAAAATCGGCAAAAGGCGATCTAAGACCTTAATTGATTCTTTGTAGTTCCCTTCGAGCGCAAACGCTCGAGCTTCGATGACTAGACGCCATCGCTCGGGAATTATTGGGGCATTGCTTACTTCAAAATGAATGCTATCCAAATCATTGAGTTGAGCTAATGCATTCATTCTAAGTTTAAACAATTCTTCATCCACTTTGGACTTGGAAGGTGATAGGTACTGGACTAAGTCTGAAAATGCTCCGAGGCGTCCTAACCATCGGGAAAATATGAGTAGATCTGTTGGTTGATTTAAGTCAAATTGTTCTGAGCAAGTTCGAATAATGGATATTCTATTTTTTTCATCTTTTGCCAATTGGTATTGCAGAGCATGAATCCGCATATAGTCGATGGCTTGAGCGTTTGGATTAGATTGAAGGAGTTCGAGGCATTTTGAAAGACTACCTTTAGATAATGGTTGAAGAATGTGAAGAAGTGTCATGTGGCGAATCGCTTCAATTCCAGTTTGACTTTTTCTTGACGCCAATTTGGCAAGTTTACCACCGATTGATGATAAATTCTCAAATTCCTTTAAATGAACAGTTAATCGGGTAAGTAAAAAAATACTCTTCGAATGGGTCGGGTGATTTAATAGAGAGTTACGAATAATTTGGGAGGCTTGAAACGGGTTGCCTGTCTCGGCAAGTAATTCTGCTGTAACGAGTGCATTGGCAGGTGAATCCAACCATCCCTCACTGTTTTTTAATTGAGTGAGTTGCTGAAAAGCAATTTCTCCAGCAATTCTCCGACCATGAATCTGAATTTGATCGTTTTTTAAAGTTTGTATACTACGGTTGAGAAGTTTCATTCTATCCTCCTCCAAGCTTGTGCTATCGTAAAAGATAGAAGCCCAAATTTGTAGTGCATCAGTTGGTTTTGACCGAAAAAGTAATTTTAGAAAATTTTCTTTTGTTTCCCGATTTGATGGGTCGAGGAGCGAGGCAATTCTTGCTTTTCGAACACCGTCTTCGAGCAAGTTACTTTCATTGCTAATTGATTCGTCATGGTAAACCTTGGATAAATTGAGCAGTTGGTTAGATTTCCATTTTCTAAGAAAAGGGAACACTAGCTCACTCGAAAAAAAGCAAAGAGCAAAAATAAATAATAAAAAAACAGAAAATAGATAGCGTAAGTTAAGGTTGAACATTTTTTATTAACTTAAAACTAAATATTGGAAACAGCTTTTGATTGATGAATAATCAATGAACTTAGCATATTGAAAACTGCTTGATTAGGACCAACGAATGAGTTGATCATGCTACCGCCCTTGGCTATTTGTTTTGATTACAAAGCCAATAAGGTGAATAAATCTAAATATACTTAATGCGATGAGTCAGAACTCATTGGGTGAGCACTGGGGAAATCTAATAAATTCTCGGGGATCTCTACTTCGGTTTGTCGACCCAGGATTTCGAAAAGCACTTTTACCCTTTCCCTTGCGGGCACTAATTGGGTAACAGTTCCTTCGTCACCTTTAAATAAACCAGAGATTGCTGTGACCTTATCACCAACCTTATGAGGTTCATCTGGGATTTCTAATATTCCGTCAGGAGATAATAAGTTAAGTTCAAGTATCACTTGAGGAGGGACATGAACGGGGACCTCATTTCTTCGAACAATGTAGGCAACACCCAGAGCGAAGTGTACATTCCTAAGGTGGACTGCTGGGTCAAATTTCGCAAAGAAATAACCTGGGAAAAGAGGGCGAGTTGGAACAACTTTTTCTTTTCGGGGACGTACTGTTCGGGGTAAAAAAACTTCAACATTGGTTAAGGTGCCGAGAGTTTGTGCAGCAAGCATTTCCATTCTGGGTTTCGCTCGTAAGCAGTACCAACCGATGGACCAATCTTTCATGTTATCACTGATCATTGCAGTTTTAGGAACCCTGCAAGGACAGGTAATAAACGTCCGCCTGTCTTGGTTAGTTTCTTTAATTTCTCAAGTCTAATTTGATAAAACTCGTCTTGCTTATTCTCGTCAGTCAAAGACTTTTCCATTCTAGTAATTCGATCCTTGGCACTATCGAGATGGGGCATGATTTCATCTTTAATAAATGTTGCAAAGAGTCTTCTGAATTCAGTTTCTGCAATGTAGTGGTCTCTTCTATCTCCTGCAATGTAGGTTGATTTTACAGCTTTAAGTGATTTGAGCGTTTTTAAACCTTGGCTTGCCGATCCAATACTAATTTCCAAACGGGCTGTAATTTTATCCATCGAGAGCGGTTGCTCCGAAAAATATAACAAACCGTAAATCTCACCTACTGAACGAGGCATTCCTAAAATACCCATGAGCCTAACAAAAAAATCAATCGACTCTAGCTCTAACGATTGAGGTTTCCCTGTGATTCGGCTTTGCCCTGATTTTTTAAGTTTCAAGATGATTTCATTGTTTTCAAAAAAAAATGAAATTGCAAGCGTAGATTAATCATAGGGGATTGAGAAGTTCTATGATAAATGAGAATTCAATAATCGAATGATGTAATACATCCTTGCACTTTTATCACTTTTATAGGATGTTGGAGGTTTATAATCCATGATTAATCATAGAGACAAAGGCTACGCAACCTTACATAAAATTGTATTGCTTTCATCCTTATTTCTTTGGTTTTGGATATGTTTGTACATTTGGGAATCTTTTGACTTTTCATTAATTAGTCTTCCTTGGAATTACGCACTGGTTTCAATTGCCGGATTAGTCGTTGGAACTTTTGGTTCACTTCAGCGTTATGGACTATTTTTTATGAAAAATGGATGGGGGCGAATTCGGGAATCACTATTAAAAGCAAATTTTCAAACTGCTATAATTGCTTTTTTTGTTTTTGCTTCTTATTTTGCCACAAAAGATAATGAAACTAGTCGATTGTTTCTCGCATTTTATATTTGCACGAGTTGGCCTGTACTTGCCTCCTGTAATTTTATATTACCGGCGGTTTTCAAAAGGGTTATTGGTTTTCAATTGGTTTCTCGCAACAGCTTAATAGTTGGAGACTCTAAATCTTTAGATGCACTAAGAGCATGGATAAAAAGGCATACTGAACAGGGCTTTAGTTTTAAGGGGACTTTTACCACCGACCGTGATCAACCGAACTTGGTTCAACTGCCCTGGCTTGGCCCATTTGAAAGTTTAGAAAGTTATCTTCAGGATAATAAAATACACCAACTGATTCTTTTGCCCAATAGCGACATGGAAAAGTGGATTAGGTCGGTTTCGGATCTTGGGGCAAAATATGGATGCAGAATTCTAGTTTACAATAATTTGTCCGGTTATTTCGATTCTCGTTTAGTTTTTGTTGAGGAATCAGGAAGGCAATTCTTTTCTCTGCAAAATGAACCTTTGGAGAGCCCATTTAATCAAATGGTCAAACGGTGCTTTGATTTGGCAATCAGTATACCTGCTTTGGTTTTCATAATGCCTATATGCATGCTTATTGTAAGGTTCTTCCAGTTCTTTCAATCTGCAGGTCCATTGTTTTTTACTCAAGAAAGGGTTGGGCTTGCCGGTCAAACTTTTACCATCTGGAAGTTTCGCTCTATGACTCATGCTCCGAAGGGGCAAAGAGATGAATCAGAACAGGCAACTCCAGACGATAGTAGAATATTTGCTTTTGGTGCTTTTATGAGAAGGTTTAGCATAGATGAAATTCCTCAATTCATTAATGTGCTTAAGGGTGAAATGAGTTTGGTCGGTCCTCGCCCATACTTAGCAAAGCACGATTTTCTTTTCGAAAAAGATTATAAAGCTTACAGGATACGCCAATTCGTGAAACCGGGAGTAACTGGACCTGCTCAATGTCGGGGCTTAAGAGGCGAGTTTACTGATCCTGAGTTAGTAAGAAAAAGAATCGAGTTAGATTTTAATTACGTAGGTAATTGGACGATCTGGCTGGACTTGGAAATTGTTTTACGGACAATTGTTCAGGTTCTTTTTCCACCCAAAAGTGCTTATTGAGACTCTCCTGAAGTCGTTTTTAGAGTTTGAAGTACGCAAGCTGTAGAATTTTAGGTGTAGATTTCTTTAATGATTCCTTTGCCCGTTGTAATCAAGTTATTAGATCTGGAGGCCTTTTAGTTGCTCCATCAGGTCCCGGATTAGCAGATGACCTTATTAGGTGCGATTTTTATGCACAAGCCTTGTGTGAAGCTGATATGGTTTTACCTGATAGTGGTTTGATGTGTTTTTGGCAAAAGTGGGTAAATGGTGTTGATATAACTCGCGTTTCTGGACTTTATTTCCTTCAGGAATTTTTACAAAATTTTGATTCCTACGAGTCATCTTTCTGGGTTATGCCTGACGAAAATCAGGCAAGGGCAAACCAAAACTGGTTGTCGGATAATTTTAATTGCAAAATTGAAGCCCAGAAAATCTACAATGCGCCAATGTATGATAAATCTGGAGCGATTGAGGATATTCTTTTGCTCGAAAAATTGATTAAACTTAAGCCAAAAACGATCTTTATTCAGTTAGGGGGAGGAGTTCAGGAGCGTTTGGGTTTATACATTAAGCAAAATTTAGGATATAGACCTTTAATTCTCTGTACTGGTGCTGCTCTGGCTTTTCTTTCGGGGGAACAGGTTAGTATTCCAAAATGGGTAGATCGTTTTTACCTTGGATGGCTCGCCAGGTGTATTTTTAATCCACAGATATATGTGCCTCGATATCTAAAAGCGTTTTACCTTATTTACCTACTCCAAAAGTATGGAGACCAGCAACCCAAGCGAGTCAATTAAATATAGATAATAATTTTGAATACATTTATTTAATTTTTTCATGAGAACCAATTACAATAAAAGAAAAGCATCAGTAAAGGCATTGGGTTGTCGGCTAAATCAATATGAAGCTACAGAAATGGAGGGCCGATTAAAATCATCCGGTTATGAAATTGTCCCTTTTGGCTCAGAAGTTGATATAGGGGTTATTAATACATGTACGGTTACGAATGAAGCAGATTCCAAATCACGAAATGCAATTAGACGTTTTATTCGAAAAAACCCAGATGCATTAACTGTTGTGGTTGGCTGTTATTCCCAGGTGGATGCTAACAAAATAGCAACTATCCCAGGAGTGGATTATGTAATTGGAAACCATGATAAGATGAATTTCTTGGACTACATCAGCGATCAAAAGCCAGATGTTCCTGTGATTGTCAGAGAACGAATAAGTAGGGCTGATTTTAGTATCGGTTTTGTGGGCGAGCCCAAATTCGAACAACGTGCAAACTTGAAGATTCAGGATGGTTGCGATTTTATGTGCTCTTTCTGCATCATTCCATTTTCACGCGGTCGAGCGAGGTCAAGAGATTTGCATGATTTAATTGAAGAGGTTGTGAGAATGATAGAGAATGGGGTAAGGGAGGTTGTCCTGACCGGTGTCAATCTAGGAACCTATTCTTCTTGTGGCCTCGATTTCCTTAGCTTAATAGAAAAATTATCAAATACAGCCGGCTTGGATAGAATTCGAATTAGCAGTATCGAGCCTACTACTATTCCTGAAGAATTATTTCCCTTAATGGCTGACGATAGCCATCCGTTAATGCCTTATCTGCACATTCCATTGCAGTCCGGGTGCGATTCGGTTCTACGAGGTATGAAGAGAAAATATTGCCTAAATGAAATGGCTGATTTTTTTGGACGGGCCACTCGAAGCATACCTAATGTTTGCTTAGGCACAGATTTGATGGTGGGTTTCCCGGGAGAGACTGATGAGCATTTTAAAGAAACTTGTGATACTTTTATGGATTTCCCCTTTGCTTATTGCCATGTATTTACTTTTTCTGAGCGTAAGGGAACCCCTGCCGCGAAGATAGCTGAGCAAGTTCCTATGGAGATAAGGCGAAAAAGAAGTGCCCATTTACGCAGACTATCTTCCTCGAAGAGAATGGAGTTTTATAAAAGCCAGGAAGGACATGTGCGGCGTGTACTTTTCGAAAACCCCAAAGATGACTACTTTACTGGGTATACAGATAATTACACCAAGGTCATGGTTCAAGGCGGAGGCCGTGATTTGTCAAATCAGCTACTTGATGTCAAGCTGGTTACGGCCTCTCCAGAATTGGTGGAGGGCACTTTATTTAAATCCTAGCGATGTTAATTGTTTTTTTAAGCTTCTTACATTTTGCCTAGATTAATTTTCTTTAGAGTTGCTTCATTTCAATTGTAGTTATGAATAGCTCCTTATGTCGAAAATTTTACTTTGTGATGGCCATAATTTAGCATTCCGAGCTTTTTATGGAATTAGAGAACTTACCAGATCGGACGGTTTTCCTACTAATATGGTTCATGGTTGGCTCCGTTCCTTTTGGAGATTAGAAGATGATCTAAAGCCGAGTGAGATAAAAGTTTTTTTTGATAAAGGTGGTTCTACGAGAAGAGAAGCCTTGCTACCATCTTACAAGGGCAATCGGGGGGCACCCCCAGAAGGTTTCAGTGAACAGTTAGTATGGGTAAAGGAATTAACAGATGCACTAGGGTATTTGAGTTATGAGTCTTCAGGGTTGGAAGCTGATGATTTAATTGCGTCGGCAGTTACTTTTTACAAGAAGGCCGAAGTCCCTGTTCTTATCGTGAGTGCGGACAAAGACCTATCTCAGTTGATTTGCCCATTGGTTGAGCAGTTGCTTCCACCACCTACAGCAAATCCTCGTTTAGGTTGGCGGATTTTGGATGAACAGGGAGTTACAGATAAATTTGGAGTGCCACCATGTTCAATTTTAGATTACTTGGCTATCATTGGTGATCAAGCGGACAATATTCCAGGTCTGCCTGGTGTTGGGCCTAAAACGGCGAGTAAATGGTTGACTGAATTTAATACCTTAGAGAACCTTATCCTCAACGCAGGGAGGATTAAACCGAAGAGGTTTTGTAGCCTTGTCTACGAAAAACGGGAAGAATTGATGAGAAATCGGGATTTAGTGAGATTGGAATCAAACATTGAATTGAATTTAAATGAATTGAAGAAGCCTGACTTGAGTAGAATGAAGGATATTTTTTCAGAATTAGAGATGAAAAAGTCTTGGGAAGAGGCACAAGCTCGATACCGCGATAATTAAATTTTTCATGCGGAAATTATCTTGCTAAAAGGCTTAAAAAAAGCTGTTTTAAATGGTTTTTATGACTACATTATTAAATTTTGGTCTGCCTAAAGGTAGCTTAGAAGATCCAACAATTAAGCTTTTTGGAAAAGCTGGGTATCACATAACAAAAGGGTCGCGTTCCTACACTCCATGTTGGGATGATTCTGATATTGACGGACGATTTGTTCGAGCTCAGGAAATGAGTCGATATGTAGAAGATGGCTTTTTTGACTGTGGGTTAACTGGTAGAGATTGGGTTTTGGAAAATGAATCTGATGTCGAAATCGTCGCTGATTTAGTATACAGTAGATCATCCAACAGAATATCGAAATGGGTTCTTGCCGTTCCAGAGGCAGCTTCTATTCAAACAGTCTCTGACCTTGAGGGTATGACTATCGCAACGGAACTAGTGAATGTTACCCGAGCCTATCTTTCGCGACATAATGTAAATGCTGAAGTTGAGTTTTCATGGGGAGCAACGGAGGTGAAAGTTCCCGAATTGGTCGATGCAATTGTCGATTTGACGGAGACGGGAAGTTCTCTTCGAGCAAATAAACTTAGAATTGTTGATGTACTTATGGAAACAAACACCGTGCTCGTCGCAAACAAGGCAAGTTGGGCGGTTCCAGAAAAAAAAGCAAAGATTGAAAACATGGCAATGATGCTTGAAGCTGCTTTGCAAGCTGATGCCAAGGTCGGTCTTAAGATTAATTTAGAAAGAGTTAAAATTGACGAAGTACTTAAAAAACTACCCTCATTACGTAAGCCAACAATCTCAGCTCTTAGTGATGATTCTTGGGTTGCGATCGAGACTGTTATAGAAAAAAAAGTTTCTCGTGAGATAATTCCCGCACTTAAAAGAATCGGGGCAGAAGGAATTGTTGAATTCCCACTAAATAAGCTAGTCCCTTAGTCGATTTAACTCCAGAGATTTAAAGTTTTGCCTTGCTTAAGCGGGTACAACACTATTTGTTAATCCCTTGAATTTATTTGTTCTTTAACTATATTTATTAATCCTCAACCCGTATGTGTCTTATCGCCTAAGTGCGATATAAATTCGTCACATCCGAAACAAACAAATCCAAGCTATGAGTGCTATTATGGAAGAATTGCTCGCAGAGAGCAAAATTGAATTATTAAAAGAAGGTTCTGTTATTACCGGAACTATTATGGAAATTCGTCCCACTGAGGTGGTGATTGATTTCGGCGGTAAAGCTGAGGGGACGATTCCCGCACATGAGTTTTTGGACTTGGGTGACCTCGAAATTGGTTCTGATTTAGAAGTCTTTTTAGAACGTTTGGAAGATAGGGATGGTAATCCGCAACTATCTTTCGATAAAGCTGAGCAAAAGAAGAATTGGGAGAAAATCGTTAATACCTGCGAAGAGGGATCGGTCATAACTGGTCGTGTGCGCTCCAAGGTTAAGGGTGGGCTTGTTGTCAATATTGGTGTTGATGCATTTCTTCCATCATCACAAGTTGATATTCAGGCTCCTAAAAACCTCGATCAGTTTGTTGGTCAGACTTTTGATTTTAAAGTTGTTAAAATAAATCGTGAGCGAAAAAACATTGTTGTTTCGCGTCGCGAATTGATTGAAGAAAGAAGGCAAGATAAGAAAAGAGAAATTCTCTCTAAGATTATACCAGGGGAAACCCGCCGAGGAATGGTCAAAAATATCACTGATTACGGTGCCTTCATTGACTTAGATGGTTTGGACGGCCTACTTCATATTACTGATATGAGTTGGGGCAGAGTTTCGCATCCAAGTGAAATGGTAAAAACCGGGGAAGAAATTACAGTTTGCATTATTGATATTGATACCAATAGGGAGCGTGTTTCTCTTGGATTGAAGCAACTTTCTTCTAACCCTTGGGATGATATTGAAGGGAAATTTCCAATTAATGCTAAGGTTCGAGGTAAAGTGGTTAACTTGGTTCCTTATGGTGCATTTATTGAACTTGAAGAAGGAGTAGAAGGACTTGTTCATGTTACTGAAATGTCATGGACAAAAAGAATTACTAAACCTGGCGAAGTTTTAAATGTTGGTGACGAAGTTGATGCGGTTGTTCTTGGTATACAAAAAGACGATCAGAAAATTTCTCTCGGATTGAGACAGCTCGATGTTAACCCTTGGGATATGGCAACACATAATTATCCTCCAGGGGCACGCGTTCGTGGTAAAGTAAGAAATCTTACATCCTACGGTGCATTTGTTGAGTTAGAGGAAGGTATTGATGGTATGGTTCATGTTTCTGACATGAGTTGGACTCGTAAAATTAATCATCCTAGTGAAATGGTTAAAAAGGGTGATGAAGTTGATGCTGAAGTTGTCGAAGTTGATGTTGATAATCAGCGTATTTCCTTAGGAATGAAGCAATTAACCCAAGACCCTTGGGATGATATTGATCGATTGTACCGAATGGGCGATGTTATTAAAGGCAAGGTCTCACGCGTTGCTGGTTATGGTGCATTTATACAATTGGAGCAAGATATTGATGGTCTTGTGCACATAAGTCAAATTTCTGAAGAACGAATAGAAAAGATTAAAGATCACTTGAGTGAAGGTGAAGAAGTTTCTGCCCGCGTAATCAAAATTGATAAAGAAGAGCGTCGTATCGGTTTGAGTATAAAGGCTGCGGAATATGATGAAGATGCCTTAGCTAAGGAAGTCGCTGCATATGATGAAGTGGGTGAAGATCTTACTACATCATTAGGAGATTTGCTGGACGAAGCGACAGCTTCAGAGGAAAGCTGATTTTCTCTTCAATTATTGACTCGAAGGGAATCTGCCCTTCGATTATCAATGTTGTGATTTATATTATTTTTGCTTGTTGAAGAATTCCTTTAAGAATTTTTCCTCGTTCTTTAATCTTTCTTTCTTCTTCAATTTCTTCGGCCGTTCTCTGTTTCTCAAAAGTGGCCATATTTTTTCGTAGAAGTCTTAGGGATTGTTCTTGTAGTTGCCTAACTCGTTCCCTTGTTACCCCAATTTTAGCTCCAACCTCTTCAAGGGTCATAGGGTCACGACCTTCTAATCCAAATCGTAATCTGATTATATCTGCCTCTCGAGGCTCAAGTTTGGATAGCACAAGGTTTACATCACCGATTAGGCTCTTTTTTTCAAGCTTTTCAAAGGGGTTTCTCGCGTTATTGTCTGGTACAACTTCGCCTAAGGTTGATGTTTCACCCTCACCCAAAGGAGAATCAAGAGAAGCTGGTTTTTTACTGACAGATTTTAGAAGAGATACCCGGGCGACTGGTAGATTCATTTCTGATGCGAGTTCGTCATCAGTTGGGTCTCTACCTAATCTTTCACCTAATTCGGAAGAGGTTCTTCGCATTTGCATAACTCTGTCGACCATGTGGACAGGTAAGCGAATCGTTTTACTTTGATTTGCTAATGCTCGCTTAATAGATTGTTTAATCCACCATGCAGCATATGTGCTAAGTTTCCCTCCCTTGGTTGGATCAAATCTCTCCACTGCTTTCATTAAGCCAATATTCCCTTCATTGATCAGATCTAGGAGAGAAAGGCCAATATTTGAATATTGTTGAGCAATTTTGACCACAAGTCGGAGATTCGCAGTGATCATTTTTTCTCGAGCTTTTCCATCCCCTTTTTTAATCAGGTCGGCTAGTTCAACTTCTTCTTTGACCGTAATCAAAGGTATCACTGAGATTTGTTGCAGGTATATATTAAGGGATTCTTGTTCTTGGCTTTGCATGTATTTTGTTATCTATGACAAGATTAACTTGAGATTCGTTCAGCTAAAGCAAGAGCTTTTAGCATTCCTTGCGCTTTGTTTAAGGTTTCTTGAAATTCGTTTTCTGGGATTGAGTCGGAAACAATTCCAGCTCCGGCCTGTAGATGAAGTGTATTTTTTACAATCATTGCGGTTCGAATTGCAATACATGAATCATGATTTCCTTCATAGCCAAAATATCCGAGTGCACCGGCATAAACATTTCTTTGTATTTTCTCAAAATCAGCTATTATTTGCATTGCTCGAACTTTTGGAGCACCGCTCACAGTACCGGCTGGGAATGTTGCACGCAATAAGTCAAATGCGTTTAAATCTGGTTTTAATTTTCCAACAACTTGAGAGACAATGTGCATGACATGAGAATACCTCTCAATTGTCATATACTCAGCGGCTTGCACTGATCCTATCTGGCATACTCGCCCAATATCATTACGAGCAAGGTCGACGAGCATTAAATGTTCAGCCTTTTCTTTTTCATCATCGAGCAAATCAAGTTCAAGTTCCCTGTCTTCTTTTTCATTTTTTCCTCTTGGCCGTGTTCCTGCAATGGGGCGAATCAGAACATCTTGACCAGTTAGGCGTACATGCACTTCAGGAGAAGCACCAACCACAGAAAAGTCTTCTCCCTCTAGTAGGAACATGTACGGCGAAGGGTTGATAGCCCTAATGGCACGATAAAGATTTAACGGGGGACCTGAATAGGGTAATGAAAACCGCTGCGAAAGGACGGCTTGGATAATATCACCTGATCGAATGAAATCTTTAGTCTTCGAAACCAAATCTTCAAATTCTTTTTTTGAGAGGTTACCATTTGGATTCTCAAGAATTTCATTCTCATTTAATGAAGCCGGAGTGAGGTTTGACGGACAAGAGAGCAGCTCGATTGTCTCTTTAATTCGTTTGCATGCTTCCGAGTAAGAAATTTCAGGATCTTTTCCAGTAACCGCATTGGCACAAATGGTTAAGGATTGTCGTGCATGATCAAAGATAAGAACTAAATCCGCGATCATGAAATAAAGAAGTGGGAGATTTAATTTGTCCTCCGCATGCAAGGGCACAGTTGGTTCCACTCGATTCGCGTATTCATAAGAAATATAACCTACTGCACCTCCAGAGAAGCGAGTTTCATCATCAAAGCCCAAATAATCTATCCCTTCCATTTCCTTTTCAACTAATTTAAGCGGATCGGAGGGAGTTTGAATTGTTCTTACAGGGAGACCAGTTTCAATAATTGTACTTTCTTCTTGTCCGCATGTAATAATTTTTTTGGGATTACAACCTACAAAAGAAAATCTGCTGACTTGCTCACCGCCAACTACAGATTCAAAAAGAAAAGCAGGTTTTCTCTTTGAGAGTTTTGCATAAGCTGACAACGGAGTCTCCGCATCAGCAGTAAATTCTGCTCGAACTGCGATTATATCAAATTCTTTTGAGCGATCGATGAATTCTTCTAACGATGGTTGCGTGTGCATTAATTGTGACAGTTCTTTAAGTTTTATTGTGTGCTTCGGTAAAATTTACCAATAAACACAGGTTTTTAAAGGCATCTAGATTTTTGTGATTGCAGGAAGTATGATTTCAATTTCCACATAGATATCTTACAGGATGAAAAAATGAACAAACGAGCAAGAATAAAGAAAGGATAAAAATGAAAAGACAAGTACATTGCGTAATTATGGGAGGTGGTAGAGGTACTCGTTTATACCCGCTAACTAAATTAAGGTGCAAACCTGCAGTGCCGCTTGCAGGGAAGTATCGGTTAGTCGACATTCCAATCAGTAATTGCATTAATTCTGGTTACAATAAAATTTATCTACTAAGTCAGTTTAATACTGCATCATTGCATCGGCATGTTCAGGACGCATACCGGTTTGATCGTTTCGGGCGAGGCTTTGTTGAGATTCTTTCTGCAGAGCAAACGGAGCATGGCGACGACTGGTATCAGGGAACAGCTGATGCAGTTCGAAGGAATATCATGCATTTTCACGCAGATTCTGATGATATTTTTGTTATTCTATCGGGTGATCAATTGTATCGTATGGACTTTTCTAAAATGGTTGAGGAGCATTTAAGTAGAGGAGCAGAAGTTACAGTTGCGGCAAAACCGGTCTCAATAGATGAAGCTTCTAGCCTTGGATTACTTCGAGTGGGTGATGATGCAAAAATTACAGATTTTGTGGAAAAACCTACCGATCCTGATGTTATTTCAAAACTTGTACCGCCGGAATTGAAATCTCCGGATGGGCAAAGTGATCGAGTTCTAGCATCGATGGGAATCTATGTTTTTAACGCATCTGCAATGTTCGAATCCTTGAAAGGTGATTCCAAAGACTTTGGTAAAGAAATCATCCCGTCTCTAGTTGAACACAAAGATTTACGCTGTCATATATTTGATGGTTATTGGGAAGATATCGGAACTGTACGGGCATTTTTTGAATCAAACCTTCAATTAACGGACCCAGTTCCTGCATTCGATTTTTATGATGAAGATTATCCCATTTACAATTACCCAGATATTCTGCCCACAGCAAAACTGACTCATTGCGATATGGATAGGACGACGGTCGCCAGTGGTTGTATGATTGGGAAATCTTCTTTTGCCCGCTGTATGCTAGGAGTTCGTTCGATGGTTCGTGATAATTGTAAATTTGATAATGTGGTCATGATGGGGGCTGATTATTTTGAAAGCCATGAAAATATTGAAATTCCATCTGATTTATCTGAGCTTCCAGATATTGGTGTTGGCGAGAACTCGGTAATTCATAATGCAATTATTGATAAAAATGCCCGGATCGGTTCGAATGTTATGCTGTCTCCCAAGGGTTTGGAGGAAGGTTGGGCAGATGATCTTAAAAGTGTTTATGCAAGAGACGGAATATTAGTAGTCGTAAAAAACGGTATTGTTCCATCCGGGACAAGAATTGGAACAGAGTAAAGTAGTTTTTACTTGAAACTTTCATCTTTGGGACATATCGGATTTACATGACAGATATACCATCCGACTTATTGTACACTAAAGAACATGAATGGATTAAACTTGAATCTGACGGTTCCTGCTTGGTTGGAATTACAAATCATGCACAGGATAGCCTTGGAGATGTAACTTTTGTCGAAATGCCAACGTTGGGGCAAAATTTTGAAAAAGGCTCGGTTTTTGGAGTTGTTGAGTCTGTAAAAGCAGCATCTGATCTATACATGCCTATTTCAGGTGAGATTATTGGAATTAATGAAGATCTTAATGATTCTCCAGAGATTGTGAACAATGATCCCTATTCAGGAGGTTGGATAATACATGTTGCTCCGTCTCAAGACATTAATTCGGAGAACCTTTTGAATGCATCTGCTTATAAATCCGAAATCGGATAATTTTTGAAGTTGATTTAAAAATCGCTTGCGAAAGCGGACAATCTCAAGTTAATATTGGGATAGTTTCCAATGCGTTGCAACAAAAGCTTTCTTTTTTCGTCAAACTTGTCGCACAAGCTGTTTACTAGTGGGCTGAATTATTTCCTGTTCCTTCTTGTTTTTAGTTTTACAGTTATTAAATTGGCTGCAAAAGATGCATCGGTTATTGTGGCTTCTGTTGAAGGTGAGGTATTTTCTTTATCTCTTGAAGATGATTTTCAGACTACGCTTGATAAGTCTTCTGTTGGAAAAAAAGTTGAAGAAAAATCTATTCTTATTACGGGTAAAAATGGGAGTACTTCTCTTTTGTTCTCCAATGGGACATTGATTACGGTTAAACCTGGAAGTCGGTTTTATCTTAGGAAGTTTGCACAGAAAGCCTTTTCACCCGACCATAACTCAAAACCTTCGACTCTCGAAGAGGAACCTTCTCAATCTGAGCTTTTGGCTCACCTTGATTTCGGCAACCTTATAGTTAAGGCACCCAAACTTGCAAAAGGTTCATCTATGGTTGTAAGCAGTCCTCTTGGTACTGCTGGAATTCGAGGTACAATGTTTCAATTAGTGGCGGTTAGGAATCCTGTTACTGGTGATATAACCGGAGGCGTTAACTTAATCTCAGGTGATATTTCATTTACTGATGTTGGAGGGAATGAAGTATCCTTAGTTTCTGGACAGTCATTGCAGTTAGCTTCTGGTAAGCTTGGAGAGTCTATGGCAACTGTTCCTGGGGGATTAGTTAATCTCACAGCAAC
This sequence comes from Opitutales bacterium, assembly GCA_965660135.1. Classification (GTDB taxonomy): domain Bacteria; phylum Verrucomicrobiota; class Verrucomicrobiia; order Opitutales; family Seribacteraceae; genus Seribacter. Next base: position 15,892 of record CBFHYW010000028.1, read on the forward strand.
TTATGGCGAATCACTCACTAGTGGTGTTATTCCTCCTTCCATTGATATGCTTTTTCCTGATATTTCGTCAGCATCCAATAACGAACCTTCCACCAGTTCAAGCTCTAGTGCTACTAGCCTTTCGGCAGATACTGATTGGGAAATGGTTCATGAAATTGCTTCTGAAATCTTTTTTGCAATTGAGTCAAGTGAAAGCAGTTCATCAAATTTCTCTTTTGACGATATATCTGATGCAGTTGTCGTGTCTACTCCTAAGGAGGATGTTCAAGCATTAACTCCCCCTGTGAGCGTTGCCGGTGGCGTTGCAGAAACTTTAAACCCCTTTGTTGGTGCTCATCCAGAGATTGAACTGATTGGAGCCGATTATCTTAAGATTGAGATGACGCCTACTGCTTATTCAAGTATTGATCCTTGGATTAACGGAGAAGATTTTACAGGAGCAAATATCTCTTCTTTGGCAACTCTTTCTAATCCTCCAGATCTTGGCACCCCAGGAATTTATAATTTAGATTATCAAGTTAAGGATTTTCGAGGTTTAACGAGTCGAATTAACAGAACCGTAGAGGTGATTGCAACTCCACCCTCAATATCACTTACTTTTGGCGTTGATGGCGGTAATATTAATAATCAGATTGTTAATTTTTTAGTTAATAAAAGAAATTCTAATTACCCTTTACCTGATCACGGAACCTTCAAGCTTTTACTATCTGAGGATTCGATTTACCCCTATGTCCAAGCGAAAGCCTATGACGGGACTGATATTACCTTTCATGTCGAAAT
>CBFHYW010000029.1:0-16644 GCA_965660135.1 Opitutales bacterium
GAGCAATATCATGAAATGCTCGAAGAGAATCTTTTACTAATAATTGAGGTAAAGGAACATCAAGTCTCAACTTATGTACAAGACCAGCACTTGCTCCATTTTTTTCAGCTGACGATAAAAACTCATGACCATCACGTTCAGCTGTAACGGCCACAAAAAGATCCCCAGAACTTATTTTCCGGCTATCAATTGAAAATCCAGATATTGCATCCCTCGGTGACCCCTTCCAATCCCCATTAGACCAATCACTTAATTCATCTGGATCAAATATCGCCATTAAACAGATAGTTGCTTTGCGCTAATTAACTCTCCCGCAACGATTCTATCATCAAACGGAATTGCGGTATACTGTACTTCCTGAAAACATTCGTGTCCCTTACCAGCAATTAACACGCAATCATCTTTTGAAGCGGAATCTAGAGCCAAACTAATTGCTCTTCTTCTATCATCAACAAAATATACTTTGGATTTTTGTGATAATCCTTTCTTCATATCATTAAAAATATCCTGTTGGGCTTCAGTGCGTGGATTATCTGAAGTTGCCCATACTTTATCTGCTCCAGCACATGCAACTCTTGTCATTTCAAGTCTTTTACCCTTGTCTCTGTCGCCACCACATCCAAAGACAAGATGTAACTTTCCACTTGTACATTCGCGAAGCATACTCAACGCATTTCTCAATGCATCCGGGGTATGTGCATAATCAACAACAACTTTGTATCCCTGACCACGTTCAATTTTCTCCATGCGACCATCAACTCCTGCAAATCCACTGATTTTATGAATAACTTGCCCCACATCTTTACCCAGAGCATGAATTACCGAGAATGCAGCACACAAATTGATAATATTATACCTACCCAATAATGGACTTGTTATAATTGTTGAGCCAAATGGCCCATCCAATATAAATTCAGATCCTGTTGAAGATAAGGTTATATTTCTGGCCCGGAAGGTACTTAATTCATCTTCGCCAAAGGATATTATTTGTACTTGTGGCGGCAACTCATCCATTAACCTTTTTCCATAAGGGCAGTCGGCATTAATGACAGCGACTTTTGGTAATGAACCGTTTTCTCCATTAAATAACTTTCTTTTCTCGCAGAAATAACTTTCCATATTTCCGTGATAATCTAAATGATCGCGCGTTAAATTTAGAAATACTGCGACTTCCATTTCTAAACCGGCAACCCTACTTTGATGAATTCCATGTGAACTTACCTCCATAACCGCCTCAGAACATCCAGCTGCAAGCATACTTTTCAAAAGTGGATAAATATCTGATGCTTCAGGAGTTGTCTTAAAAGACGGAACCTCCCTGTCTCCTAAATGATACCTTACTGTACCAATAAGTCCTACTGGCCGACTCGGCCTTTCTAATAAGTGGCGCACTAAGCTAGTCACAGTAGTCTTTCCATTCGTCCCGGTAACTCCAATAATATTTAAATGCTTGTCTGGATACCCATGGTACCTTTTCGCATATTTTGCTAATGCCAACCGGGGATCCTTTGCCTTTACTGCTGTTACTCCACTTGGCAGTTCTATATTTTCGTTATTAGTTACAATTGTTTTGGCACCACGCTCAATTGCTTCATTAACAAAATCATTACCATCATCTCTTAATCCGGTTATAGCAAAAAATGCTGAACCAGGTGTCACTCTTCTACTGTCGGTGACTAAATCCGTAACCGTAGTATCTAAACTCCCTTGTGACAGTTCAATATCCTGGCCTGATATCTCTGCTAATGTACTCCCTCCGCCAATTCTGCTATGTACACCTTTTAATGTTTCTTTATTTCCCTTTTTTGCTTTCATTAGATCTAATTATTTCAAAATCATATCGCCTTAATTCGCTCAGAAAACTTTGCTACAATTTCCTCTTTTCTGGGCTCTATACCGAGGTAACTTATAATTTGTTTTGCTACATTTTTAAATGCCGGTGCAGCAACTACACCACCATATCCAAGTAATCCCCTCTTCATCTTAGGTTCATCAACCACAACGGTAATATTGATCTGGGGGTCTTCTGCTGGAAAAAAGCCTACAAATGATCCAACATGGTGATTCCTTGAATACTTACCATTTACGATCTTTTGTGACGTACCAGTTTTCCCTGCTACATCATAACCTTTTATGATTGCTTGCCTTGCAGTTCCCTCAAGCGAAACAACACTCACAAGCATATTTGTTAAAGATGTAGCTACACTTGCCTTAACCACGCGACGGACTGGTTTCGGAGCAAAAGTCGTAACAGTTTTACCATGTCGATCAAAAACCCTGTTAATGAACTTTGGCTTCATCAATATCCCTCCATTTCCAATTGCAGACATTGCTGAATGAACCTGTATCGCCGTTGTACTTACTGCATGTCCCATTGGTAACCTTGTAATGGTCAACCCGTCCCATTGCTTTGGACTATGCAATACTCCTGTTCTTTCACCACCTATCCCGAAATTTGTCTTTTCTCCAAATCCAAAATTCTGGCAATAATTGTATAACCTCCTAGATCCCAACAAAATGCCTAATTGGGCAGCTCCCCGATTGCTGGATTTTTGGACAACCTTATTTAGAGTAATCTTTCCAAGTGGGTGGTGGTCACTTGGTAATCTGTACTTTCTTGTTCCAATTTGAAATGTACCCACTGAACAATCTATTATTTCCTTAGGACCAACCAGCCCTTCATTCATACAACCACTCACGGCAACTATCTTAAATGTCGAACCTGGTTCATAAACATCTGATAATGCCCGATTTCTTTGTGAAGAAATTTCAAATTTATTAAAATGATTTGGGTCAAAGTCCGGAACATTTGCCAGTGCCAATATATTCCCTGTCTTTATTTCGCTTACTATCATACTCGCACTCAAGGGATTAAATTCCTCTATAATATTAGCTAATTCATTCTCCACCATATTCTGAATCATCCAATCAATACTTAGTTCAACATTTAATCCGTTACTTGGAGACACCTCCATAGATCGATGCTGAGGCATCTCCCTCCTCCGCCCATCCTTTTCACTCTCTTTCCAACCATCTTGCCCTTTAAGATAATAATTCGCAAACCTCTCGGTTCCCATTGTCGCAACTCCCTCTTTATTTAAATAACCCAGCAAATGACTCGCCAATCTATTCCCTGGATATAAACGAGAATGCTTAAAATTTCCGTATACTGCATCTATCCCCAAGGCCTCAATCTTCCTGTATACAACTTCCTCAACATCATCCTTTAATTTAACCCACCTTATCTTTCGAATTTCACCATCTAAACTATTCTCTCGATGCGTCTTTGCGGTCACTGCCAGTTCAAGTTTTTCTTTTTGTATCATTAGCAACCTTGCTAACTCATCAAACTTCTCAAAATCCTCCTCCTTGATTGACTGGGGATCCATTCCAACGGTAACAAGTGATCTAGTTGTGGCTAATAAATTACCCTTCCTGTCCACAATGTCCCCCCTTCTTGCTTTTAAGGTTACAAAGTTTTTCCTCGCACCATTTGCAAATTCCGAAAAAGTGGTGGCCTTAAAAACTTGTAAATAAACAAGTCTTCCGCCCAGTGAACAAAAAGCTACAGTGACAGCGAAAAATACAATATAAAAACGAAAAGGAGAGATAAAGATATTCTTCATCCTACCGAGTCCCGGCAAATTCTCCCTTAAGACTGTAGTTTCGAGAAGCACCCGCACCCAAACGACTATCCATGTCCAACTTTGACACATGAAATGTTTTTTTCTGAACGGGCATATGCAATCTCCCATTAACCATAATGGCCAACGAAGATGGTCTTAATGACTTCGATCTCTGCCCCCTTAAATCCTGAACTCCTCGACTCACAACTTCCATCTCACCTTCCAACTTCCCACAACTTCTTGCCACTTCTGAAATCTCCATCCTCATCCAAACGATCCCAAGAGCCCCTCCGCCAAAAAACATTAATGCCACTACACCCAGTAACATAATAAAACGATTAGCACCCTGCTTCTTCATCAAATTCCCGGTTGCCTAATTTTACGCAAAACACGAAGCCTAGCCGATCTACTCCTTGGGTTCCGCTCAACTTCTTCCTTAGACGGAACTATTATTTTTGAATTTAAAAGTTCTGCATATGCCTCCCTGTCCTGAAGAACACTCCTATCCCACCTATGCTCAGGACGACCAGCCATTTTACGCATAAATCTCTTCACCATCCTATCCTCCAATGAATGGAATGAAATAACAGCTAGCACACCACCCTCCTTTAACGACCTGAATGCCTTAGGCAAGGTCAGAGCTAAAGCCTCCATTTCACCATTAATTGCAATACGAATACCCTGAAATGTTTTTGTTGCCGGATGAATCCGTTGCCTCACCCTCAAACCTCCGACAGCATTTGCAACCAACTCAGCCGCACTCATCGTCCTCTGAAGAACCCCAGTTCCCCTCGCTTCCAAAATTGCATTAACCACGCGACTCCACCTCTTTTCCTCACCATACTCACGAACCGCACGAACCAAGCTCTCTCTCGACGCGGTCTCTAAAAACTCGGCAGCACTAATACCAACCCGAGGATCCAAGCGCATATCGATTGGAGCATCCAATCTGAAGGAAAAGCCCTTAAGTGGCTCCATCAACTGAAATGAAGAAATTCCCAAATCCATCAGAACACCATCGAAATCAGCCTCAGAGGAAACCTCATCCATCTTTTGAAAACTTAAATCATGAAAAGTAAATCGTTCGCCATGCAGTTCTGTCGTCCTCAATGAACGCTCCGCTGCATCAGGATCACAATCGAATGCAACCAACTCAACTGACTCATCAACCCCAAGTATCGCCTCGGAATGACCACCACCACCATAAGTTAAATCAGCATACCTTCCGCCACTCTTCGGATCAAGGAAAGCCAAGCTCTCATCAAGCAGCACTGGCACATGCTTTACCATAGACGGGGAACACACAAATTCAACAGAACCACAATACATAAGAAGCACTCACACTTAAACCCAAACGCCCCAACCCAGTAAGCGAAGCGCGAGGAAGTGGGGCAGAATTCACACAATCTCCCTTTATATGAGCAACCACCCTAAAAGTTGCACACTGAATGTGTTTATTAATCATAACCCCAACTCCCTCATCGCATCAAAAATGTTCCTCTCGTCAGTAACCTCACGTTTCCCATAACGATCGCTAGACCAAATTGCAAAAGCGGAAAAATTACCGACCAAAACTGCCTTACCTGAAATCCCCGCGTGCTCCAAAAGCTTATCATTAAGGTTAATCCGCCCCTGCTTATCGCAACCAAAAGAGTGTGCCTTAGAGAATAATTCCATCAATAAAGACTGAGCTCTCGAATCACTAAGACTAGCACTCGCAACCTTCTCCTCCAACCGCTCTACCATCTTGGGGGGATAAACCGTAATATAGCCGCCAGGATTAGGTAGAGCTAAGTAAGTGTTGTCTCCTCCAGAGATCCTCCACTTTGACGGAATTGTCACGCGACCCTTTGAGTCAATCGCGTGTTCAAACTCTCCTACAAAATAAGTTGTATTATTTTCCGCCATTCCCGAACCAATTTTTATCCACTAAATTCCATATCTACCCACTTTCTCCCATTTTAACCCACCATGGTCAAGTTTTTTTTTAATAAGTTCTTTTTTAATCAAGAATTAGCACTGGGATTTTACTTTAATTGCCCTAATTCAAGTTTTTGTTTTATGATTTAAAAATGAAAAAAATTGGCAAAATCAGGGCAGATGAACTGGTACTTCAACTTGGCCTTTGTGAAAGCCGCACGCAGGCACAAGCTTGTATTCTATCCGGTCAGATTATGCTCGGAACAGAAAAAATTGATAAAGCCAGCAGGTTGTTGAGAAAAGATAGTCAGTTAAGTTTAAAACGACCCCCGCCATTTGTTGGCCGCGGCGGACTAAAACTGCAAAGCTTCTTCGAGCAATACCCCTTAACTGTGAAAGGAATTAATTTTCTCGATCTCGGGGCATCAACTGGGGGATTCAGTGACTATTTATTACAGAATGGGGCGAAATCAGCAACATGTGTTGATGTTGGGCATGGCCAATTACACTATAAATTGAGAACGGACCCCCGAGTGACAAATTTAGAAAAAACAAACTTACGAAATTTAACAGATGAAAAACTGGAAAATGCTCCATTTCCATTAATAGTTATGGATTTATCGTTTATCTCGCTGGTCAAAGTACTTAATAGAGCTTGGAGCTTTTTAGCAATTGGTGGACACCTGATTACCTTGGTTAAGCCACAATTTGAATCAACTAAAAGAGAGGCTGATCAAGGGAGAGGAATTATTCGGGATGAATCAATCCACAAGAGAGTGCTTAATGAAATTACAAAATTCGCAAACGAGAACTTGGATAACTCTGAGTTATTTGCACAGACTGAGTCATCCCCGAGAGGAACAGATGGTAATATCGAGTTTTTCCTTGGATGGAATAAAACGGGGTAGATTACTCTTCAATAAACTCTTTGCTTAAAAGATCCCCTAACACTAGGTCTCTATCTTTTTCTGATCTAGCAAACTCAAGTTCGTTTACTCTCGTTGATATATCTTCCTTCTTGGACTGTTTCGGCTTCAAAGAATAAACCTCCTGCAATCTAACAAAAGTGGACACATCTTCAGTTCGCTCAACCTCTGACCACCCCTTCCCCACCTCAAGATCAGAACACTCCTCAACTAATTGAAGGGACAAAGCTCTGTTTTGATCTTCAGTATCTTGCTCTAATCGAATCGCATCAATTAATTGGTCAAGTTTGGCCTTCCTCGTTTTTTGTAAAGCAGTGGCATTTGAATCTCTTTCTGCTTTTGAAATTTCCTCTCTCTCGTCTTCCAACTTGCTTAGACGAGAGCGAATTTTTTGATTCCTGCTAGTGAAGGAACTTTCAACTGCGGCTAAACTTTTACCGTTTAACGAAATGTAGCTGCCTCGGGAAAGTACATTTTGATCAGCCCCATCGTTCTGCAAAAGGTTAAATGTACTCTCTGTCCATTCAACAAATGCATCAGAACGAAGCTTTGAGGAATATTCACGATACAAATCAGCAAAGGACACATTCTCATACACCGCGGGAGCTTCCTTAATTTTACGATCCAAAACAAAAATAGCATACCCATTGCGTACAGTCCGGGAAGATCGGGTAAAGAATAGGCTTTCATTTAATCGAGAAACCTCTTCTAACGGCTCGCTATTATTCCTTCTTTCGCTTTCACGTCTTTCCAATCCAAGGATTGCAGCCTGAACACCCATTTCTTTACTAGCAAATGAGATTCTCCTCTCTTCACCACCGCTTTCCTTGATTAATGATGTTAACTCCGGTGAGTTCCTTTTTTGAGAGAAACTGGAATATCTTGACTTCAAAACATCACGAAGTGAGTTAATTTGGTCTAGGAAATCCAAGGATGCTTCCCGAGCAAGATCCTTAGCTTCCCTCTCGGCATCAAGTCGATCTTCTTCAATAATTCGTAATCTTATTTCCTCTTTTACATCTTCAAATAAAACCACCTTATCCTCGGTATTATTCAAATCCTTAGCTTCTGAAGATATAATGTCTAATTTCTCACTACTAACGCTTTGGTTGGATTCATTATCGCCCGTTGGCCCTTTTTCTCCTTCAGGAGAAAGCGTAGGTGCAGGAGCCGTGGGAACGGGTTGAAATTCATCTCGATTCAAGTCAAAATAAGATTTCAATCTCATTTCCTCAGGTGGTGGGGGCATAGAAAGAAAGTTTTTGGTGGGAAAAGTAATCATCGTTGCAAAAGTTTTTGCAGGCTCCATAAAAATTGTATCTGTACGGCGTTCTTCATGAAAACTTTTGAGTGTATCATCTAGTAAATTAGAAACTTCTATCATCGCACTAGAACTATTAAATGATGGCAGTTTAGCAGGTAAACGATCAAGAACAGGGGTAATAATAACCTTGGTAGAATCAACAGAATTTATTGTAAAATCAAACTTTTCCTTTCTCAGAGCCAGAATGAATTTGTTAAGACTACCAGAAGGGTTTGCTCCCAACTGGACTTCAATATCAGAAGAATTATTATCCGAAGGCTTACTGACAAAAATAAAGTTTCTCTCGATAGATCCAAAAAGAATACGAACAGAATCATTTTCTGCTGGCTGTCCAGAAAAGCTAATCTCAAAAAGTCCCGGACTACTTGTGTTTAAATCTGATGCACTTAAGGAAAGCAGATCAGCTTTCCATGCAAACTGACCGCTAAATAAATCAAGTTCTCCTTCTTTATCCAAAGTAAATCCGCCCTCAGAAAAGATTCGGTCAACCTGATGAGCACGAAAGTGAGAAAATAATGTTGATTCTACAAACCTTGTCTTAACCCCTTGGCGATCCCCCACAAACTGAAGAGCCCTGGAACGATTATCATCGGTTGTCATTGATGGATCAAGTTCACGTACAAATCGATTAAAGGAATCGTTAATCCCAAGGTGATTTTCATCGTCGGATAAATAATTCCATAATTGTGCCTGCCCATTCATTACTAGCTTAGCACGAATCGAAGCCTGTGAGAAAACGGGATCATACATTCCGGAACGGGCAATCTCCCGAACCTTAAAGTTTTTGGGTAAATTTGGCCATTGCTGCATAAAACTGAAAAGCCTTTGAAGTGCAGAACGATCAATATCCTGTTGATTTGCTTGAAATGCTGCCTGCATTTGAGCTTGTAGAGAATCGAGAAATTTACGATCCGCATCGATCATGCTATCCTCAAGTGGAGGTACTACTGCACCGAAATCCGAAGCTACCCTATTTTCAACTGACAGGAAGCGCATCTCATCAGGGTCATTTAGGTCATGGCCGTAAAATTCTTTCTTTTCCCGATTGGGGTCAGGTAACAGGTCAAAAACCGATGTACCCTGGGCAAGATAAAGAACAAAAGAAACAACTACAACGAAGAGCAAAAGTACAAAAACGAACTTACCTTTCTTCGAAATAAAATTTTGTAATGCTGTAATCATGTGGAATAGTTTAAATAAAAAGAGAAGATCATGAACATGATCAAGAATACGTCAAACCTTTGGAGGATAGAAAAATCTGGTTTAAAAGGGTTTTAGTAAAGGGCGGTTCGAAAAAACCAATGAGCTCATCCAACTTTGACGGCGAGAACCATCGTCATTTAAAAAAGGCCGAGTAATCAGCATTTTATCTAAATGCAGATTCTCACTACCTTCCTTTTCCCATCTTAGAAAATATTTATATGTCTCAGGCGGAGGACTTTTACCAGCTCCTGAATCAGTTTTTAAATTAACAATAACTGTAATTTGATCCCCTCCCCATTTCCAACTCCCAAAGTAGATTTGATCCTTAACCGCGGTTTCAACCTGAACTTTTTCGTCTTCTAAAAAAGAAAACTTTATGGGGTAAGATGCCTTGCGGGACTTCCCCTCATTCCGCATAAGTAAAATCGGACTGCCATCATCATTACTCAGCCCTTCTTTTGTCTGAAAGGCAAATCGTGCACCACTTTTAATAAGAAAATATTCAGAGGGGGTTTTCCCATCAGAGAAAGATACACTTCTATAACCATCATCAACTTTCCACTTCCCTGACCTTACTACTTCCGTCATTTTCGGATGTTGGAATCTGAGTTGAGCAAGAAAACCTTCTGGTGCTTGCTTAAGGATAAGTTCAATCTGGCATTCGTGCCCCTGTGCAATGACTGGTGCTTCGAAAACTTCATGAACCCAATCTTTTATTTCACCACGAAAAGTACCGTGCGGATCTTCTTTTCCACAAGAAGCCAAAAAGAGTATACCCGAAAAAATAATCAAAGCACCCGGTAGTTGCATTCTGTTCTTGGGGTTATACATGAAAGTTAGAAATAAAAGATATTTTTTATTTATTCAATCATTTCCCCATCGGTGACACTTAGTTTCTTTAATTGCCGATGGTACAAACAACTTGCGAATAAAAATCCTAATGCAAAAAATAAAGACCATCGAATTTCTCCCTTTTTAGCTTTTATAAAAAGAAGATCGGCTTTCTGGATTCCCCCTAACCCCATACTGATACGCTCCTCGGGGTATAATCGAGTTAATCCGTCCGCTCCCTCCCCAGGGTAGTAAGTGTATTTGGAGTCCTCACGCTTAATAAATAGCAATGCATCATTTTTGCGATCGTAATCAAGGTAATCACTCCAGATAAAATAATCCTCGGCCGATGTCTTACCTTCGCCGATAAATTGCCAAAGTTTTTTCCCACTCGCTTCTTCGCGGCTTTTCTTAAAACGTTTAAACTTGAGTTTAAAAAGCCCGTCCTCCTTTGACCACTCACCAACTACATCCTGACCACCATCTCCTTCTTCATCATACATACTCGGCACAATGCCCCATGCCTTGCCTCCAAATACTCCGGCACCCATTTGATAACTATCAAGCAGACCATCCAGAGAATACTCGGTCCAGGGAGCCGGTGCAATGTATAGATAGGATGAATATATTAGAAAAAACAAAAAGGACAGGCCCCCAACAATAACTGTTATTCCACGCTTTGTTTTCAATGATTCAGTCTGTTCCTTAAGTTTAAAAGCTAATTCTCGCTTTAATCGAAGCTCTTCTAAATCAAGGTCTGAAACCACTTCTAGCTCTTCAAGTTTCACACCAAAACGCGAAATATCCCCCACATGAGGGAGGGCATCCATCGAATGAGCACAAGAATGAAAGGGCTCCCTTCCCTCTGCCCCGGTTGCCATCGACGCCCACTCCAGCCACTCATCCCAGGACTGGTCTGAAGAAGAATGTGGCCTGACTTGCTCAATCACCCATCGGGCAATCTTCCCAAGAGCACACAAGTCCCATGTTTCCTCGGGCATTGACCGGTAATCAACCCCCTCTGGTCGAAACTTTTCCCCTTCCAAAAAAGAAGCCCTTCCATCAAGATTCATTACACTGACTTCTTTTTGCTCATCCTCCGATAATCCATACGGCGTGAATAAATTTAGCCGATACAGACCAAACTCAGTAATAAAACCCTCCCACTCGCCATTATTATTTTTTTGGACTAAAATATTTGTGGGTTTTAAATTTCCGTGACACACACCAGAAATATGTGCCCGATAGAGCCCTCGGTGAAGAGAGGTCATGATACTCAGCAGGTGATCTCGACTCAATTCTTCAGGTTCAAATCTACAAAAATCCTCCAATGTTCGTAAATAACATGTCTCCTCCAATGCCTCCCCTTCTTGCCCTTCAACCGCTTCGACTTTAACTTTGCATTCCTTTCCCTCTAGCCATGGATATCGAATCCAATGCTTCCACTTTGTAACACCAAAACTTTCCACTGGCCAAACACCCGGACCATCTAATTGCTCTAAAGTCTGACCTTCCTGTAAGAAATAATCTTGAAAGCCCTTCCTTTCAGAAAGTTCACGGGGTATTAATTTCACATAGAATCCCTTCCCTTTAATTTCCCCTTCTGACCCAGTGCAATGATAACTCTGTCCACAAGATCCCTCACTTAGCCAATTTAAAATACGGGCAGATCCAATTCGAGTTCCGGAAGAAAGCATGGCCGAGTATTAAAATTTCATTTCTTTTCTTAACCCCATTTCAATTTATTTTGCAAAACCCGAAAATGAGAGTGATTAGGCAATTCAAGCAAGGGAAATGTAACTTTGGCAAGGGATATCTGAAGAGGGAAATTAGGAATTTGATCAAAGGCAGGCTGACCATCTGCAAATACCAATGGTTCATCGACATTGCCTAAAGCCGTAACCCGCAAGGAAACTCCTGCCGGAAAAACTACGCTTCGACTGGTCAGTGAGTGAGCTGAAATCGGTGTCATTACCACAACCTGGGCATCAGGGTGTGCAATCGGCCCTCCTGCAGCCAAATTATATGCAGTTGACCCGGTGGGAGTTGAAAACACGATACCATCGCAAGAATAATCTGCCACCCGTTCATTATCAACATGAACGGAAAAGCGGGAAAGACGACCGTTTGTACCACTTTTTATAACCAAATCGTTTAACGCAAAGGTTGGCTTCCCCCTTGCATCCTGAAATTCAATCATACTTCGTTCCTTCACCCGATATTGTCCGGAAAAAAGTGCGGGCAAGGAATCTTCCATCTCCTCGGGTGAAAAAGTGGCGAGAAATCCTAATTTACCGTGGCGAACACCCGCAACTGGGACTTGATAACGAACCGCCTCATTCATCATCCCAAGAAGAGTTCCATCTCCACCTACTACGAAACAGGCATCAACTCCCTTTATAAAACCGGCCGGGCACGGGAACTCAGAGGTTGTCTGGGTAGAGATGCCATGCGTATTTGCAATTTGCTCGAGAGTGGATGCAACAACGCCCGCACCTTCTTTTGAAGCATTAGTTACAATTGCAATTTTTTTGAGTGCTTTCAAGGATTCACAATATTAAAAATTAATAAGTACTTATTCAATCTAGCGAAAGGATAGGCAGTCGGTCAAGTTTCTGAGTTCCAATCAAGGTCCTCTGCTTTAAGTTCTCTGTCTAAACTTGGCTTAAGCAGACGCTCAGTAAGATAATATTTTCTAAACCACTTTCTTTGCTTAGAAACAAGTTGCCTAGTTGAGACCCGAATAGAATGACCGAGCTCACTCTTGTTTATTTCCCCTCTCAAATAAGAAATTGTTTCACGGTACCCAACTGATGAAGAGGCAGGGTAATTTTTTTGTAATCCATCCGACAATAATTTCTCAGTTTCTTCAATTAATCCGTTCATCAACATTGTTTCTGTTCGATTCTTAATCAAAATTTCCAAGTCTTCATCACTGCGATCAAGCAAACAAGTTCTTTTTTCAAATTCCATGTAGGGAACTGGTTTTTTTTCAAATTCTTTTCTAAGCTCACTTATAGTCAAACCTGTAGCTAAACACCTCTCTAAAGATTTTATGACCCGAACAGGGTTTGCTTGATCCAAATCACCAAGTTGACCGGAATTTAAATCATCAAGCTTGGCCAATAACCCGGTCAAACCTTCATCAAGATATAATGCCTCAACCGACTTTCTAATATCCTTACTCACCACCACTTCATCGACTACGGCAGAAAAAAAAGAGCGCAGATAGAATCCGCTTCCACCCACAACCAAAATTCTGGACTTTCGTTTATACGCCTCGGTTATTACCCCTTGTGCATACTTTAAATACTTGGAAATATCATATCGTTTATCAACATTCTCTAAATCTAAACCATAATGCTGAACTCTTGACTGATCATGGATTGACGGCTTGGCCGAACCGATATTCATTCCCTGATAGATTGCAATCGAGTCACAGGATAAAATTTCTGCGTTGTTCTTTTCTGCCCAATCCATTGCGAGAGCAGATTTTCCTGAAGCAGTTACCCCCGCAATAAAATAAAGGGTTGGGCAATCTTTATCCATTAGGGGAAAAAGCAAAGAGACAAAGATTACATCTAAGTAAGCCCAGCCGATAAACTTTCAGCTCGAGCACCAATTTTTTCAATTACAACACTCGGTTGATCAAGATTTTCTGAAATACAATTGACCAAAGCACTACCGACAACCACACCGTCGGCAACTTCACCTACTTTTCGAACCTGCTCGGGCGTGGAAATGCCAAAGCCTACAACAACTGGCAAATCGGTATATTTTCTAATAGTTTCAACTCTTGACCCCAAATCGCCAGCCAGGTCTTTTCGCTCCCCCGTGACCCCTTCTCTTGAAACATAATATAAAAAGCCAGATGCACTCTCTACAATTTTGGGTATTCGACTCTCGGGAGTTGTGGGAGCAATGATAAAAATATTCTTTAATCCTTTTTGCCTACAACATGTAACTAATTCATCCGCCTCTTCTGGCGGCAGGTCCAAAGTGAGTAAACCGTCCACCCCAGCGGCAAGGGACCGCGTAACATACTCCTCAATTCCTTGAGAATACATGAGATTGTAATAGGTGTAAAAAACAATGGGTACATCAGAGAATTTTCGTATTTCTTCGACCAGGCGGAATACATCCTCCCGACGGCACCCAGACTCCAAAGCCCTTTGTGCAGCCAACTGGTTTGTTAAACCATCAGCAAGAGGGTCAGAAAATGGAACCCCGAGTTCAAGAATATCCACTCCTTTCTCAACCAAAGCTCTGCAGATCTGCAGAGATGTATCAAAATCAGGGTCGCATGCACATACATAACCAACAAAAGCGGCACGCTCTTTTTTTTGACAACTTGAAAAAAGTTTCGCGATTCGATCAATATTCTCCATAAGTAATTACTATGCATCTATTCTTATCATATGCCCATTTGGCAATTGAAAAGCTTTTCACGCTGCTTTTTCTGTAAGTGATTTTACTTTACCGAATTCTTTATCCGGCGTTCTTTCTCTTCCTCTCGCCATACTACCTGAAGCGAATGATAAAGCGTGGAGGCTACGGAAATAAAATCTTTTACCGACTAGGCTTTTGGCCCGTTTTACCCAAAAAAAAACCACAAAAAAAAAGAATATGGATTCAGGCAGTAAGTGTTGGGGAATTATCCTCAATTCAATTTGTACTGAAATCTTTCCTCGCGGATACGAATATTGAAATCGTATTGAGTGGAACAACAAGCACAGGTCAAAAGATTGCTGAACAAAAATATTCCAAGCAGGTTCTTGCCTGTGGACCCTTTCCATTGGATTGGTTTCCATTTTCAAAATTAGCATGGTCTCGTATTAAACCAGATATGGCTATTACAATAGATAGTGAATTGTGGCCCGAACATATTCACCAAGCCAAGCTGAATGGAATTCCATTTTTTACCATTAATGCCCGGCTTTCCGATCGCTCATTCTCTCGCTTAAAAGCTTTAAAAATTTTCAAAAAACTTTTGTTCCCGGATAACCTCACCATTTGTGCATCATCAGGAAAACAAAAATCCAGATGGCAGGAGGTTGGAATTCCCAGTAACAGAGTGCACGACTTAGGAAACTTGAAAATTGATATTTCCCCGATCACGCCCACATCATTGGATAAAAGGAATGCCAGAAAAAAAGATCTTGGTTTTTCTGCCTCCTCCATCGTGATAACTGGAATTTCAACTTGGCCAGGTGAAGAAAAAATGCTCTTAGAAATTCTTCAGGAAATTAGAAGTTTGAATTTTGATGCCCGGCTACTGATTATTCCACGACATGCGGAAAGAAAAAATGATATCCTTGAAATAATTAAATCGTACTCTTTCTCCTATCAGCAAAGATCACTTCAAAAAAAGACCAATTTAGAAAATATTGTCTATTTTGGGGACACCACCGGGGAACTCACTCAACTTATAGAAGCAGGCGACATCGCCTTTCTCGGAAAAACTCTCCCTCCGAGGCACGAAGGTCAAAACCCAATTGAGCCAGTTGCAATGGGTTTGCCCTTGGTTTTAGGCCCCCGATGCACAAACTTTCAGGAGATATGTGATGAACTATTGACCTGCGGTGCTGCCCTGCAAGGTATGTCTGCGAATGAAATCAAAAAAATATTCCACGACCTTTTTAAAAATAGCAAAAAAGCAAAGGAAATGAGCAGAGCCGGAATAGAGTGGAGAAATACACAGGGTTCTCCGAGTAGAAAGACAGTACAAACACTGCAAAAGTTTCTTTAAAAGAAGGCTCTTATTAAAATTATCGAAAAATAATAAACTATAGGAAAACAAGAATTAAGCTCTCCTGAAAATATCATTCCCTAGCCTGAGTTTTATTTATTTTGTCCGTCAAGAATGTCAGGATTTATAAAATGCGAATCAATTCTATACACTCTATTACTAGATCTTAGATTCGATAAAAGAAATTATGTCGCTTAAGAGAGGTTTGGGCCAAACATGCCAGGATGTTGTTCTTCGAACCAACGAAAAATGCCCGTGGGATGCATAAACCTTTGCTTTTGCATCTCCTCCTGAATCTTTCAATTTTTTTACAAACCTCTTCGCCTGTTCCTTTCGAACAATGGGGTCAAGTAATCCATGCATTATAAAAAATGGCGGGCAATCGGAGCGGACATCCTGAGCCATGGGCATAAAAGCTTCAGGGTCAAATTCCGATGGAAAAAGGTCCTCGTAAAGAAACTCTTTAGAAGGATCAAGTTCATAAGGGCAGGACATAGGAATCACTCCCTTTATCCAAGTCAAATTACCTCCGCACTTTTTAAGATACTTTGGATTAAGCCCAACTAGGCTTATGCTATGTGCACCGGCCGAATGCCCCATTAAGAAAATTTTATCAGGATCGCCTCCATACTTCGCAATATTTTGCCTAAGCCATTTTATCGACAAAGCTACATCCTCAGGAAATGAAGGGAATTGAACCTCTGGATAAAGGCGATAATTCATCGTCGCAAAAGTAATTCCATTCTTGGCAAATTGCTTTCCTTTAATCCGGTGATAATTCTTTGTCCCCCAACGCCAACTGCCTCCGTGAACAAAGAGAATTACAGGAGAATCGACACACTTTTCTGAGTTAACAATGTCCAGTACCTGGTTCGAATTTTCTCCATAGGAAAGATTTAGAGTTTCGACCAATTTTGGATTAGCCTTAAAAAAATTCTTCGCATAACTGATTGATCCTGGGAACAGTACAAGATTGATAATCAGTAGAGAGGAAGAAAGAAATCTCATTGAGAAAAATGGGGCGACAGACCGGATTCGAACCGGCGACCCTCGGCACCACAAGCC
>CBFHYW010000030.1:0-15329 GCA_965660135.1 Opitutales bacterium
AACAAAGATTAAAAACTGGCTTCTATTAAGTTCGGGGTTGATTACTCTCTTAATTATTTTATTTGTGCTGACAAAAAAATTACATCCAGAAACTACCAGAGAGATGATGAGTAATTTTAAATCACAGTACGAAAATTTTACTTCCGGAAAAAAACCTCTAAGATTTCTTTTATGGGAGGATCTTCGAATGCAAATTTCAGAAAAACCAGTTTTTGGCTTTGGCTTCGATTCCTACAGAGCAATTAACCCAATTTACCAATCTAAGGTAGTTCGCAGTGAGAGAATGAAGGGGTTAGAGGCAGCTCACAGTAAGTACACCCCTTTGGTTGCTTTCGGCCATAGTGAATGGTTGCAAAAAATTTCTGAATTTGGATTTTTTGGCATTTTGTTGATTACCCCAATTATCATGGCAACCCTGATAAAGTTTATTAAATGTAAATCTCTTCTTTTAAAAATTCTCTTCACGGGATGCTTCATGTTCCTAATTTATTCAATAATTGATTTCCCTGCGCAAACTCCAGTCTGCTTAATGACTTTTTCTATTTTGCTCGGTTTGACCTTAAAATATTCCGAACTCGGAAATAGAAGAAATCCATAGAAGAATTTGATTTTAATTATTTTCTATTGAAATTTTAATAAATTGCCTACAAATTATTGTATCCCTATGCGTCCCTTCCCATACTTATTCTCAAATGCCTTCGCGTTTGTGTTTACTTTGTATTTTTCTTTGTGCCCATTTATTTTCGCAAACATTGAGAACTCCTTGATAGAAACAGCGATTCTTCTCAACATTGATTCTATCAAAAGCAGGAATAACGAGTACCCAAGTACCCAAAGAAGGCTTTCCTCCATCTACCAAGATGTTAATACTAGTATGGTAGAAGATATTGATGGTATTACAGAGCAGGATATAAAAGATGAAGATAAATTAAAAATTTCAATTTCAAATATTTTAACAAATTACCCGGACGATAACAAAACTGATGCGGTTGATTATGCCATAGATTACCTAACCAAAAATAAAAATATCCCTTTCCAACTTTCTGACGAAGATTATATCGACGCCATCGAATCAATTTATTCCTCTCTTATTGAAACGGAAAATCCTGATAAATTGAATGAATCACTCAGCGAATTATCTCAAAGATCCTTCGAAAACCTAATTCCTGAAACAGTAAATTCTTGGGATGAAAGTGCCAGTAAATGGGCTGAGCTTTTATCGCATGCCTTAATACAATCGATTCAAGATATAAACCCGGATAATATTCCTAATTTTGAAGAATCAGATAAAAAGGTTCTTCAAGAAACAGCCATTACATCCTCGATCTCTTCTATTCTCAGATTAATGAAAGAAAACACAGAGGATGCAAAAGGGTTTTACAGTGGCATTGTACCTGTCGTTGGGGGAATCGATAACCCGGATATGAATTTTGGCGGTCATGCTGAATTTAAAAAATTTGATCCCCAAAAGACAGAAATTGTACAATCAACAATTAAGGGTATGTCTGATGCAATTTTCAACAAAGTCATAGCCGATAGTCTAAATCCAGACAATTACAATGATACAAGTTATTCCATAAAAACTGAATTTGATGATTTCTCAAAGCTATTAGCCGACAGCACTATTGATGGAGCTTTAGATTTCCTTTCAAAACAAGAAGGAGATAATACGCTATTTGCTTATGAAGTTACTAGAGTTGTTGCTAATTCGCTTTCCTACAGTGCGGTTTTGGCTTCAACCCGTTATGATAACAAAACCTTAAATGAAAGTTTTGAGGAGATTAACCTACCTTCCTATGCAGCGGAAGTAATTGCCAAATCCGTAGCCAGTAAATCTATTGGCTATACCATTGATAATTCCCTGGTTGAGAAAGGATACGACCTTGGCTTAATGGCACAGTCTGTGAGTTTTGGCTCAGCACAGGGTTCACAACTCGCCACTGTTGATGAAAAATCCATGGATTATCAAAATGCCTGGGAAATATTTAGTCGAAAAGAGATTGCAAAAAAATCTTCTTCAGGAAGTGCAAAAGGTGCTGTTAATATTGCGGCAGAAAATTACAAAGAATCCTCAACCGAACCGAACGAAACAAACTGGCAAGACATCTTGGATGTTGCGCAAGCTGCTGCTCTTGGGTCACTAACAGCAAATACTGCGATGTCAGTTTATTTTCCGACAGAACAACAAGGTATAATAAATTATTCTGCACAAGGTTCTGCGTTCGGTAGCTTAGACAATAAAGTTAAAACGATCATTCCCGAAGAGAAAAATCCAACTTCTGAAATATTAGTTGATGTTGCTCGAGCCAGTGCAAATGGAGCAACTGCTGGAGCTACATTTGAAATCGTTGCATTGCTTGATGCAAGACCTGACCTCAACACCGCTGATCGTGATACAATCAAAACTATTGAGGCAGCAACTTATGGTTCCACATTTGGTGCGATCCAAGGTGGAGTCCAATCATCAAATAGTTTAGCAATCCTTATCAAGCAAGCCACCAAACAAGGGGCCAGTGAAGGGGCTTTGACCGGAGCAGGGTTAGGGAGAGGAGAAAGTTTGGAGAATGCTTCTTCTGCCGAACTAAAATCTAAAGCAACTATTTTGCAAACGATTACCAATACAAATTCCACCGCATCCAAAAATGCAAGCAGGAGCATCGCAACAAAGTCTATCAAGACTAAATCGAGTGACATGCTACTGTTAATGAGAAAATTTAATATCAGCCCGAAATTTACCAACCCAACCGGAATTTTCAGAAAATCTACTGATACCATTGGCAGTGATGATATTCAACAAACTGACAATGCTATCCAGTATGCATCACCAATTTAAAGTAACTATCATTTTTTAAATTTGTAAAAAACTTGATATTCATATTTTTCTCGCGGGAAAACAAAAACAAGTTTAAAAATTCCTCCCTATGACAAATTCAACATCTGATATAGGTCTAATCGGGCTAGCCGTAATGGGGCAAAACTTAGCCCTAAATATTGCCGATCATGACTTTAAAATTTCCGTTTATAATCGGACCTTTTCCAAGACTAAGAATTTCCTTGAAAAAAATTCAGATTCTACTCAAAACTTAATTGGATTTGAAAATTTAGACGAATTTATTCAATCTCTTACAAGTCCAAGAAAAGTTGTAATTATGGTTCAAGCTGGATACCCAACTGATGCCGTAATTGAATCCCTAATCCCGTTACTGGATAAAGGGGATGTTATTATTGATGGTGGAAATGCAAAGTGGACTGATACTATATCCAGAGAGAAAAAACTTAATGAAAAGGACATCCATTTTGTTGGATCAGGAGTCAGTGGGGGTGAAGAAGGTGCTAGATTTGGACCATCCTTAATGCCAGGTGGTTCAAGAAAAGCATGGAGCCTGATTGAACCAATATGGCTTGCTATCTCAGCAAAAGTTCACCCTGATACTGGAAAACCCTTAGAGGGTGCATCTCCCGGAAACCCAATTGAAGGGGGAGTTCCATGCTCTGCATATATAGGTGACGATGGAGCAGGACATTATGTAAAAATGGTTCATAATGGTATCGAATATGGCGATATGCAGATGATCTGTGAGGCATATCATTTGATGACTGAAATTGGAAAATTGCAGCCATCAGAGATTGGAAAGATTTTCAATAGTTGGAATGAAGGTGAGCTGGATTCATTTTTAATTGAAATTACTGGCGATATCCTAATGCAGAATGATCCTCGAACAGAAAAACCTTTTGTTAATATTGTATTAGATGCAGCAGGACAGAAAGGTACAGGAAAATGGACATCTACTAATGCTCTGGATATGGGGGTACCTGCACCAACAGTGGCTGAAGCCGTCTTTGCAAGATGCCTTAGTGCAGTTAAAGAAGAAAGAATTGCTGCGTCCAAAATTTTAACTGGTCCATCCATTTCCGAAGAACCAGAAAATAAAGAGGATTTAATTTCCGCCATTAGAGATGCACTTTATTGCTCTAAAATTTGTTCTTATGCACAAGGTTTTCAATTAATGCGTGAAGCACAAAAAGAATATAATTGGACTCTTAATTTCGGAGAAATTGCTAAAATTTGGAGAGGGGGATGCATAATTCGGGCCGCATTTTTACAGAAAATTACCGAGGCTTACGAAAGAGATCCATTGCTAGCAAACTTGCTTCTAGATAATTACTTTAAAGATTGTATCTCTAAATATCAAAAAAACTGGAGAAGAGTTATAAGCCTAGCTGTAGAAATAGGCATCCCAGTTCCAACTTTCTCATCTGCCCTATCCTATTATGATGGTTATCGCTCCGAAAGATTACCACAAAACCTTCTACAAGCTCAGCGCGACTATTTTGGTGCTCACACCTATGAGAGACTAGATGAAGATCGAGGGAAGCGGTTCCATTTAGATTGGCTACATCCCGATCGACCGGAAGAAGAAGTATGAATTGCTAGCAGTTCACTGAATTAGAACATTTTAAGTAAATCTTTTTTAATTCAAGATAATCCTCGCTTTTGGATTTTGAGTTTATAACAAAATCGAAATCTTCTTTGAATGAAATTTCACTTACTGCAGTTTTTAAACGCTTGTCAATTTCCTCTGGTGAATCAAGACCTCGCTTATTTAATCTAATACGGAGGTCATCAATTTGAGGTGGCATTACAAATACAGTAAAAACTCTATTTTTTAAAAAAATATATTTACTTTCTAAATCTTTTAAAGATTTAGCCCCTTGTACATCAATATTTAGAAGAACATCTTGGTTTCTGCTAAAAAGATCACTAACAGATTTCTTTAAACTTCCGTAATAGTTTTCATGAATTCGAGCATATTCAATAAATGAATCGCTCTTCATTAAGGCTTTAAACTCTAATTGAGTTTTAAAAATATAATCTTTTTCATGTATTTCACCTTGTCTAGGTTTTCTGGTAGTTACCGTAATAATGCGTGACAAGGATTCTTCATAATCGTCCAATAATCTATCACACAAAGTAGTCTTTCCGACTCCCGCAGGACCTGAAATAACCAAAGCAATTCCACTCATAAAATTTAATAGGAATATGCCACACCTAGTAAAATAAATGAATAAATAAATAAAACTGAACCCAATATTTTCGATCGTATACTTTCAGTATAAAGCCAATTTAGAAAATCCCTTAAGCGATAAGGCCAAGCACCAAAGTACAAGCACGCTATGATTATTATATAGATGACGCTTACAAGAAATAATCGAGATTGAGGTTCTTGCAGAAAAGCAGAATCTAAGGCTTCCCTTGAATAAAACAGCAAAAGTATACATTGAGCACGAACAGCCAAAAAATCGTTAATCAAAAAATAGGAAGCTACAGCTATACAACAACCGATTAAACCAATAATCAATTTATACTCACCAAAATCAGCCTCTCCCAAATTATTAACATGTTGTTTCAAAAACCAAATCAAATCGATTGTAAGAAGAATAACTGCTGCTTTTTGAGATCTTAAAATTCCTTTAACGGTACTCTCTGTTAAACTGTGTTTATAAATAAATAGAAAACCGAGTACCCCTAAAAGTAAGCTAGTTAAAAGTGTGAAAGAATAAAGTGTCATTTTTTAACGATCTCACCTGTTAATGTTGTTGAACTAACATCGTTAATGAAAATGGGAACCAATTCACCAACAATATCATCTGAACCTTCAAAAACTACTTTTCGATTACATCTAGTCCGTCCCAACATCATATTTTTACCTTTTTTTGCTCGGCCTTCAACTAAAACTTCAAAGCTTTTCCCCAAACTATGCGTATTCGAATAGTAAGATTGCTTTGCAAGTAAGGATAGTAATTCTTGGTTCCGTGATTCTTTAACTGTGGTTGGAACAGAATCCTCTAACTCCTCTGCTGGAGTTCCTGATCGTTCGCTGTATTTAAAAATAAATGCCATTTCAAAACCAGCTTGTTCAAACGCAGATTTAGTTAATGCATAGTCATCGTCAGTTTCGCCCGGAAACCCTAAAATAATATCCGTGCTAATTCTAATATTTGGGTGAATAGATCGTAATTTAGCGGTTATGTCTAAAAATCGTTTCCTACTGTAAGGACGGTTCATAGCCTTTAAAATTTTATCTGATCCACTTTGCATTGGTAAATGTGCATATTCACAAAGTTTTGGCAATGTTTTGTAGCACTCAATTAAATCGTCACCAAAACAAGTTGGGTGAGGTGAGGTAAATCTAATTCGATACAATCCATCGATCGCATTTAATTTTTCTAATAATTGTACAAATGGGGTCTTAGCATTAATACGGGGAAGTGAACCTCTACCGTATGCATTCACAATTTGTCCCAATAATGTTACCTCACGAACACCTCGAGAAACCAAATCCTTAGTTTCATCAACTATACTATCTATACTTCTGTATCTTTCCTGCCCTCTTGTTTTAGGAACAATACAAAATGAACACATCATGTTGCATCCCTGCATAATTGAAACAAAGGAAGTAACCTTAAATTTAGTATCGTTTAAATGTTCGTTAATTTCATTTTGCGAGTTCTCCTCTAGCCCTAAATCTATAATGTTTGTGGGTAAAGGCGTAGCACTTTTCGTAATGCTATCTAAATACTCAGGTATTCGATGAAATTTCTGGGTTCCAACTACTAGATCCAAATCTGGCAGTTTATCAAACAATTCTGATCCTCGATTTTGAGCCATACAGCCCATAACTCCAAAAATAAATTGTGGATTTTTACGTTTCCGCTTCGATAAATGCCCTGCTTTACCTATTGCTTTTTGCTCAGCTTGGTCTCGAACGCTACAAGTGTTCAATAAAACAATATCTGCAATTTGTTCATCATCTACAACCTGATAGCCACGTGCTTTAAGTTTGCAAGCAACTGCCTCAGAGTCCCTCTCGTTCATCTGACAACCATATGTCTTAATAAATACACGGTTCATGAAGCAGATGACCTTATACCATGGTATTTCTTGGTCAACTGATAAGAAAAGGTAAAACTTCGGATAGTGTATTTATAATCGGAAACCTTGATTCCCGTAATAACAACTTAGAATTATGACCACCACTGTAGAGAAGACATTTTACTCCAATATCCTGGGCAATTTCAGCATCATGTAAAGTATCCCCAATAAGTAATATCTTAGACTTATGACAAGAGATTTGGTTAACATGTCTAATTCCCAAATCTAACTTACCATTCGCATGAATATCATTAACTCCATTTATCGTCTTAAAATACTTAGTTAATTGAAAGTGTTTTATGAAAATATCAAGATCAGATTGCATGCCCGCAGATAGAACGGATTGTGTTATGTTAAAACTACACAATTTATAAATACATTTCAAAGCACCTATTTGGAGTTGGCAGCGAACATACTTTTCACGATATGATTGTATAAAATTATTAGAAAGGTAATCATAAAGATCTAGAGTCGTTGGTAAGCCTATTTTTCTGTAGAATTTTTTTACTGGGAATTCAAAATTCTCTAAATAAAATTTAATGTTGATTGGTTTCTGATCAAATTCGACCAGTAGTTCATTTACAATTTCTACACATAAATCAGCATCGTTGACTAAGGTTCCATTCCAATCCCAAATCACATGAGATATTTTCATATTAAAATGAAATACCCACAGCTCTAACTGAATCAAAAGCTAGAACTAAAGATTTTGAGCGCATGTAGTTATTTGAAGATCGTCATTCAAAATATAGACAATAGTTTGAAAATTAATTTTATAAACATAAAAGAATTAATAAAACTGCTTGATTAACATTTTCTAAAAACCATTGTAATTACAAATCTTCTTTTAAAATGGCAAAAAATACTACAAACAAAAAAACATCTGATAAAAATCCCGACCTTGAGCTAGCGTTTCAGGGTATTAACAAAAAATTTGGTGACGGTGCATTAATGAGATTAGGAGATGCTACCAAGATGAACGTGTCAGTCATATCAACTGGATCGCTTGCTGTTGACCTTTCCTTGGGTGCCGGAGGTCTACCGAGAGGTAGAATTGTAGAAATATATGGACCTGAGTCGTCTGGAAAAACTACATTCTGCCTGAGTGTTATTGCAGAGGCTCAAAGAAATGGTGGAAATGCCGTTTTTGTTGATGTCGAACACGCCCTCGATCCAAAATATGCCAAAATTGTTGGAGTTGATTTAGAAAACTTAATGGTTTCACAACCTGAATGCGGAGAAGATGCATTAAACATTACTGAAACCTTAATAAGATCCGGAGCCATAGATGTGGTGGTTTTAGACTCCGTTGCTGCTTTAGTGTCCAGGCAGGAACTAGATGGGCAGATGGGGGACACAACAGTAGGTCTACAGGCACGTATGATGAGCCAGGCGATGCGCAGATTAACTGCCGCAATATCCAAAACAAACTGTGTCTGCATATTCACCAACCAAATTCGCGAAAAAATTGGTGTAATGTTTGGTAGCCCTGAAACAACTCCAGGCGGAAGGGCACTTAAATTCTTCTGTTCTATCCGAATAGACATTAGGAGAATAGGTCAGATCAAAGAACCTAGTGGCACCGTAATTGGGAACAGAACGAGAGTTAAAATTGTTAAGAATAAAATTGCTCCTCCTTTTACAGCCTGTGAGTTCGATATCATGTATAATGAAGGGATTTCGCGCACAGGTTCAGTTATTGATCTTGGGATTGAGCATGGAATTCTTACTAAGAAGGGAGCCTGGATTTCATACGATGGGAATCTTGTAGGGCAAGGCAGAGAAGCAGCCAAGCAAGCGTTAATTGAAGATAAAAAATTAATGACCACTATCACCGAAAAAATATTAGAAAAAGTTCAGGTTACTGTAGGTTCAGTGTTAGCACAAATAAAGGATGAAGACGCAGAATAACAAGGGAAACAACTGTGCTTCAACAAGATACAATAATTTCGCTTGCTACGAATGCAGGGGAATCTGCATTAGGTATAATTAGAATTAGTGGTGCGTTGTGTAAAACACTAAGCAGAGACATTTTTGACACCCCCTGCCCTACCCCAAGGCAAACTACTTTAAAAACCTATCGCTCCGTTGACGGGAAAATTATTGATCAAGTAATTTTTGTTTACTACGATTTAGGAAAATCTTTTACTGGTGAAGAAACCATAGAAATAACATTTCATGGTAATGATATAATTGCAGAAAAGATATTGGGGGATTTAATTTGTAGAAAATGCCGTTTTGCAGAACCCGGAGAATATACTAAAAGAGCGTTTTTAAATGGAAAAATAGACCTGACCCAAGCAGAATCAGTGGCAGAAATAATTGCTGCAAAAAGTGAAAAAGAACTTGAATTAGCACAACATCAATTAAGGGGTGGTTTAAGTAAAACACTTTGTAATTTACAATCTGATTTAATAAATCTCCAATGTAGATTTGAAGCTAGTATTGATTTTCCTGAAGATGAGATTAAAGAAAATAATATAGCAGAAATTATTGATATAATTGCACCTATAATTTTTAAATTTAAGGAATTAATAGAATTTTCTAAAATAAATTCGGTTATATCTAAGGGATTTTCAATTGCCTTAATCGGTCCCCCTAATGTTGGCAAAAGTAGTATTTTTAATAACCTAGTTCATGAAAAAAGAGCTATTGTCAACGAACAGCCAGGTACTACAAGGGATTACATTACAAAAGAATTATCAGTTGGAGGATTTCGAGTTGAATTAATTGATACTGCAGGCATAAGAAATACCGATGATATCTTAGAAAGCGAAGGAGTACAAAGTTCTATAAACCTGATTGATTCGGCAAATATAATTTTACTGGTTCTTGATTGCTCACTACCCTACCCTACCGATTTTTATGAAAAAATTAAAAATACCATCAAAAAGCAAATCGTCATTATTATTGAAAATAAACATGACTTAAATTCCGTTATAGAAAGAAATAATTATCCTCCACATCATTCTGTATTAAAAACTTCATCAAAGAACTCAAATTGTTCAGATACAATCCATACAGAATTAAAATCTGTATTGGCAAATTATTTTAAAGTTGAAGAGTCTCCTTCAATACTAGTAAACAAAAGACAAAGCATTCTATTAGGGGTTTCATTGACCCATATAGAAGAAGTTAAAAGTCTAGTTGAGCTTTCAAGTAATGAGGAAATTATTTTACAAGAACTTCAACTATGCCTTGATTCCCTCAATCTAATCATAGGTTCAAAGGATAACGAAGATATGTTGGATGAATTATTTAAAAATTTTTGTATAGGAAAATGAATTCAGGTCTGAGAAGGGATAAGGGGGAACCTTACGATGTAATTGTTTGTGGTGCAGGGCATGCAGGCTGTGAAGCTGCGCTTTCTGCGTCACATTGTAATGCAGATGTTTTAATGCTTACTGGCAATTTAGATACTGTCGCACAAATGAGTTGTAATCCTGCAATTGGTGGCCAAGCAAAAGGTCAAATCGTACGAGAAATTGATGCTCTAGGCGGTGAAATGGCTCTCAATACAGACCATGCCGCTATTCAATACAAATTGCTTAACTCCTCTAAAGGACCTGCAGTTCAAGCACCTAGAGCGCAGTGCGACAAAAAAGTTTATCAACTACGGATGAAACATGTACTTGAATTAAATAAAAATATTAGTTTATTTCAAGGAGTTGTTACAGGCTTAATTATAGTCAAAGGTCGGTGCATAGGAGTTAAAACAAGCCTTGGCCTTGAATTTTACGGAAAGTCTGTAATCGTCACTACGGGAACATTCCTGCGGGCATTAATGCATGTAGGTCAAGAAAAGGCTAAAGGAGGGAGACTTGGAGATCATGTTTCCACTGGCTTGTCCGCAGATTTCAACAAGGCGGGAATTAAACTACAAAGATTCAAAACAGGAACTCCACCTAGACTATTGGGGAGAAGTATTAATTTTGATAAAATGCAAACCCAGTATGGTGATAAAAAACCCACCAAATTTGCATTCTACGACACACGAGTTAAGCAAGAGATGTTCCACGTGGAACATTCAGGGCGATGGTTCCACATGGAACATTGCAACGAAAATGACAATCTAGATCAGGTTACATGTAGTATTACCCGAACAACATCACAGACTGCTAAGATCATACAGGACAATCTTCATTTATCTCCATTATACAGGGGGGATATCTGTGGAACCGGGCCTAGGTATTGCCCAAGTGTTGAAGATAAAATTGTTAGGTTCGGTGAAAAAGATGGTCACAGAATTCATCTCGAACCCGAAGGTCGAAATACCGACGAATGGTATGTTAATGGATTATCAACAAGTTTACCGTTTGATATTCAGAATAAGGTTGTTCACTCGATCCCCGGACTTGAAAAGGCAATTATCATCAGACCAGCCTATGCTGTAGAATATGATTATGCTATTCCAACTCAACTATCACGAAGCTTAGAATCATTAAAAATTGAATCATTATTTTTCGCAGGTCAAATTAATGGTAGCTCAGGATATGAGGAAGCCGCTGCACAGGGTCTAGTTGCCGGCATTAATAGTGCCAGGAAAGCTCTCGGGCAGTCTTCAGTTATCTTTGGTCGTGATAAGGGTTATATCGGTGTTCTCATTGACGACTTGGTCACAAAAGGAACTAGCGAGCCCTACAGAATGTTCACAAGTCGAGCAGAGTACAGGTTATTGTTCAATCATAGTAGCTCTGAAATTAGATATTTGAGTAAAATCAAGGAGTGTCAATTGCTTTCAAAATCCAGAATT
Source organism: Opitutales bacterium (assembly GCA_965660135.1). Taxonomy (GTDB): domain Bacteria; phylum Verrucomicrobiota; class Verrucomicrobiia; order Opitutales; family Seribacteraceae; genus Seribacter. The sequence continues at coordinate 11,688 of CBFHYW010000030.1, forward strand.
TCCGCCATCGAAAAGAAGCAAGAACTTATTGATTCCTACATTAATTTATTTCAAACACAGAGAACACCTAATGGTAAAACTATTGCTGATGAATTAAAAAGGGGGAATGAAGATAATGTCCTTCCCGAAAAGTTTCTTGATTTACATGACGACATTAAAAATGAAATAATTTACCAGGTTAAATACGAAGGATATTTAGTTCGTGAACTTAAAAATATTGAAAAGTTAAAAGATGCTGAAAAAATTAAAATTCCTCACGATTTTGTTTACACTGGTATTTCTGGTCTAAGAAAAGAAAGTGCAGAGAAACTATCTCAAGTGAAACCTGAAACACTTGCACAAGCAAACCGCATATCTGGTGTCAATCCCTCAGATATAAATGTTTTGATGGTACTAATTACGAAAAGAAATTAGCTTTTATAATTATGGATTATTTCCTTAGAAAACTTTCTGAGCAAAAAGAGAGAGAGGGTAGGGTACAGCATTTTTTTGATACGGAAATTAACCCCGCACTTGATTTAAACAATACAATGACCTTCGACTTAGAGATTGGATGCGGCCACGGCCATTGGTTAAATCATTATTCTAATCTACGCTTTGCCAGTATTTCTGTTGGCATTGATTTGATCAGCAAGAGAATTAGGAAAGCTAACACAAAAAAAGATAAACAAAATAATAGAAATCTTTTTTTCCTAAAATCAGAGGCGTCTGAATTTTTACAATCCAAGCCCGTACATTTAAAGATTTCTAATATTTTTATTTTTTTTCCTGACCCATGGCCCAAAAATAAACATCATAAAAGAAGATTGATTCAAGACTCCTTTTTAAATCTGCTTCATATTAATACTCACGAACATTCAAAAATATTTTTCAGAACAGATCACCTAGAATATTTTGATTGGGTAAGACTTAAAATTAAAGAAAATGCTTATTGGAAATTATCCGACGCAGTCTTCCCGTTTTCTCATGATAGTTATTTCCAACAATTATTACCCAACTTCTCGAGCATAGTTGCCGCCAAAGCATAAGTTTAGCTAATAGTTTTAATTATGAAAATCTCCGGTTTTTCATTTTTGCTTGGTTTTGATTAATTGTGACAATTTTGAAATATCCGCATTGACCTATTTTAAACAAAACTTATAGTTATGTGTTTTTAATTTGAAATCTCCCTTTACAGTTTTACTTTTAATTCTTTTCTCGTCTACTGGATTTGCTGCAGGTGGTGGAGTTAGTCTTACATCTGACGAAATAACCAAGTTCGGAACATTACCGATTACCAATTCAATGGTAACAAGTTGGGTCGTTTCATTATTCATAATTATCTTGGTTAAACTTCTTGTTGGTAAGACTTCCTTGATCCCATCAAAAGGACAATTGATTATTGAGACTATAATTGAATCTATAAGAACAGTTTTACAACCAATTGTAGGTCGCAAGGTATTCATCCCATCTTTTTGGCTACTTTCCGGTCTTTTCATTTTTATTCTGGTTCAAAATTGGAGTGGTCTTCTCCCTGGAGTTGGAACTATTGGAGACGGTTTCTGGAAAGATGGTCATTTTATCGTTACTAAACCGCTGATACGCCCAGGAAATGCTGACCTTAATATGACCCTAGCTTTAGCACTAGTTGCTAATATTTGTTGGATTTATTTTATCGTTAAGTATGCTGGTTTGAAGGCTATCATCAAAGATTGGTTCGGTAATAAAGCAGATAAAACTCAAACTCACTTCTTAGTCTTTGGACTCCTTGGCGTATTGTTTATCGCAGTAGGATTCATTGAAGTACTATCTGTTCTGTTTCGTCCAGTATCATTAACATTTCGACTTTTTGGTAATGTTTATGGAGGAGAAAGTCTTCTGCACAGCATGTTTGGCTTAGGAAATTCTACTTTCACAATGGCTGCCGCATCGATTCCCTTTTATTTCATGGAAGTCTTAATCGGACTAGTTCAAGCTTTAGTTTTTATGCTCCTCGTATCTGTATATATAGGGCTAATTTGTAACCATGAAGAAGAGCACCATTAAATTTATGTTCGTGACCATCCGTGAGTGTGGGCGTTCAAAATCAATAATATAATTAATTAACATCATGATCGAAGTAATAGCACAAGCAACAGAACAAGCAGCACAAATAACTCAAAACGCACCCGAAGGTATAACGGGAAGCATTCAAGGCGGTCTTGGTTGCCTAGGAGCAGCAATCGGCGTAGGTATTGTTGGAATGAAAGGAGCTGAGGCAGTAGGAAGAAACCCAGATGCATCTGGTGCAATTCTCGTACAATCAATTATCGGGATGGCACTTGCTGAAGCTGTGGCTTTCTATTCCTTGTTTCTTTAATTTAAAATCATTAAACCACCATTTTCAAAATGATTGCCTTGGCAAGTTTATCAGACGTAACGACAGGAATTGTAGAAAAGTTTGGTGTCGATACGCCTCTTCTTATTGCTCAGGCAATTAATTTTGTAATCGTTGCCTTCGTTATTTGGCAATTTGCTTTAAAAAAGATACTTCTCACAATCGACGAGCGTGAGAAAAAGATAGCTGATTCTTTAAAAAACGCAGAGAAGATCAAATTGGAGTTGGAAGCCACAGAAAAGCAACAGAATGAAACTTTACAAGAAGCTTCATTGGAGGCCAAAAAAACAGTTGCCACAGCACAGGAACAAGCAAAATCCTATATAGAAGCACAAAAAGAGGAAGCCCGTAAGCAAGCGGAGGAAATCGTTGAGAAGGCTAGAAGTGCAATGGAATTGGAAAGACAAAGAGTTTTGAACGATGCTCGTGAAGAAATTGCTTCGCTGGTCATTTTAACTACCAGTAAAGTACTCCAACGAGAATTGGGAGACGAAGAGAAATCTCGTTTCTCTGAATCTGCTGCAAAAGAGATTTCATTATCAAACTAATTTGATTTTCTGATGTCCAAGGATTCTAAAGCTTTAAAAATCGCCAAGGGCTTGATTCTTTTATCCCTTAATGATGAGGGTAAAGCGGACCAGCAAAGGGTTGAAGAAGTAATTTCAGAATTAAGAAAAGAAGGTGTTAGTAAATCCTTACCCATTCTTCAACACTACCTGACCTTGATGAAGCGCAAAATTAATTCCTATCAAGGAGTTTTAGAAACATCAACGAATGAAAATAGTACTCTATCTAAAATACTTTCCGAAAAATTGCTTAAAGCAATGGGAAGTAAAATAGACCTCGTTCAAGAAAAAAATGAACCACTTATTGCTGGATTTAAACTTCGTATCGGAGATGATGTATACGAGGATTCTTTATCAAGCAGAATTTCAAGACTAAAAAAATCTCTTACATAATCTGATAATATCCAATGAGTTCCATTACTGATTTAATTCGCAAGGAAATTGAAAACCTCTCAACAGATGCTACCCGTACAAATGTGGGTACCATCGCAACTTTAGCAGATGGTGTTGCCCGGGTTGAAGGACTTTCCAAGGTTATGTATAATGAAATGGTCGAGTTCCCAGGCAATGTTCTAGGAATTGCCCTTAATTTGGAAGAGGATTCGGTTGGTTGCGTTATCCTTGGTGAAACAAGTGCTCTTAAAGAAGGTGATGAGGTCAGAACAACTGGCAAACTCTTGTCAGTCCCTGTAGGAAAAGGCCTTTTAGGGCGTGTTGTAG
>CBFHYW010000031.1:0-15199 GCA_965660135.1 Opitutales bacterium
GCCTCCATTGCATGCAGTGGATTGCCGCGTCCTTCGCTTCGCTCTTTCCTCGCAATGACAAGGTTGTGCTCACTACCAGTCCTTTCCAGTCTTGTCATCGCGAGGGCTGAAAGCCCGTGGCGATCCACTGTGAACCAGTAAGCGAAGAGACAAGTCGTTCGTCTCCCTCGAGACACGATGGATTGCCGCGTCGCTCACTTCGCTTTCTCCTCGCAATGACAAGGTTGTGCTAACTACCAGTCATTTCCAGTCTTGTCATCGCGAGGGCTGAATGCCAGTGGCGATCCACTGTGAGCCAATAATCGAACCGCATTGTCCGTACGCCTACATTGCATGCAGTGGATTGCCGTGTCAGTCACTTAGGTTCCTTCTTCGCAATGACAAAATCCTTAAGGATACAATAATCTTATCTGATAAGTAAAATGCACTGTGGATGTGCATAGTTTTTGTTCAGCTTATCCTTTACGATTGCGGATTTTTCGGCTTCGTGCCATGATGAAATTTTAATTGTTTATGTTCCTGCTAAAGGATTTATCCAAGCAGAGAAATTCACCTCATTCTGTCCCATGCAAGCAAACAAGGAAAATATCGAGTCGGTCCATCGCATTGATCCTGAAAGCACAGGTGAGATGGCTGAGCGTTTTGACGAACTTGTTCAATTGCTCGAACATGAAAGTGATCAACGGGTACTTGAACAGGTTGATGCATTTCACCATTCCGACTTGGCTGATGCGATTGGCTTGCTTACGGGGAATCTAAGAAAAAGGTTACTCGATTTAGTGAGGGTCGACTTGGACCATGATCTTCTGTTCGAGCTGGAAGATCATTTACGTAAGGAGGTCACAGATTCTCTATCTCCAAAGGAAATGGCGGACGTCATAACTGAAATGGAGTCCGACGAGGCCGTTCAAGTACTCGAGGACATGGAGACTGCGGAGAGGAACGAAGTCCTGAGCGAAGTACCAGTCGAGGAGCGGGAGGATATCGAGATTGGACTGGCTTACCCCGAGGATAGTGCTGGTAGAAGAATGCAGACCGAACTGGTGAGCGTGGGCACGGATTGGACAGTTGGTCGAACGATTGACTTTCTACGGGAGGAGGAGGATTTACCCGAGGAGTTTTTCGACTTATTTGTGGTGGATGATGATGAAAAACCGGTTGGGGTGATTTCACTTTCTCAAATTTTACGTTCTCCCCGAGATACCCTTATGCAGGAAATTGTTGATGAGACTCAGGTTATTGTTCCCGCAGAAATGCTTCAGGAAGAGGTTGCTTTGCTTTTTGAAAAATATGACCTGACCACCTCCGGTGTGGTTGATGGGATGGGAAAGCTAATTGGAATGATCACGGTGGATGATGTTATGGAGGTCGCTCGTGAGGAGTTTGAGGAGGATGTTCTTCTTCTTGGTGGAGTGGGGGAGGAAACGGTGGATGATACGGTGGTGCAGGCTTCGCTTAAGCGTTTTACCTGGTTGCTGGTCAACCTGGGTACGGCAATTTTGGCTTCTCTCGTAATCGGTTTGTTTGATGGTACTCTGGAGGAAATGGTTGCATTGGCTATCCTGATGCCGATTGTGGCTTCAATGGGAGGGAATGCAGGAACCCAGACCTTGACTATTACCGTACGGGCACTCGCGACTAAGGAGTTAACTGCGTACAATGCATTTAGGACATTCAGGAAGGAATTTGCAGTGGGCCTTTTAAACGGGATTGTATTTGCTTTGCTTGCTGGGATTGTGGTTGTTCTCTGGTTCAATCAATTGGATAATCGTTACCTGCTCGGAGGGATCATTGCGGGAGCAATGATTATCAATATGGTGGTGGCTGGGGTTTCTGGTGTGGTATTACCTTTAATACTTGATCGTTTGGGTATTGACCCTGCAGTTGCTTCCGGGGTTTTTGTAACCACGGTCACCGATGTGATCGGATTTTTTGCCTTTCTTGGATTGGCCACACTGATTTTATTATGAATGAAGAAAAGCGCAGAATTTTAATTACCGGTTCAACCGGGTGTATTGGCACGCATACAGTTGATCTTTTACTTGCGGAGGGCGGAAGCGAAGTTTTTGGCTTTAATCGATCCGAGCCAAAAAATGATTCGATCAAGAATGGTTATCATTTTATTACCGGAGATCTGTCCGATTGCGAAAGTGTAGAGCGTGCAGTGGAGCAAGTTCAACCAACCCATGTGATTCACCTTGGGGCCTTGCAAACTCCTGATTGCCGGGATTTTCCAATGCAGGGAATGAATATTAATGTGCTGGGTACGGCTCACCTTTTTCATGCCTGTGCAAAATTGAAAAATCCACTTGAACGATTTGTTTTTGCCAGCTCAAGTGCGGTGAATGGTGCCCGGTCTCTGTACGGGCCTGATGGAGTACGTCCAGAAGATCCTTATCATCCATTTAATTTGTACGGTTATTGGAAGGTTGCAGGGGAGGGGATGGCCCAGGCTTTTCATCAGGCAACGGGAACGGCCACAGTTTCCTTACGACTCGCCACCACTTATGGTCCAGGCCGGGATCGTGGTTTTACCGCAGCGATGACATCCGCCATGAAAGCGGTTGTGGCGGGAGAATCCTACGAGGTTCCTTATCGGGGAAAAGAGCATTATCATTTTTCTTTGGATGTGGGTGCCGGATTTTCCCGGGCTGCCATTGATCCATTTTCTGGGTATGGGGTATTTAATCTGCTTGGGAAAACCCATCCAATAGAAGATTTTATTCGAACTATTCAGACCGAATCAAAAAACTTTGATATCATTGAACCAAAAATTGGGTTTGCAGAGAATGCTGAGCCTTCTCCCTTTATTTTTGATTTGAATGATGAGGAAACAAGAAAAGCATTTCCCCTTATGCCCCGTACTTCTTTGAGCGATGGAGTTACTCAATCCCTCGCTTATTTTCTCGGATCAGAACGAGAAAAATTCGGGAAATAAATTTTTTTAAAAAAAAGTACCATTATTTTTTGACTTAGATGCATATTTAGTTTAAATACATTCTTAAATCCCTTAATTAAATATGATAACTAATATAATCTCCTTCATTTGCATCCTAAGCGTATCGACAACTGGACTTTTGTTCTTAACCCAACTTTAAGCAGTTTCTTCTTTGGTCTCTTTTGTTTGAATATCTTCCTGCTCGGGAATTTCTTCGATATCCTCAGTTGATTGTTCCTTTGGTTCATCCTCGACTTCTTTTCTTATTTTTTCGACCAGATCGAGGGCATCATTTCTTCTACGCAGAGAGCGTTCCTGAAATTTTGCAACCTGTATGAGGGAGTCGCTTTGATCATAGTGGGCATGAAAGAATTGCAACAAACATAGACCTGCCAATCCTCCGGTTAAAATTCCGGTAAACAGCGTAATAATTTTGTGATTAACTGGAAATTCTCTGCTTACTAAAAAAGTCAGCACGATTATCAGAAAAATAAGGGCGATCGAAAAGAGTAAGGATATGGTACGACCTTTGGAGTATGCAGAATTTCTTCGAATAGCTTGGAGGGTTTCTTCTCCGGAATTAGTTTTCTTTTTCATAGTTCATAAATGTTGAGCATCTTGATAGATGCGCAAGCATGAATAGAACTTTGCCTAAAAGTAATTCCTTTGTGTGTGAATGATTTACAAATTCATTTTCCATTTATTTTTGAAAGTCGCTCGTTTGTCTCTTGCTTCTCTGTGTATGTTTTGTGGGATTAAGGGAGATATGATAAAATATACTGTACCGTTAATTCTTGGGGTCTGTCTCTTTGGATGCCAAAGCGAGCCCGCGATGGAAAGTAAAAGTCAGGTTGAAACTCCGCCCGCGGTTGAAACCATCCCTCTGGATGAGCATAACAGGCTTCTTACTATTGAAAGAGCGCGAACAGAAAGTCTGAAGAATGAGTTATCAGAAAAAATCAAGGATGGACAGGAGAATGCTCTACAGAATGAGGAAATAATCAGTGCACTTGAATTACAAATTGAAGAATTAGAAAATTTGGTAACTGAATATCGATTGCAGGTTTCAGAATCTAAAAGTTCGCTCAAAGAATTAAAGAAAATCGGTTCGCAGGAATATAAAGAAATTTATGAAAGGGCAAAGAGTATGGATCATAAATCAGCAATTTTACTGTACGAGGAATTTTTGGAGGAATTTCCCGATAGTCCGATTTCCTCCCGGGCAAAGTCCCGTATACGATCCCATGAATCGGAGATACAGATTATTGAGAATCGGAAAAATGCTCGTCCGATCAGGTTGTGGGAGGCGAAATTAAAGGGGGAGGGAATGTTTGTGCGTGCAGTCAGCGAGGATATTCTCTTTGAATTAATTGGTAGAAAACCAGACTCCTCCAAGAGGGGATCAAGTTCAGAATACAAAGAAAGAATTTACACCTGGCGTGATTATGTTTTGGACGGAGGGTATCGAAACCTGGTTATTGAAACCACGGACGGTAGGATCGAGCAGATATCAATCGAGGAGTAATTTCTTATGTCATTACTGACCGCGGGCATCGATACAGACCGCTTCTTTCGTGCTGCGTGCCAGTATTAATCCGTTGCTCAAAATCGGGGTGCTCCAGCACTTTCCGCTGAGTACTTTTTTTCGGGCAAGTTCTGTATACTTAGATGGAGTTGCACGGACAATTGAAAGCTCCCCATTGTCAGCCAAAGCAATAAGTTTGTCACCAGACAATATAACATTACCCGGGCCATAATTATCCTCACTCCATTTAATTTTTCCAGATTTTAATTCGATACATTGCAGAGGGCCATTGCCATATTTTTTAAAGCTAAACATTCCGTACAGATGCCCGTCATGATAAAGTGGTGTACTCCAATGGTTGAACATGTCGTTTTTTTTGCGCCAGACCTCGCTGGATGAGAATCCGTTTCCAGATTTGCTTATTTTATAGAGTCCGGCACCCACGCCGTATCCTGCAGAACAGTAGATCAGATCACCCGCGACCACAGGTGAGGCTGCAGTGGAGACTTTAAAGGGAAAGGACTGGCGCCAAAGTTCGGCCCCGTTTTGGGGATCAATCGAAACCAGCCCGGATGTGCAAAAGAAAATAACTTGTCGGACTCCATGGATTGTGGTGGCGATGGGTGTGGCATGGGTTGCTGTTTCATCTCCTGTTTTCCATACAACTTTTCCGTTTTCCCGGTTGAATGCGAGGAGACTCTGTCCGGATCCCCCGCCATATACGATTACTAAATTTCCCTCAATTAAGGGGGCAGATGAATTTTTCCATTTTATATTTTTACCGTCATGTTCCTTTAATACTTTTACATCCCAAACGATTTGACCGTTGTTTGCATTGATACAGTAAAGATTCATATCCGAATCATAGACCCAGACTTTACCCTGAAATACGGAAGGAGTTGAACGCGGGCCGTCTCCGCCGTTGTTGTTGACTGCTCCGGAATTCCCACCCCCGCTTTTATAATCCATCCTGCAAAGCCAGGTGCTCCATAATCGCTTGCCGGTCGTAGTATCCAAAGCGATACAGACTTCGCGCATAAGGCCATCTTCATCTTCCTCGGCGATAAGTGTAAAAGCTTTTTGTCCTTCACAGGAGAAAGAACTAAATCCAAGTGGGGTTGGAGTTTTCCATTTTTGGGCACTGGAATTTTCCAGCCACCCAGTTGAGGTGATCAGTTCATCGGTTTTATTATCCGAGCGTCGCCCATGGTATTGATTCCAGTCAACCGAGAGCAAAGAATTGGCATTGAGTGTAAAAGCGAGAAAAAGTACGAGTAAAGATTTTTTCATAGTGTTTATTTGATTGTTACTTTTGAGGACATTGGTTCAAGACAGAAGATTGAATTTAATCAATTTTTCTAAAGCGGGCACGGTAAAAGATAATCACCAGTAAAAGTGTGAAAAGGAAATACCAGGGTGACCAGCCCAGAGCTTGTACAAAGACGGAGTCCTGCTCAGTCATTTTTCTGCCTCCAATGATTTGGTCGGGTTCTGTTGATTTTATCCAAGCAATTAATCCTGAATATAAAAGAGAAACTGCACCGTAGGACAGATTGGTCGATAATCCCCGAAAACTAAGAACCGTGGCACGCCGATCGGAAGATGCTTCTTCGTTAAGGTAGCGGCTGACCAAATAATTCATAATCTGCATCGTTGCGTAGAGAAGGATGGCCGGTAAGATTCCCCAATAGGGTATGGCATAACCAATTCCCCAAAGCCCGATAAGTAAGATTATACAGAGAAGAAAAAAGTTTTTGAGCGGGGAATAACGGTCACCTAAATGACGGGCAAGCCTTGGAATGAAAAACCCCATAAGGGACATTCCAGATGCCACCAATCCAAAAGTGGCCAAGGGTAGTTCGATCACATTCCAGTAGGCACTTGCGATTGTGAGGAACTGTCTGATCACATTATCCAAAGCCATCGTGGCAAGTAGAATACCAAAGGGCAGGGGGGTCTTCCAAATCCATGCCCCTGCCTCCGTGGTTTTAGAGAAGGAGGATTTTATGGTTTGCCAAGCTCCCATTTTCTCTTTTTTGAAAGGGTCTTTCATCAGGAGGGTGGCACCAAAAACAACTAACGATGAAAGAAGGGTTAAAAAGATAGGTGCTTTGATTGCCGTTTCTGTAGAAATGGTAATGGTGAGGTTTAACCATTCCAGGCAATGATTAATAAATGTGGCGTCGTAAAATACCGATCCAGTCATCATGGCAAAGAAAAAAGCGAGTGATGTGAAGCGTTGGGCTTTCTCGAGAGCTTTGCTCCATTCACTCTCAAGCCCAGCTTCTTTTAGGGAATCATAGGCCAGGGCTTCATCTGCTCCGCTCGCAGCAGCTTCTGCCAGCCCGCTTACTATTCGATTGAGTGCGAAGAGGATGAATACATATTCACTGCCATTCATTGGAGCAAATAGAAGGGCAAGCATTTCCACGATCATACAAACAGCGGCGAGGACTAGAAGCTTTTTTCTACCCAGGGTATCTGCTAATGCGCCGGATGGAACTTCCAGTACGATAATCGTAATTGCCCAAATGGCATTGAGTATTCCAAATTCTTCCCAGGTCAATCCGTGCTCAAGAAAAATAAGGGCGTATACCGGATAATAGAACCTGGCATTAAAAAGCATACGGAAACAGATGAACAGGTTCAGGTTACGCTGAGCAATTTGCTTTGCTTTGCTTCTTTTCATTATTGAGGTTTACAAGGTCTTGGTAAAATTGATTAGTTTGCAAGCTAACTCAAAATTCACTTGCTAGGAAACAGGCAAGCCGATTTTCATTTCTTTATGTTAAATAAGCCCAATATTTTATGGCTCTGTACTGACCAGCAGCGCTTTGATACCATTCGTGCGTTGGGAAATCAGTTCGCTCAGACGCCAAATTTGGATAAACTGGTTGAACAGGGAACCTCTTTTAATAACGCCTACTGTCAAAGTCCGGTTTGTGCGCCAAGTCGAGCATCCTTCTTAACCGGGCGCTACCCCCGGACAACTCGTTGCAGGCAAAATGGGCAGTCGATTCCTTCTGATGAGGTTCTGATTTCGAAGATTTTTGCCAATGCTGGTTATCGGTGTGGATTGGCTGGTAAACTTCATTTGGCTTCCTGCTCAGATGGGAAAGTGGAAAAACGAACGGATGACGGATACGACCCCTTTCATTGGTCACATCATCCACAGCCCGACTGGGAGGAAAATGAATACACAAAATGGTTAACTGAACAGGGACAGGATTGGTACGGTCTACAGGGTGAGGAAATCGGTCCTTATGTTCGTAATGGTCCACCGGCTGAATATAGTCAGACGACCTGGTGTGCTGAAAAAACGATCGAGTTTATTAAGTCCGAACAGGGAAAGCCCTGGTTTTTTAGTTTTAACTGCTTTGATCCGCATCATCCATTTGATCCGCCAAAGGAATATCTCGAAAAATTTAATTTTGATGATATGCCTCTCCCAAGCATTCATCCCAAGGAGGCAGATGCAAAAACCACCTTTCAAAAACTTGATCGAATATGGGCTCATAACCATCCCGGAGAGTTTCATGTTGAAAGGATGACCGACGATGACCGACGGAAGGTCTATGCAGCTTACATGGCTATGGTTTCCCTTATTGATGACCAGGTCGGACGAATCCTTGATGCCCTCGAAGAAACCGGGCAGGCGGCTGATACGCTGGTCGTTTTTATGTCTGATCATGGTGAAATGCTTGGTGATCATGGAATATATTTTAAAGGGCCCCATTTTTATGACTGTCAAATGAGGGTGCCCCTGATTATGCGATGGCCGAATGGCCAAGTTTTACAAAACCGTCAGGTACATGGATTTGTTGAATTAATTGATTTAATGCCCACTTTTTTAGAGGCTGCTGGTCTTGAGGTTCCCTCTGCGGTCCAGGGAAAAAGTTTGCTTCCCTTACTTCAGGGCGGAGAAGAACAAGATTATTGTGGAGACCAGGTTTATGCTGAATACTATAATGCTTGGACTCACCAGGAGGCTTATGGAACGATGCTTCGAACTGAATGCTGGAAAATTGTTGTTTACCACGGAACTAATCAGGGAGAATTCTATGATTTAAAAAATGATCCGCAGGAATTTTTCAATCTTTGGGATAACCCTGATTTTGAAAGGGAAAAGCAGGAATATATCCTGAAATGCTTTGATGCATCCGTTCTGTCCATGGATCCGGATCCTCCACGCCTTGGTCCTTTTTAAAAAATATTTTTTTTCCAAAAAATCGAAAAGGCTTGAATGGATCTTTTTGCATGTCAGTCTGCATAATTTCTTCTTCCCATGAACATACACGAATACCAAGCAAAACAACTCTTCGCAGAGGCAGGTGTTGCGGTGCCAAATGGAACCGTCGCCCAATCTGCAGAAGATTTTGATCACGCACTTTCTAGCCTGCCTGAGGGTAATGCTATTGTAGTTAAAGCCCAGATTCATGCTGGCGGACGAGGTAAGGGAACTTTCAAAGATGGTTTCCAGGGCGGAGTACATGTGGTGTCCTCCCCTGAGGTTGCTAAGGAAAAAGCTCAGGCCATGCTCGGTAATGTTTTGGTTACCAAGCAGACTGGTGAGGAAGGAAAAGAAGTAAGCACAGTATATTTTAATGAAGCCACGGACATCGAGAAGGAATATTACCTTGCTGTACTCATGGACCGTGCAACCTCACGACCTGTAATTATTGCCTCGACTGAAGGAGGGGTGGATATCGAGGAAGTGGCTGAGAGTTCACCCGAGAAAATTCTTAAGGTTATCGTGGATCCTGCTTTGGGTTTGCGTTCCTATCAGGCCCGCCAAATTGCTTTTGGTTTGAAACTGACTGGTGATTCTTTCAAGCAATGCGTTAAGTTGGTCACCAAGTTGTATGCTTTCTTTTGGTCAAAAGATTGTTCTCAGGTTGAGGTTAATCCATTGGTTACCACTCCTTCCGGAGATGTTCTTGCCTTGGACGCCAAAGTGAATTTCGACGCCAACGCGCTTTTTCGACATCCAGATGTTGTGGAACTTCGTGATTTGAGCGAGGAGGATCCAAAGGAGGTTGAAGCTTCCAAGTTCGATTTGAACTACATCGCGCTGGATGGAAATGTTGCGTGTATGGTGAACGGTGCTGGGCTTGCCATGGCCACGATGGATATCATTAAGCATTATGGCGGTTCTCCGGCGAACTTTCTTGATGTTGGTGGAGGGGCAACTGAGGAGCAGGTTGAAAATGCGTTTCGTATTCTTGTCTCTGATGACGCGGTTAAGGCGATTCTCGTAAATATTTTTGGTGGGATCATGAAATGTGATGTGATTGCCACAGGAATTGTAAATGCGGCCCGAAAATTGGATATGAAAGTTCCTTTGGTTGTGAGACTAGAGGGTACCAATGTAGAACAGGGGAAGAAAATTCTAGCTGATAGTGGATTAGCCCTTGAACCTGCTGATTCTCTCGCCCAAGCGGCTGAGAAAATTGTGAAACTGGCTGCAGAAGCTAACTAATCATCACAACTTTAAACAAAGAAATTTAAAATGAGCGTTTTAGTAAACAAAGATACCCGACTAGTAGTTCAAGGCATTACCGGAAGTGCGGGAAGTTTTCACACCATTCAATGCATGGAGTACGGCACCAATGTTGTGGCCGGAGTGACCCCAGGTAAAGGCGGGCAAAAATTTCAGGATTCTGTTCCCGTTTTTGACACGGTTCAGGATGCTGTCGATAAGGAAGGTGCAAATGTTGCTGCGATTTATGTGCCTCCTCCCTTTGCCGCTGATTCTATTCTCGAGGCAATAGATGCTGAAGTCCCTTTGGTCATTGCAATTACTGAAGGAATTCCAGTCCGAGATATGGCCGAAGTGAATGCCCGTCTTGCTACTTCATCCACCCGTTTGATTGGGCCAAATTGCCCGGGTATTATCACCCCAGGCGAATGTAAGATCGGGATTATGCCCGGTTATATTCACAAGCCCGGAAAGGTTGGAATTGTCTCGCGTTCGGGAACTCTTACCTATGAAGCGGTTTGGCAGATCACCCAGGCTGGTCATGGACAATCTACTTGTATTGGTATTGGTGGAGATCCGATTAATGGAACTAGTCACCTTGATGCGGTTAAACTTTTTCATGAGGATCCAGATACAGATGCAATTATTTTAATTGGTGAGATCGGTGGAACTGCTGAGGAAGAAGCTGCCGCGTTCATCAAGGAAAATGTGGACAAACCCTGTGCTGCATTTATTGCCGGTCGGACAGCACCTCCTGGTCGCAGGATGGGCCATGCCGGTGCGATTGTGTCGGGAGGTAAGGGAACTGCGGAAGCTAAAGTAGAAGCTATGCTGGATGCGGGTATTTCCGTGGCTGAGACACCTTCACATATCGCTGAAGCACTGTTTAAGATTTATAATCCGTAATTAGGGATTATATTTTAAAGTGAATTAAGTACTTTTCTCCAAGTTCTGCTTGGGGAATGATTTCATCCAGTTTCCAAATCTTTGCAGGGTGCAAACCGGAGCTTTTTAATTCTTCGCTGTAATCACCTCCTTTGAGGTAAAGAATACCATTGGCAGGAGAATTCCTTGAACCCTTGCGAATTTTGTTATTTACCCATCCAAAGAAAGTGGGCAGAGCAGTTACTGCTCGTCCGATTACGAAGTCGAAGGATCGCTTTTTGGGCATTTCTTCCACTCTCCCGCGTCGAATTTCAACATTTTTTAATCCTAAGCGATGAACCATGTCTTCAACCACCATGACCTTCTTACCGATTGAATCCATTAGGGTAAACTTTGCCTGAGGGTAGCAGATCGCTAAGGGGATGCCTGGAAGTCCGCCTCCCGTCCCCACATCTAGTACCTGAGCTTTGGGCATGAGTCGCAAAAAATTTGTTATGGTTAGACAATGAGCGAGGTGCTTGGTCTCTAAGCGCTCCATGTCTTTGCGGGATACTAAATTGATTTTGGCATTCCATTCGCGTAACAGATCGGTGTATTCGCGAAGTTGTGCCCAAGTTTCTTTGGGCAGACTTGGAAACCATTTATAGAGTAAGTCCCAGGAATCTTCTGATTCGCTCATTTTTATAAGATTAAAAAATTATTCTATCTCTATTGGTTGGAAGCCTTTGACGAGGTCATCCATTGCCTTGGCTTGCTTGAGAAAAGCCTCAAGCTTGTTCAAGGGGAGAGCGCATGGTCCATCGCACTTTGCCTGTGCTGGATTCGGGTGAGACTCAAGGAAGAGTCCACCAATCCCCTGACTCATCCCGGCAAGCATTAGCTGAGAAACCGCTTGTCTTCGACCATCTGCAGAATCGCTCCGTCCGCCTGGAATTTGAAGAGAGTGGGTGACATCAAATACAACCGGGCAACCTGTTTCTTTCATAATCCCAAAATTGAGCGGGTCCACAACCAGGTTATTATAGCCAAATGAAGACCCACGTTCACAGAGCAGAATTTTTTCATTTCCTGCTTCCTTGAATTTGTTAATTATATGCCCCATTTCATGAGCAGCTAGAAATTGTGCCTTTTTAATATTGATCGGTCTGCCCGTTTTTGCGAGGGCGACTACCAGGTCAGTCTGACGGCATAGGAACGCAGGTAGTTGGAGCACATCAATCACTTCAGCCGCAGGCTTTGCCTGCTCAGGTTCGTGTATATCCGAGATGATTGGAACTTGATAGGTTTCTTTAATTTCAGCTAGAATTTCAAGCCCTTTCAATAGACCTGGTCCGCGAAATGAATGTATGGATGAGCGGTTTGCTTTATCAAACGATGCCTTGAATATATAAGGTATGCCCAATTGCGACGTAATCTCCTTATATTGTGCCGCTATCTCCAGTGCCAGTTCACGGGATTCGAGCACATTCATTCCTCCAAAGAGAGAGAAGGGGAGATTATTTGAGACTTGAAGATCGCCAACGCGAATTACATTGTGTGTGGTCATGAATAGGCAAGTTCTGGGGCGGTTCCATGCTCAGCAGAAACAATAATTCCAATTCCTCCACGGGCATTAAAGTCAACTTCCACACGGCACCACCTTGGTTTTAGCGCTTCAACCAAGTCGTCAAGCAAGCGATTGGCAAAGTGTTCGTGAAATGTGCCTTCGTCCCGGAATGTCCAAAGATAAAGTTTTAGGGATTTTGATTCTACGATCTTTCCGTCTGGAACATAACGAATTAAAATATTTGCAAAGTCAGGTTGACCGGTCTTTGGGCAAAGGCAGGTGAATTCGTCCGTTTTTAATTCAACGATATAGTCACGTTCTGGGTTCCGGTTTGGAAAAGTTTCCAAAGATCGTTTCGGGTGAGTGCCTCCTTCTCCTAATTTGGAGAGGTTTGCGTGCTCAGGATTTTTTTCGTTCATATAGCCCTATTTTTCATGAGTTTGCCTCTTGGGCAATTCTGAAAGGTTATTTGATTATATTCCAATTCAGATTGATGGGGGGCTCAGCGAGGGTAATTGCAAGTTTTTGTAGAAAGCTTTCTCTCCTAATTTCAGTCGCACCCTGCTTTTCCAAATGATTGGTTTTTACCTGACAGTCAATGAAGTCAAAGCCGTTTTGCGTGGCAATTTCAACTAGTTTTGCCAAGCAAACCTTGGAGGCTTCAGGTTTTAGATAGAACATGGATTCACCAAAGAATGCCTTGCCTAAAGATAAGCCATACAATCCGCCGACTAGTTTATTTTCATGGTAGGCTTCGATGGAGTGTGCAATTCCAAGTTGATGAAGTTTTTCATAATCATCAATCATCTCATTTTCAATCCATGTACTTTCCTGCTCGGGTCTTTCTGATTGGGCGCAGGCTTCCATAGTTTTGCGAAAACAATGATCTATTCGAATTTCAAAAAGGTTTTCCCTGATTGCTTTGCTTGTACTTCTGGCCAGTTTGTATTTTTCGGGAAATAATAGAAATCGAGGGTCGGGAGAAAACCAATGCCAAACTGGGTACTCTCCGGTTTTTAGCCATGGAAAGATACCCATCTGATAAGCAAGAATTAATCGTTCAGTGCCAAGGGTTTCGCTAATTGCAATAATTCCTTCCCTGTTGCTTCGTGACGGATCCGGAAACCAAGGTGGATCCCGATCATCTAAGAAATAAATCTTAGACACTGTTAGGCTGGACTTAGTTCTAGTAGGCTAACCTCAGGTCGGCAGTTGAAGCGAATTCCCCAAAGGTTCCCTACACCACGGGTTATGTGAATTTGTCGATTATTCCATTTATGTAAGCCTTCCACCATAGAATGATCTTTCACTGGTGCAAAGGGGGTCCAGTTCAAAAAGGGAATTTTAAACTGGCCACCATGTGTATGTCCAGAAAGCATAAGATCCCACTTATAATTTGCCAGCAGTTCTTTTGCATCGGGATTGTGGCAAAGCACAATTGAGGGACCAGTGCTTGAACGGAATGATTTTTTTGGCAAGCATTTATCTGGTATACAGGTTTGGGACCATAAATCGCCCACTCCTGTTATTGAAAGTGCCTGTCCTTTTAAATAAATCGATTCGCGCTTATTATGTAAGAGTTTGATTCTTGCATGACTAAGCATTTGTTCGACCTTTTTCGTGTTCGGGAGTCCACCATTTTCTCCTGCCCAAGATCCTCCATCATGATTTCCCAATGTGGCAAAGGTTGGGACTTTTAGTGAGTATTTCTTCAGGCATTTTCCAAGGGTCAGAATATCTTGATCGGAGATTTGATCAGTTATGAAATCGCCAGTAATCACACAGGCATCTGGACTCAATGCAAAACCTTCCCTTAATGCAGAATCAATATTTTCCAAGGAATCACTGTCTGAAAAGTGCAAGTCAGAAAGATGAAGGATTTTGATCGGAGATTTATTTTTTAAAGTGGGAATTTCGATTTTTTTCCGGGTAACCTCCAACCAGTTAGCTTCGAATTTTAGATAAAATCCTGAGGCTAAAGCAGTGCCCAGTCCGAGGGTGATTTTATTAAAGAAACCTCGCCTGTTTGTTTTGCTCGTTTTCTTGATTTTTTTGAGCTGCTCAAGTTGGTAATCTGGTAATTCCTTTTCCATAACTAACTCTATTAAGGGTTGATTCCTCCTTCTTCATCAAAATGTTCCAGCCGTTCGATCAGGTTTTTTTGCGGAACGGTTTGTTCCTGTCCGCTTCTGAAATCCTTGATCTTGATTTCGCTATTATCCTGTTCCTGATCGCCCAGTATCAGCCCGTAGCGAGCACCACTTTTACCAGCCTCTTTAAATTGTTTCCCAAAAGCTGAGTTTTTAAGTGAGTAGGAGACAGAAAATCCAGCTTTTCGACAATGTGCAATAATAGGTAAACCAAATTTTTTGTGTTCTGCTCCGCAAATTAAATAAATATCGGGTGCAACAATATACTTGGGGAGCAAATTTTTTGATTTCAGGCAGTCGTTCAGAGTCATGTCTCCAATCGCAAATCCTGCCGCGGGCATATCCACATTACCCGAAAGTTTTTTGATCAAGTGATCGTACCTTCCTCCGCCAGCCAGTGCTCGACCTTCTCCGGTCGCTTCAAATGCTTCGTAGACAAATCCAGTGTAGTATGCCAGACCACGAACAATAGACAGGTCGATTGATACGCACTCATTTGCTCCGTGCCCAACAAGGTATTCCATGAGTGTGGCCCATTCCTGTGCCCGGGTTTCTCCATTTTCTCCACAATGTTTGAGTCTGTTCTGCAAAGCTTCGAGCGAACTAATTTGTTTGATTTCCTGAATGTCCTGATAAATTTCCTCACTTCTTCCCGGCAGAACTTTTTCCAGAGCCT
>CBFHYW010000032.1:0-15147 GCA_965660135.1 Opitutales bacterium
CCTAGATGGGGAAGAAAGTTTTGAAGCCGAAATCCCGTCGGATATTATGTCTTTTTTGGTAAACAGAATGAATTTTCAATCGGACGAAATGAAAAAAATATTAGACGATGCAAATTTATGGGAGAACCAGCAGCTTGTTTTAGAATAAGGTTGTGAAAGGCATTTAGATTCGATAGCGGATATAAGTATATATGAGTACAAGTGGAAGTCCATTGGAAGCATTGAAGGGCGGTTTTCGAAGAGCCTGCGTTAAGAGATTGGTTGGCGATGAAAATGGAGCAATTGAAGTTTTAAAAGATGAAATTCCCCTGCTTGTCGTCGCTTGGGCAAAGACTAGTTCTCTTGAGCCCGGAGAAAAAAAAGCCAAACTCAAGGAAATGTTTGACGACGAGTCTGCACGGGCAGAAGAATTAGCGGTTGCTTTTGATCTGTTTGCTGCCCGCTTTGAAGCTCGTGTTGCCACCCGTGTTCATCGCGAAGTTTTGTCGGTTTCCCAAAAATTAGATTCCTTATCAACACGCCTTGAAAGTGCAATCAATGCTTTGTCAAATATTCAACCAGCAGTTTTACCAGAAAATTCAAAGATCGATATTCAACCAAGTATTATTGAAGATCTGGATGTTGATGTTCCTGTTGCCGAAGATCATACTGATGGAAATTTAGATGAGGTTATTAACGAACTAGATCCACCAGTGGGTACCGGTCTAAAATTTGATGAAATTGAAGCAATGATTGATGAATTGCTTGTAACGGATGATTGATAAATTTGTTCACATCAAAATGTTTTCATTGCCAAAAATATATAATATTTAGTTTTATAATTGCAGTCATCCATAATCCCTTTCAAAAATGCAAGATCCAACCAAAGAAAATGAATCATCTATGAACGAACCGAATTTAGAAAATGGGGGAGGGAAATCGGGCGAAAAGAAAAGAAAGCTTCATGTTGGATTGGACTTAGGTACCCTACAGTCATGTTTTGTGACAAAGTTAAATAAGCCAGGAGTTGATGAAAATACCGGAACCTTAGTCCCTACGATTGTTGGGTACCCGGAAGACGGAATCCTTGCAGGTATTCTTCCCGGTAATTCAAAAATGTTACATGGAGATGATGCAGTATCAAATGAACTTCACTTGCGTTTGGTAAACCCTTTGAGTGACGGTGTGGTTAGCGATATTGATGCAACAAAGTCCTTCCTTAGGCACATTCGCGATATGGTAGATCCTGAATTTAAGCGTGAAGTCTTGTGCGTAATTGGTATTCCTGCAGTTGCTGACGCCGAAGCAAAGGATAATTTAAAGAAAGCTGCGAAGGGTGCATTTGATGGAATTCTTTTTATCCCTGAACCCTTCTTAGCGGCATTAGGTATGAGGGATGAGGGGCGACTTCAGGACCCCGAGTACAAAGACCCCGTAAGTAATTCCTTATTTGTTGATATTGGAGCTGGTACAACTGATTTTTGCATTGTCCAGGGTTACTTTCCTAAACCAGAGGATTTATTAAGTATTCCATTTGCAGGAAACGAGGTTGATGTTTTACTGGATAAAGCTATCCGTGAAGAATATCCTGAGGTTGATGTGCCTTTATCCATGATTCGAAAATTTAAGGAGTCTTATTCTTATGTCGGGGAAAGTGAGTCTGGAGCTCGGGTTAAGATTCCTGTAGGTGGAAAACCAAGGAAGATTGAAATAGGAAAGCAAGTCGGAGAATCCTGCAACGAACTCTTGCAGGAAATCTTTGAATCACTGAAGAAGGTAATTGCTATGGCATCCCCTCAGTCAGTTTTTTCTTTACTGCAAAATATTATTTTAACTGGTGGCGGAAGCCGAATCAGAAATGTTGATCAAGAACTCCAACGCCTACTTTCTGATGATGGTTATGAGGATCCGGAGGTTACGATTTCCTCTAGAGAGGTTAAGCCATTTGTTGCAATAGGTGCAATTAAAGTTGCCAAAGCTGCTCGTGATGACCAGTGGGTAAGATTATGAATTTATAAAATTCCGTGAAGTGTTTTGGATACTCGATCCAAAGTATGCTCCAATTTGTCGGATAAAATATTCATTTCTTCATCACTTTTTTCTTCGAATAGAATTTTCCAACCGTCAACATTTCTATAGCTATTCTTTGGAGGTGAGTAATTTTCAATTCCAAGTACTCCTAGTTGACAGGTAAGTATATCCCCAATCTGTATAGCTGAAGCTAGCTTTTTATTCTCTTTAGCTTCGCTAGGGGTGTTGTGGTAATGTACTGCCTCAACTACCTGATCATCAATGTGGTGATTCCAAAGGTAGTATGCACCTATTTTAGCGTGATCCCACCCTATGATTTGTTTTTCAATTTCAATTGCGTGTGAGTTGTCTTTGAGTGTTTGCTGGCATATTTTATCAAATAATTCTGGAAATGTTATCGCGAGGATTAATTTCCCAAGGTTATGCAGAAGACCAGCAACATAATCTGCCTCATCTTCGTAACTAATCTCAGCTAAAGATAATATCTCCCGAGTCAAAATTGCAGTTCCAATGCTGTGTTTCCAAAAGTTGATCCAAGGGAAAGATGAGACATTTTTTCCTAGTTCTGTAATTTCCTCAATTACAGGCGTAGCTGAAATGAGCTCATTTATTCGGTTCAGACCTAAAAAAATAGATGCTTCTTCTACGCCAGAAATTCTCTGCCCGTCGCTACTTCCGAAGAAAATAGAGTTAACCAAGTCTAGAACTCGAGTGGTAAGGGAGGGGTCTAATCTAATAACTTCAGCAATTTGACTTACAAAGCTATCATCCGATTCCAATAATTCACTTAGAGTATCATTTATACTCTTAAGCGAAGCCAACTTTGGGCACTGATTAATTCTCTCTATGAGCAGAAAATCAGATAGAGGTCTTTGCTCTTGGTCAAAATTTAGACGATTTTCAGTAGAATCGCCTGCAACCATGATTAATTAGGAATTAAAGGTTACCGCATTTGGACGCATCGCTGTAAGATTTATCTTGTTCTCCAAACAAAGCTCAAGTAATTCGTTCGTAGCTGCACAATGGGGAGAATTTTTGTCTAAAATCAAGGAATCGCCATTAGATGAAACGAACTGGACTGAACCATCAGCTCTTTGTTCAAGGAAAATATTATTATTTTGATTTTGTTGAAAGAAATTTGCAGTTTCCGGATCCTTTAAGAGATCAGCCTTAATACTATGTTCAAGTTTTTGAATTTGAAGGTTTGGGTCAGTGGTAGTAACCGTGGGCTTTTTACTAGCTTCTAGCTGACTTTCGAATGAAGCAGATTTTGTCAACTTATCTGCTGATAAGCTAGATGAAACTCGATTGATTATTTCTTTGCCTAATGAGAAAACTCCGCTTGCAGTGATTGGATCCATAGCTTGAGTTTAGCATATATTATGCCTAAAGCTTATTTTACAATGTTTTTAAGCATTTTCTTTGAATTAATTCCTCTGCTATTTGGACGGCATTGAGTGCGGCGCCTTTCCAAAGTTGATCTCCCACGACCCATAATGCTAGGCCATTTGAAAAACCCTGATCTAGTCTCAATCGCCCCACTCCACACACTTCCTTTTTAGAATAATTAATAGGCATTGGATACCTCAAGGCATTGGGCAAGTCCCAAAGTTCAGTACCTTCAAAACTTTCCAAAGCGGTTCTAGCGTCGGGTACATTTACAGGTGAGTCAAATTCTGCGTTTATTGATATTGAGTGAGCTCGAAAAACGGGAACGCGTACACAAGTACAAGAGACTTTAAGTGACTGAAGACCAAGTATTTTCTTGGCTTCATTTTTCATTTTAAGTTCTTCTTTTGTATACCCGTCCTCTCTGAAATTATCGATATGCGGTATTAGATTAAAGGCAATAGGATGTTGGAATACAGGATCAGGGTTCGGTTCGATTGATTCGGTTGAGTATTGACTTTTTACCTGGTCTTCAAGTTCAGTTACTCCTTCGCTTCCTGCTCCAGACACAGCTTGGTAGGTAGATGCAAAAAATCTTTTTAAGCCAAAACGCTTATGGAGGGGGTAAAGTGCCATAAGCGCGACCGCAGTTGAGCAATTGGGGTTTGCGATAATACCTTTATGTGTTTCAAGTGCATCGCCATTAATTTCTGGTATTACAAGAGGTACATCCTTGTTCATTCTGAAGGCTGAACTGTTATCGATTACAACACAATCATTTTTCCTGGCTGCTTCAGTGTAGGCCTCAGTGTTTTTAGAACCAGCACTGAAAATAGCTATATCAAGATTCTTGAATGATTCTTCATTGGTCTCTTTAACAATTTCAAGATTACCGCATGCATTCATTTCTCTGCCTGCTGATCTGGAAGATGCCAGAAGTCTTGCTTCAGCAACGGGAAACTCTCTTTTTTCCAATAAGTGAATAATTTCTTGGCCAACTGCTCCAGTCGCACCTACAATTCCGATTCTATATTTTTTCAATGGATTTTAATAATTTATATTCTGAGTATGAAGAGAAGATTAATTCTCTTGGTTTGAATGCGAGCGAACATTTGCTTCTAGCCAGTATAGATAGACAGCATATACATCACTTGCAAATGGGGAAACTAGTAAAAGGATATAAAATGTCTAGTTCTAAACGACCTCCATCTTGTATTGAAAACTCATTGGGGACTCCCTGGGGGTTACATAATATTTGCGAAAAAATAGGTGAGGGGTGTGAGATAGGTACTGTTTTTGAGGGGCGTGTTTCAATTGGATTGAAGGCCGAGGAGTGTACGGAAGAAATACAAAATCGAAATCTGATCACAAGTCGGATTTTAAGACTTGAGGGTTTAGAGCAGGGAGTAAATAGAGGTGGGGAGGTTGATACCTTTAGGCGTTATGTTTACATTCACGGGACCAATCATGAGCAACAGATTGGAATTCCCGCAAGTTCGGGATGCCTGCAGATGAAGAATCAATCTGTAATTGAGCTTTTTGATTTGGTTAATATCGGTACACATTTGTACATTCAATCTGGCTTTGATTCTAAATAAGTTGATGGACCTTTCTTAGTGGCAACTCAATGGATTCATCTTCATTTGTTTCTACGCAATTTGTATTGATCTTGAGCGTCTTAATCGTTTTGTGAAGTGCTTCCTGTTCGGATCCAGGTAGGTCTGAATCAAAAATTAAAAAACTATAATTAATTTGCCTTAATTGTATAAGGGCATCATCGATGTTTTTAGCTAATAAAGCATAAAAGTCTTCATCCTGTAGTCGCTTAACGATTTCTTCTGCTTGATTGGCACTTTTTAGATATACGAGTACCGGCAAGCTTTTAGTGCTTTGAATCAAAGAAAGAATCCTTTCAATTTTTATTGGCTTTGCCAGAAACGCTAAGCAACCAAGTTTGATTGCTTCATCTTTTAACTCAGGTAGTGAGTAGGCAGTAAAAAAAATAAATTTTGGAGTGTTACTTGTTTTAGCTTTTAGTTCACGGAATACCTCTATGCCATTCATTTCGGGCATTTGGACATCCATGAGGACATAGTTATAGGTATTGGTAAGGCATTTTGTTAGAGCAATCTTACCATTTTTTGCATGGTCGGTGATAAACCCCTCTTCGTTTAAAACATCAATCATTGTCGAACGAACTGCTGGGTGGTCGTCAACAATTAGAATTTTTATCTCATTCTTTTTCATTTAATTATTATTTAAAGGTTAGGTGTTAGGTAATTCTATTTCAATTGTTGTTCCTTCACCAAAGATACTCGCGGCGAAAATAGTACCACCATGCCTCGAAATTAAATCTTTGCACAAGGATAAACCTAAGCCGATACCTTCTTTTTTATCCGTATACAAAGGGTCGAAGACTTTCTTAATTATCTGAGGTTTTATGCCTTTTCCTTCGTCAGATATAGAGATTTTAATCATATCATTAGGAGTTTTTTCTAAATTCATTTCGATTATACCGCCCTTTGGCATGGCTTGTATTGAGTTATGAAAGATATTAAATAAAATTTGCCTGAATAACAATTTGTCAACCATGATCATAAAATGACTTGGTGCAAATTTGATTTTTAATTTTGATGTATTTGATACATCTGCATAGCTCATTGCCTCGATCGCTAATTCTTCTGCATCTGTATTAGTTTTCTTAAGGGTTCCACCTTTCGTAATTTCAAGTAGTCCCTTGATTACATCATCAGATCTTGAAATTTCTTTATCTATTAATTCCAGGTGTTCTAGCAATTTTTGATCTTTGTCTAACTTTAGCCTTAGGTAGTAGGTCGAGTTTCTTATCGCAGCCATTGGGTTTCTTAGTTCATGTGCAATACTGGCAGATACTTGACCCACATTGGCGAGTTTCTGGCTTTGGTTAAGTTGATCCCTAGTCCTTATAAGTTCTTGGGTGGCTGTTTCTTTTTCAAGCATCTCTTCAATAATTCTTTGGTTTGAAAGAGTGAGCTCTTTCGTCCTTCTTTCAACGCGTTGTTCCATATCTTCGTTGGCCAGCCGAAGTTGTGAATTTGAAAATTGGAGAGAGCTTAACATTTCATTGAAGGTGTCAGTAAGACTTCCAAATTCATCAAAACTTATTTTGCTAGCCCTGATTGTGTAATCTTTTTCTAAGGAGATTTTTTTGGCAACTGTAGTGAGTTCCATGAGGGGTTTAGTTAGCGAACTTTGATACCAAAATGTTATTAATATAATAATAATAAATATGATAAGGGCAGAAAGAATGCCCACTTGTAGGTATTCTGCCATTTTTTGATTTAAATCATCCAACGAGCGTGTAACAGAGATCATACCAAGCCTTTGCTTGCCCTGATCAATAGATCGAAAAATAGTGATTTGGTTTCTGATCAAAATATCCCCTGGAATGATATTTTTTAATTTCGAATCCTGATTTTTATTAGCTGGATAGCTTGAGAAAAGAAGGAGGTCATTTGGCGGTGTGTTGTTGACCTTCCAAATAACTACGCTCCCTAACATCGGGTCGGTTGATAATCCTTTAATTTGTTCATATGCAGATTGATTATCGTCAAATGCAAGAGCTGGATAGATTAAACGAGATAAGTTGGAGGTTTGATTTATCAGATTTAAGCGTATTAGCTTCCTAGTACTCGTGATATCTTGATGATAAAGAGCCCATCCGCCAAGAAGAGGAAGGACTATGGTAGCCAAAAAACTTGAAAGAAAGAATTTTGCTCGGAAACTAAGATGCTTTTCAGACCATCTCATTTAGTCAAATAGTTAACTAATAACCAGATGCTAAAGGGGAAGTTGCAGAAGGTAAAAAACGCCAAATTGAAAGTTATTTTAAATCTTTAATTATCTCAATTGCTTTTGCCAGTACCTCCTCGGGCGAATGACTAAGGTTCCCCTTTAGCTCACGATTAAGATGGTTTCTGAAATCGTCTTCAGCCATCATTGGGGAGGTTGGCGATGAGTTTGCCTGAGGAACCTGCTCCGAGGAGGTCCTGCTCGACTCAATTATTTTTTCGACAACAAAATCATTAGTATTGGTTTGATCAATTAGGGAAAGGGACTTTTGAATTGAAATAATTAAATGATCAACAGAAGATCCGTCCCAAATTATAACTTGAAGGTGTTCATGCGATCTTTGTCTGAGCAACTTTGCAAAGTTTTCTCTACTCGCAGAAGCAAATTGACCAATTAGTACAACAATGTCTGAAGTTCGATCAGCACCACTTTTGAGCATGCTCGCGAAATTGGTGAAGTTTCTGAATTGTAAATCTTCTAAACCGAGGCTTTTTTCGCAAGCATCCATAATTAATGAAGTATTTGCGACAAAGGCTATATTTCTTGGGAAGAAAAGTTTGCGACTATGCAAACCTTCTTCAATCTCATTCCAATTAAATTTGCCAACAAAAGATCTATTCGTGGCAATCTTAGTTTCTTGATTGCTTTTGTTCATGGTAGGGTATGTGAAAAAAATAGAATTATTTAAATTAAGTCAATCATGTTGTTATATTGACTAATTTCTCGAGGGTGTTTAATCGCTAAAAAATTATCCCATTTGAAGAATCAGTTTTAAATGTAAGGCTTGATTCTTTTTTGAGTCAGGGTAAATAAATCCGGATCGATTGAATCAGGGTTTTCTTCTGCTAATTCCAATGAACTATGCGTACCAGTTGAAACTAGAGAGCAGCGCATTCCAACATTCCTAGCCGTGTTTAAATCGTAGGGCGAATCCCCGATGTAGATCGTTTCCTCTACGCTACTCCCAATTTTACTAAGTGCTAGCGTAGTTAGTTCGATCTCAGGTTTTTTCCATTTTGTGTCGTTTGCCCCCATGGCAAATTTTAGTGGGGGCATTAAGCCTAAGTATGCGCAGGCTGCTCGTGCATGTGGACCATGTTTATTAGTGAGTACTGCAGTCTTAATATTGTTATTTTCACAGAATTGGAGGGTTTCTGCAGCACCAGGTAATGCAAATAATCCATTTAGCATTTCTTTTTCAAAGACAGGCCTAAGTAATCGCACAGCTTCTTCTGCGTTTTCTTTTCCAATCAATTTTGCCATTGTTCCCTCTGATGCTCCGCCAACAGATTTTTTAACGGTTTCAAAGCTGGGCTTCGGAAAACCCATCTGGGATATAACTTGGCTGAAAGCTTTATATATTGCTTGAAATTGATCAATTAATGTACCGTCCAGATCAAATAAGATTGCTCGTATTGACATTGTTTATTCTGATGTTTGTCGTTGTTATGATATTTTAAAGATGCATATAAAAGTCAATACTACCGATGAGTGCAGGCAAGTAGAATCGCCCGATTCCTATATTCACTTCTTGAAAAAAGAAGGTTCGGGGATTTGTACATTTCGTGGAGATTGGTCTATCGCAAATAAGTCTGGTGGAGATGTTCGAGCTGAATGGCGGACTCTATTGAAGGATCAAGCTCACATTCAGGTTTTTAGTTTTCGCCTAGATGCGGGTATTTCTTGGGACTCAACTTTAGTCTCTTTTCTTCATAAATGCAGAAAGGACCTCGAGGCAGTTGGAAAAAAGATGGAAATAGAGAACTTGCCCGTCGGGTTAACTCGCCTGCTTGAATTGAGTAAGCCAAGTTTTGAGGAAAAAAAACAAAACGAGTTCTCATTATCAATTGAGCTTATTGATGAGACCATTAATTATTTCAGAAATGCAACATTTTCAGTCTTTGATTTTTTTGGAGAATGGATAATTTCAATTTTTAAATTAATTACAGGACGGTCAAAAGCACGCTTCCTGGATTTTAGCATTGCTTGCCGTAATTGTGGAGTGTCAGCTTTACCCATTATTACGTTAATAAGCTTTCTTACCGGATTAACTCTTGCTTTTGTCGGCAGTGTTCAACTGGAGAAGTTTAATGCAAAAATATATATAGCTGATTTAGTGTGTCTTGCCATGGTCCGGGAAATGGGTGCTCTTATGGTTGGAATTATAATGGCAGGCCGAACTGGTGCTGCGTTTGCTGCAGAAATCGGAAGTATGAAGCTTAATGAAGAAATTGATTCTCTGCGAACTTTCGGAATTTCACCGATGGAGTTCTTGATTTTACCTCGTACATTATCTTTAATTTTTATGATTCCTTTACTCACAATTTATGCGGATGTAGTTGGAATATTGGGTGGTTTGACTGTGGGAACATTAGTTATGGATTTTTCAATAATTCATTATTTTGAACAAACTCAAGTCGCATTGAACAGCATGTGGGAGGTTTACTCTGGTCTATTGAAAAGTCTTGTCTTTGGTTTGCTGGTAGGATTGGTCGGTTGCTACAAGGGGATGCATAGTGGAAGTGACTCCGCATCTTTAGGTCGAGCGGTAACCGCTTCGGTTGTTGTAGGGGTTACCTTAATTGTAATTACTGATGCAATGTTCGAAATTGTTTTTAGCTATTTGGGTTTGAGATGATACAGGATAAACCAAAGCACTCTCCTATTTTAGAAGTTGAAAATCTGAACTTGGCATATGGGGAATATCAGGTCTTAGAAAAAGTTTCCTTTAGTGCCGATCGAGGAAAATGTATTGTTGTGATGGGTGGAAGCGGATGTGGTAAGAGCACATTACTCAAAGCCATGGTCGGACTTCTAATGCCTAAGTCTGGTCGCATACTAGTCGACTCATTGGATCTTTGGAAGGGCACTGAAGGCGAGAAATCTTTAATTTTGAAAAAATACGGAGTTTTATTTCAGGGTGGTGCATTATGGAGTGGGATGAACTTGGTGGATAATGTTTCCTTGCCCATTCAAACTCATACTGATTTGAGTGAGGCTGAAATTGATGACTTAGCAAGGTATAAATTAAATCTTGTCGGACTTTCTGGTTATGGTGACTTTTTCCCATCTCAATTGAGTGGTGGTATGAAAAAAAGAGCAGGTTTAGCCCGTGCTATGGCTCTGGATCCAGATATATTATTTCTCGATGAACCTTCCGCCGGGCTAGACCCAGTGAACTCCCATCGTTTGGACAACTTAATCAATGAATTAAAGGAAAGTCTCGGGGTTACATTCGTGGTGGTGACCCATGAACTTGCGAGCATTTTTGAAATTGCTGATGATTCTATTTTTCTGGATGCTGAGACAAAGTCCTTGCTCGTGCAGGGCAAACCCAGTCAACTTGTTTCAAATTGTGAACATGAACGAGTTCGAGAATTTCTTCGAAGAAACACATCAATCAAATGAAATCTAAGATTGCGAAACAACGCAGAAGCTTCATATTTTAAATTCGTGAAAACAAAAGGAAATAATGCATTGGTAGGAATTTTTTGCTTTGGTGCATTAGTCCTGATTCTAGGCTTTGTTATTTTCACTGGAGGCTTTTCTTCTTTTCGTGGTGAGAATGAAAGGTTTGTGCTTGTTTTTCATGAAAATGTTTATGGTCTGCACGAGGGCGGCAAGGTCACTCTTAACGGAGTAAGGATAGGTCGCGTTGAGCGATTTTTCCTCGGGGACGCAACTGAGGCGGGTCCAGTTCCAGTTCTTGTCGAAATTAACCGGAAATTAGTAAAGCGTCATATGGTTGAGGAGGACAATCAACTTTTTGATGCCAATGGTTTTTTAAAGGAAGAGGTGATTTACCGTTTGCAAGCCAAGCTTATTCAAGAGAGCTTTGTTACCGGCATTTTATACATCAATCTGACGACAGGGCATGAAAGATATGAAAAGACTGAACTCTATGGATTTAGAGAATTGCCCACGAGTGCGTCGATTTTTGCTGAACTAAGTGAAAGTATCAATCTTGAAAAACTGAGTAAGCAAATAAGCGAACTGATGGTCACTGCGACCCAGGCTCTTAACGAGCTGGAACTCGGTAATTTAAGTAAAGAGTTGTCGACTACTAATGGTCAATTGCAAGTTTTTTTAAAGCAAATATCAGATTCTTATGTTCCCTTGGGACCAAAGCTGGTTGGAGCTACAGAAGAAGCTAAGTTAGCATTGGGCAAGGTAAGTTTATTAGCAGATGGCTTGCACCAAATGCTTGACCCTTCTTCCGAGTTTAGATTCGGGTTTTCCAGCACGATGAGAGATATTTCTGCAATGTCTAAATCATTAAAATCTCTTGCTGATTTATTGGAGAGAAACCCGCAAGCATTTCTACGGGGTAAGGGCGAAATTTCAGAATGACACACTATATATTTTCATCTTTTCTAATTTTATTAACATTATTAATAATGAGCTCGTGCATTGTGCCCGAGTCTACCCATGTGGAACCAACCTTCCATTTGTTATCTGCTATTGATTTCGACCAGAATGATTCTGGCTCAGAGGAACCTAATCATTTCTCGCAAGATGAGGACTTACCTGGTTGCACATTTTACCTTAAGCAAATTGAAGTGCCTTCTTATTTGCAGGAGAACAGGATTATAAGCAGACTCCAAAAGGGTAAGATCGAATTTCGTGAGAATGACCGTTGGGGAGAATCTATCGTTGATGGGGTAGGGCGTGTAATGGGTTTGAATCTTTCACGATATCTTAAAAGTCCATTTTACTCAGTTTATCCTCATCGAAAAAAGATTGGAACTAGGTATGATATTAATCTTACTCTTTACCGTTTTGAAAAGGTGGGAAGGAGCGAGGTTTTATTACAGGCAGGATGGGAAATCTTTAGCAGGGATTACAAGAATGGATCTTATCCCATTTTGAATGGAAAAGAAAATGTCAGAACTTCTATTGAACCGAATTCCGTAAATGAAGAAATCATAGGATTAAGTAAATTACTAGCTATTATGGCTCAAAAAGTTTCTGGTGCTATTTACACTATCGAGCCTGTCTTAGATTAATCTTTAAATTTTGACGGTCAATTATGGACCTAGTTTTTATCTTTATAGTATTTATTCTTGCTGTTTTTTTTATCCATTGGAGTAGGAGTAAAATTCATGGGACTGAATCCGAGGCACTTGCTGCTGAAATTGACGAAGATTTTAAACTAGATTTCGAGCGAGACTCTAATGGTAATTTAACACAAAGAGGTATGGAGGATTTAGTCCTATGGTGCGAGGAAGATATGCGGGACCGCAAATTAAATCAGGCAAGTGAGATAGAAAACTTTGAAGAACTGAATTAATTACGATCTACTTACATGAAAAGTTCCCTAGATTTCATCTCATTAATTAAGTGATTTTCACCCGCGTAGATAATTTGCTAAGGTAGATTAACCCTGTTTCAGAAATTCACTTTAATTGATGTTTTTGTCTCGAATTAAGCAGGCTGGGAACTTATTTTAAAACCATGAAGTTTGTTTTACACTTTCGCCTGCCTGTGATCTTTGTATTGGGCACAATTATCCTTAATGCTCAAAATTGGAGTAACTGGAGGGGACCCAATTATAATGGTTCCTCAAATACATCTGATTCCTTGCCAGGGAAATTTGATTTAGAGACTGGTGTCAAGTGGAAGTTTAATCTTCCAGGTCCATCTGCCTGCACACCTATTATATCAGACCAGTTCGTTTTTGTTTCATCCATCAAAATTTCTGATGAGTCATCTGGTAAAGGTGAATTACTTGCTCTGTGCTTTAATCGTCAAACAGGAGAACTTCTTTGGCAAAAAAATGCCGGGAGCGGTTATCGCCCTGGGAATAATGATGGTTTTGATTACCAATTAGATTCTCGTTCCAATTATGCTAGTCCGTCTCAAGTTACTGATGGCGAACGGGTAGTCTTTTTCTTTGGTAATGGGGATTTGGTTTCATATCGTTATGATGGAAGTGAAGAATGGCGTAGAAATATCCAACAGGATTATGGAGATTTTTGCTTTCAGTGGACTTTCTCATCAACTCCGACTCTACATGAGGGAAAGCTTTACCTCCCAGTACTTCAAAGAAATGAACCTGCACACGGTAGAGGTAAGGATGGTGCAAAATCTTTTATCCTTTGCATGGATCCGAAAAATGGAAAAACAATTTGGAAGCACCACAGACCTTCTAATGCAGAGAAGGAATCATTGGAGTCATTTGGAACAATTATTCCAAATGGTGATCAGTTAATTATTGCTGGTGGAGATGTTCTCACTGGACATAATGCACAAAGCGGAAAAGAGATTTGGCGGTGGGGGACTTGGAACCCGAATCACAAGCAACAGTGGTGGCGCCTAGTACCCTCTCCTGTTATTGGTGATGGAATTGCTTTAGTTTGTGCACCTAAAAAAGCACCTGTTTTTGCAATTAAAACTGATTTCACTGGCACGAAGCAAGGCACGGATGGATTAGTTTGGGAGACGAGCAAAGAACCAATACTTACTTCTGATGTTCCGACGCCCTTGTTTTATCAAAAAAAGTTTTTCATTTTGAGTGATCTTAAAAAAACATTATCCCGGGTTGATCCAAAGAATGGTAATATTGAATGGAGCCTCGAACTTCCTGGTAAATATAAATGGCGTTCTTCTCCAACTGCAGGCGATGGCAAAATTTACATGATGAATCATAATGGTGAGGTTCTTGTTGTTTCAGCAAACAATGGTAAGATCATCCACCTTGCCAAGTTGGGTGGAACATATGATGACAACACTCGTTCATCAGTGGCTATTGCGGGTAACGAATTGTTCATAAGGACGAATGAAGTTTTGTATTGCATCCATTAAAGAATTTATTCACATTAATAACTTTATTTCCCATCCACCACACCCGCGCCGGGCGGTTCCCGCCAATCTACCGCCCGGCGCTTTTTTTATTTTAATTTAGTTCTTCACTTTTTTAATTAGTTTATCAATCATGTGCTACCTCATTTAGTTTCCATGATTAGGTTTATTTTTCTTTTAGTATTTTCTTGTTTTCTTCTCGCGCCATTATTCAACCTATTTGGTCAACAGGCTGATCCATTCTTATCAGATCGTATTGCTAACCTTAAGGCACGGTCTCAGAACCACGAAGATCAGGTAGCTAACCTTCTCGCAAAGCCATCTATTCCCAAGACAAATTTCGAACTTCCTATTTCAAAAGCTGTTGAAGTAGAGAATTCATCTCCTTCCCAGATCCCTTTTATTCCAGTGCCTGAATATGTCGAAGGCGACTCTGATTTAGTTCGTGAAATTCCTTCCTCTCGACCTGCTGATAATCGATCAGTTGAAGTTGATAAAGGAATTAATACTGTAAAATCTTCCGAAGACGCCGATCTAGAAAAAGCTTATGACGAACTCTACGCTTCAAAATCTTACCGTCGACTGGAAGGTTATTATTTTGGACCAATACTTGGGTTAGTCTTACCCCAAGATGGGGCTATTCGGACTCGCACGAATAATTCATTCACAAGATCCCCCTACACTCCGGATACCGGATTTATGATGGGAGCACAAATTGGAAAAGATTTTGGTGGGGTTCGAACAGAATTTGAATATTCTTATCTAAGTTTCGATGCCTCGAATAGTTTGTCTGCAAGTTTACATAATTTCTTGGGACGTATTATTCTAGAAAAAGAAATTGGCGAGCGCTTTGATTTTCGTACAGGACTTGGTATGGGCATCGGGATTGTGGGCATGGATGCCATTCAAGATATCAGTGGCACGGGTTTTACATATGATTTTCTTTTGGGTGCTGGCTATCGTTTGACTGAAAACTTTAGTGTTCAATTAGATTACCGTTATTATCTTACTGCAGCACATGATCACTATGATCACATAAAAAGTCATATTTGGCTTATTTCTGTCGGATTCGATATTTAATTCAATTAATATAGTAGTTTCCCCATGGAACGGGGT
>CBFHYW010000033.1:0-14425 GCA_965660135.1 Opitutales bacterium
TCCCTTTTTGAAAAACATTCGATCATCTCCTTCTTCACCATTCGGTCTGGGGAACGGTCCACCACCTGGGTGGAATAAATCCATACCGAACACCGATCCGTTTCGATCTTCGTCCCAGCGAATGGTAAAACCTTCAAGCGTTCCCTGGTTGTTGGGTTCAGACCATTTTTGATCAATAAAAACACGAAATATTTGGTTATTGAAGTCTGGAAATAGTACGAATTTTGGAGTCGCACGGATAAACTCACCATTCAAGCCATATTCCAAAAATTCTCCGCTTAAAGGCTCATTTCCATTCAGTCCGAATTCGGAAAAATTAACTTCTGCGTGTTCAGTTGAATGATCACTGGGAATAATTATGTCCTCCCCGTTGTATAAATTGAGGGAATATCTTGAATTGGGTGAATCCTCCCACCCAAAGGTAATACCATCAAGAGTTCGATTGACCGAAAAATCCCACTCTGGTGAGGGACCACCAATATCTTCAATCCTAGAGAGATCTAAATCCTGAAACTCAGACTTACCAAGGTGTAACCCATCACTTGAAACGCTAAAATTTCCGATTTGCAGAGTTTCAACTCCAGTCAATCCGTTTTCTCTGAGACTAAACTCAATTGTATCTTCCCATTCAGTTAGCGAGTGATTTTTATCAGAAAGCAAATTGGTTGAGGTATCAAAAGAAGAAGGTAATTCATTTTCGCTAATGAAGAAACCTCCATTTGTTGATTCGAAAACAATATCCAAATCTCCATCCTGATCGAAATCTGCGATCAGAGTTTCTTTGGTTCCCAAAAATACTTCATCAGTTATCCCAATTTCTTCAGTTCCATTGGAATCGGCTGAGATAGATTTGTAGGCAGAAAACATAATTGGAACCCCATTATATGAAATAACTCCGGTTGTGAGGTCAAATGAGTGGGCTTGTTGAAAATCGTAGGTGAGTGAGATTTTGTCACCGATGCGAATAAGTGAAGACGGAGTAGGATTAGAAAAAAGAGTATGCTCGTGCTTATGGTCAGAGTGATCTTCGGCAATAGTTGGTTCTGTTAGTAAGGTGGTGGTGGTCAGACCATAATCATTGAGCTGTGTAGAAATCTTTTGATTATCTTGCCCAAACGAAATTTCAGGGATTAAAAATTGCCCAACAATTAAAAAAATTGGGACAAGCAAATTAATGGTTTGAATATTTTTCATATCTTAAAAAATCAATTAATTTTGAGGGTAAAAAATTGTTGAACTACTTTTTAAAAGTAAGTTATTAAACTTTATTTAATCATAATAATATTTTTGCAATAATTTAATTATTAAAAAGTTAGGAATAAATCGATAAATCAAAGGTAAAATTTGAGCATGGAAAAAACTACCACCGTATACGACTCCCTGCTTTTCCTTTGAAATTGCTTTAAATAATTGTCTCGATGCCACCTCTGGTGATGGAGATTCATCTAATTGTTTCTCAATTTGAATCCAGGCATTGCGCATTTTAGCATTTTGAATCTTCTCTTCTTGCTTTGGAGCAGATTTGTTAAAGGAAGTTTTAATATCTCCTAACCTAAAATCAATCCAACGGGGAAATTTATCATATTCAAACTGCATGGATTGGGTAAATGCGGAAAGCGCTGATTTATTAGCGTTGTATAATGACATGTACGGTAAAGGGTACAATGTTGCAAGTGAAGTGACATTAACAATAATGCCCAGCCCTGCCTCTTCCATCTTAGGTGCAAAACCTTTACATAAAATAACTGGACTAGTAAACAAGACCGAAGTTTGAAGAAGAATTTCTTGATCCGGGAATTGATTTAAATCAAAAAAGGCACCATAACCAGCATTATTTACAAGCAAATCTGGAAGTCCATGCTGTGAGATAAAATTATCTACAAAATTCGAGATTTTATCAGAATTTGCCAAATCCAAAGCAATCTCGGTTAAATTTTTATTTTTTGAAACTTTTGAAGGGTTTCTCGAAATGGAATAAACCTCAACTCCTTCAGATAACAAATGCTCACAAATGGATAAACCGATTCCCGATGAACCACCCGTAACTAATGCCTTTCGTATTTTCATTATTTTTTACAACTCTAGCAAATTTGTGCTTTGCAGATGGAGATAATCACATAAAGAATAAAGAACGAGTGAATATGGACAACAAAAAGATTATTCTCATAACCAATGAATATCCACCCAAGCGTGGTGGTGCAGGGGTATACTGTGAAGAATTGATTCATTCATCTAAAGAACTTGGGATTTCGATCGAAGGATGGGTACCAAAATATGCAAAATTTGAAAAAAACTCTAATTTTATATCCCTACCTATTAAAGGCTCTCAGGATTGGATCTGCTCCTGGAGGATAATTAAGCACTTTAAGAAACAACAGGCAAAAATGCCAAAAAATACAGTTCTTCATCTTGCTGAACCAGGTAGTCTCAGGGCATTTATTAGATTCGGGTGGATATTTAAAGAGCTTCCTGAACTCTTGATTACCATCCATGGATCCGAACTTATTCGATTTTGCAAAAGCCCAGTGGAATCTTTTTTCTTCCAGAAACTTTTAAAACAAACAAAAACAATTCATGTTTTATCAAAATTTAACAAAGAAAAAGTTGAGACATTCTGTCCGGGTATAAAAGAAAGAATTTTGCTCTTACCCGGGGCCGCAGCAAGAAAAGTAAAGGGAGATCTAAGTAATAAGGAAAAAGCTGTTAAAACCAAGATTAAGGTCTTGTGCGTAGGTAGGATTCATCCGAGAAAAGGACAAGATCTACTGATAGAAGCAGTTTGTGCTTTGCCCGCTGATTTAAAGAAAAAACTGGAATGTGTTTTTGTGGGGCCGATCGTAAAAAAGAAATTTTTTCGGGAACTTCAAAAAAAAGTGGCAGGTACAAATTGCAAAGTGTCCTTTCTGGGCGAATTGGGGGACGAAGAATTAAAAATGGTTTACGAATCAGCAGATATCTTTGCGCTCGCGTCTATGCCAAGGGCTAAAAGCATTGAAGGATTTGGCTTTGTTTTCTTGGAAGCCTCTTCACATGGCTTACCCATTTTAGCTCATCGAACCGGGGGAGTTGAAGATGCGGTCAAAGAAAACGAGACTGGGATTTTAACTGACCCAAAAATTCCAATTGAGTTAAGGAACGGATTAGAAAAATTAATTAATGATTTTTCTTTACGAAAAAGACTAGGCAATGCTGGCAAAGATTGGGCAAACAAAAATTCTTGGACAGAAATAGCACAACAAATTTACCAATCTGATTAAAGTACATCTGCAAATGCAGGACGTAACCTGTTAAAAAACCAAGCACCAAAAAACAGGGTTACAATTGCAAATATCCATGCATATCCAATAGCCCACCAGTTTGGTTGTCCATGCCATAGGATTACCTGACGAAGTGAGTCAATAATTTGCAAAAGCGGATTCCATTGTAAAAAATTCCAAATAAGGGGAGCCGTATCTTTTGCTTTTTCGGCTGAGTAAAATACACCACTCGAATAAAGTAAGGCTAGTCCTAGAAAACCGCCCAACTGTCCGACATCTCGAATAAAAACCCCTAACGCAGAAAAAAACCAGGACAAACCCAAGGCTATAAGAAAAACCGGTCCGATAATTACCGGGACTAGCAGTACTGTTAAAGAAATCCCAGACCCAAGAAACAAAATGCCTACAAAGCAGAGACATAAGCCGATAATCAAATCATAGGCCAAGGCACCCGTCATCGCCGCAGGTAAAATCTCCAGGGGGAAAACCACTTTTTTAACAAAATTTGGTTGCCCTACGATAATGCCAGGAGATGCTCCGATTATGCCTGAAACTAAACCTAGTATGCTCAACCCTAAAAATACTCCCAACGCATAATCTAATGTTGATTCATCAGGAGAGTCTGTGAAGCGCCCTCCAAACACGACACCAAATGCAAACACATATAAACCAAGCATTAACAAGGGGTTTACAAGCAACCAAAATGCTCCAAGCATACTCCCTCTGTGCCTTGATTTCACATTTCTTAAAAGAAACTGCCAAAGTAGTTCCCGTCTTTTAAATAAACTTACAATGGGTTCCATTAAACTAAAACATAATAGGAGGAAAATTTATTTATGCGAGGTACATTTCAATCAGTGCTCGGTGCTACATTCCAATGCATTTTCTTATAATCAAAATAAACAAGTTCATCAAATTTAGATTGATTAATATTTACATAAATCCAACTTTCCAACTTGCTTGAATAAAGAAATGGATAAACTGAGAGGCTACTCCACCACCATCCTAAATGGTTCCCCTGCCAAGCCCAAAAAGATTCGCCAGTTGAACTCGGAACATAAAACCAACCATACAATGGGTGGAAATTCCAATGATTAGAATGAGAGAAAAAAGTTCCGAACCAATCCAACTCCAGCCAACCATCAAATCCAATATCCCGAGCCTGGTTCCAGTTACCCATAAAAGGCTCTAACCATTCATGCTGACTAGCTATTCGGGAATAAACGGTGACATCCCCATAAGTTGAATCAGATGTCCCGTAGGAAACCGTACCAATAGTTCGCCATGCATTTTGGATCATCATCAAGATCGGTCCACCACTATCCCCAACTGCTGTGCTAGCCTCAAGAGATAATGGGGTTGAACTGCTACCACCTGATCCAAGATAATCAATTACAGAACTATTTTGGCCCAATGAATTAGAATTTTCTTGAGGAGAATCGAAATCTATAGCAAGAAGACCACCTTTGTGAGCCGAATTGATACTGGGTGCATCCACCTCTACGACAACTCGGTCTAACACATTTTCTCCCCCTACCCTTCTTTCATTTTGACCAGACACAAGACCAGACACTCCATCGACCAAACTACCAAAACCAGCTATAACAACCTTTTCACCTATTGGCTCAATTCCATTAAATAACTTTGCTGGATATATTCCTTCCACATCCTTATCCAGAAGAACTAAAGCTAAGTCTACTCCAAGAAGATCCCCATCACCTAATCCTTTATTCTCTGAAAGTCTAGCAATCCATCCGGGATGAATAATTATATTCTCTACCTTATAAATAAAATTTGAAGGGGCTTTACCATAATCTGAATTCAATATGAATTCCCAATCAGAATTCTTCGGATTAGGGCTGGATAAAGAATTTTTAAATAAATGAGCTGCAGTAATAACTAAATTCCGGGAGATCAAAGTACCAGTTCCAAGAATGCCATCGTTTGAAAGTAAAGCGCCAACACAGGACAAATTGGGATAGTTAATACCTGATGAATAAGAGCCTTGATTTGCTCCTAATGCATAATATCCATCCCAGTTTTCATTATTTAATTTACCTAATCGCCTAAATGTATCGTCTGCTTTTATTTCCACATTCAGGAGAAGAAATAGGAAAAGAAATATCTTATTCTTCACGCGATGGCAGTAAATTAGGGGGTGGACTAGGCGGAAGAATATTAGGCGGAGGTGGGGGGGGAGGAAGGTTTTCCAAATCAATTTCTATATTTGAATTACCATTCCCTCCATTGGTACTAGATTCTGAATTATTTAAGGAACCTGTGCTTGAGTCTTGAATTTCGGAAGGAGTGCTAGCAGAGCGTTGAGGGTTGGTCTGCGTTACCGTACTCGGTTCTGGTCGAGATTCCGGGTTTGTGAATGGGTTACTTGGGGCATTTGTGTTCGTTTTTGGGCTTGAACTAAAGGTTCTTCTTGGAACAGAACCGGGAGAAGGCAGACCAGGAAGACCTGTTCCAAAACCACGACTTGTACTTGAACTTGCTGTCGAACTTCGAGCACGGCTAGGGTTATTACGATTAACTAGCCAGGTTGGAATTTGAGGGGTAGTTTTAGGTTTTGGGGGCATATACTTTGGCGTATTAGATCTTGGAATACTAGCACTTGGTCTTGGTATATTGGGAGTAATTTTACCCGAAGAAGGTAAAGCGGTTCCAGATTTTGCCTGAATTAACTTTAATTCAAATGATTGGCCCTCAAATAAAATTGTTAAAGTTTCGGTCTCTAAATCAAACTTTTCTGCAGTAAATTCTTCGTAGGTTTTCTCGTTAATCGTTATCCATTCTGCATGTTTAACTTTTTTGTTAAAAAGAGAAAAATAAGCCTGCCCTTTTAGAATAAAATATCCTTTAAACTCGATTTCATTTGCGAAATTAGGACGAGTAATTGGTTTAGGTTTTATAACTGGTTTACTAGGAGGAGGAGGCATACGATTAGATCCAGGCCTTAAAAATGGATTGGGGGCAACAACCCCGTTTAACAGGGAATTGCTTAATAAAAGAAAGGTTACGACTCTAATCAACACTGACTTATAATCTCACAAAGAGTGTCGTGAAGCAAGAGACAAGAAAAGATTATGAATTAACCAATGCGTAAAAACGAAACCCGAGATAAATGGCAAGAAAGGTTCCTAAAAGATTAGAACCGACATAAATAAATGCATGGAACCATTGCGCAGACTTGATGAAATTTAATGCATCAAGTCCAAATGTTGAAAAGGTCGTAAACCCTCCACATATGCCCACAATCCAAAATGCACGAAAAAATTCAGGCTCACTATTTTGTTCCCAATGTTTAATGCAGATACCAATCAAAAAAGCCCCAACAACATTAACAATCAAGGTAGGCCAAGGTAACCACGCACGACAGAGAATAGAAAAAATGGCTCTAATCGAAGATCCAATCGCTCCTCCGCTAGCAACAAGCAGGAGAAATTTCCAATCCATAATCTTAAATTTTAAACGGAGATATGATTAACTAATCTTTAGATTCTGGGACTTCTTCCTCCTCATCCTCCTCGGAGTCATCATCTTCTTCCTCATCTTCAATATCAATCTCATCAAGAGAATTAAACTTTAGAACTCTTTGATGCTGAGGGAGAGGTGACATACTAACAATAATGAAGCGGCCATTAAGTTTTGGAGTATCATCAGCTTTTCCAACACCGGCCAGATCTTTAATTGCCTGTTTTACAAGGTCCATACCGAGATTAATGTGTTCCATTTCACGGCCCCTGAACATCAAGGTAATTTTAAGTTTATTTCCTTGGTGAAGAAATTTCTCAGATCTTCTAAGCTTGGTTACATAATCATGCTCTTCAATACGAGGTCTAAATTTAGCTTCCTTCACCCTCTTTGAAGTCTTAGCTTTATTTCTCTTTTGTTTGCTAATCTCGTATTTGTACTTACCAAATTCCAAAATCCGACAAACAGGGGGAACGGCGTTCGATGCTACCTCCACCAAATCTAAATGATGAGACTTCGCAATTTTTAAAGCCTCTTCCGGGGGCATAACACCGAGCATCCCACCATCTGGACCAACTACACGAATTTCTCTAGCACGAATCTTGTCGTTCTTTCGAATGTAATCACGGTTATAGTTGTACCGCTTTTTATTTTTTCCACTTGGCTTTTTAACCATGTGGGCTAGCTGAGTTTATAGCTTGTCAAGAGATTTGATAAAATTGAATAAATTGAATAATGTTTCAATTCCACAAGCTTGGAGCGTTGTAAGCAAGCCTATTTTTTATTAAATTTCTAAAGATTGAAGCTTTCTCCACAACTACAGCTTGCTTTCGCATTAGGATTTGAAAATTTAAAACCGCCTGCGACTAATTTATCTGAATATTCAAGAAGAGTTCCCCTGAGATACAATGCGGTTTTGGAATCCACTAAAATTTTCACCGATTCACTAAGAACATAAATATCACCCTCCTTCGGTTCGGGAACAAATTTCATTTTGTAAGATAATCCATTACACCCTCCTCCAGTAATTCGAATACGGAGGAAGTCTCCACTTCCTTCTCTTTCAATCAATTGAAATATCTTCGTGGAAGCAGCAACAGTTACCTTTACGAGCTTTTCGTTTCCCTCTCTTACTCCATCAGGTACTTCCAATACACTTTGCATAGAAACAGATTAATACAAAACTAGCTTCGGTTCAACAAGTTAAGGAACTATATATTCGACCTGCTTTTAACAAAGCCCCGACCCTCAAGAAGAAAGAACTCGACGAACTCCTTTGCCAGTACGCTGTCACAAATAATACTCTCATTAAGACAATTTTTTGCATGGGATAGAGAATTGCCCCCTTTCATTAAAACCGTTCGGTACGCATGCTTAAGAGCCTTAGTTTCATCAGCCGAAATATTTCTCCGTTTCATACCGATCAAATTTAGACCACATGCTTGATTTCTGCCCGATACAGTAACATAGGGAGGAACATCTTTAGATACCTCTGCTAATCCTCCAATCATAACTCCTGGACCAATTCTTGCAAATTGATGAATTCCTGCACCTCCACCTATAAATGAAAAATTTCCCACGGAAACATGACCACCCAACAGCGCACCATTAGCTAGGATAACTTCCCTACCTAAATCACCATCGTGGGCAACATGCGAATATCCCATCAAAAAAGATCGCTCACCAACTTTAGTAATCCCGTTCGGATAAATAGATCGATGAACAGTAACGCCCTCACCAATTCGCACGTCATCACCAATCTGAACACTCGATTGCACGGAATGATCAAAGGCAAGATGCTGGGGGTCTCCTCCTAAAACAGAAAAATGACCAACCCTCACATTCTTTCCCAAAACTGTTCCTTTTTTAATAATGGCATGAGCCTCAATCGAACAATTACTTCCAATAACTGACCCTTCTTCAATTATTGCATAAGGTCCCACTTCACAATTATCTGCCAAGCATGCATTTGAATCAACGATCGCGGAAGAATGTATAACGGAAGACATTTAGGTTTGGAACATCTCAAGTTGAGGCTCTTTCGCAAGTTCATACACCTTCAACAACTTTAAAATCTGAAAAATTGGTTTTCCAGGATATAAATTACCTGGCTCAGTTTGTTTTAAAAGATTTTCCAGCAAAGAACGCAAAGTTAGCACACCATCAACACCAATTTCTTTAAGCATTGAAAAAACATCGCCAGCTTTTGTTTCGTTTCTTGGGAGTGCCGGAACAATTAGCAATCGCTTTAAAGACCCCATTCCGCTTTGCGCTAATTCGGGCGAGGAATTGAAGCCTGCATTCAATCTGCTATCCTTGACTTCTTTTTTAAAAAATTTCACCAGTGAACTATCGTTGTTAAGCATTCCGTTCGCAAAATCAGAATTCCCCCATCCCAGCAAAGTGACTAACCCAGAACGTATTTTGCTCAAATCACTAGTGTACAGCCTAAAACTCATAGAGGCATTTTGGGATACAGCAGGATTAAAAATCGCGAGGGTATCCAAGTTCTCATGCTTCTTACGACCTGAGGCCACTTCCATATTACCAGTTTGACGAACGAGAAATCCATTACTTTCAAAGTAAGTTTCCACCAATTCGCGTTCAACATCCATCTGTAATTAGGTTTCAGTCGCTCCAATGGATTTCCACACTTCTATTACATCATGCATTGCCACATCAGAAGTAACAAACGCAGAACCAATTGCCTTCAACAAAACGAAGCGGATTTGACCAGATGAGACCTTTTTATCCGATTTCATTGCATTCATCAAAGATGAAACCGGCAAGGTGGATTCAATTTTAATAGGTAAAGAATAAGAATTAAGAAGCTCAATTAAAGTATTCTCACTCTCCGGGGAGCAATACCCTTTAATTATTGAGAGCCGTAATGCACAGATCAACCCAATTGAAACAGCTTCACCATGAAGGTATTCTCCATAACCGGCCACTGATTCAATTGCATGTGCAAAGGTGTGCCCAAGATTAAGGAGGGCTCGCCCCCCGGGCGTGCCAACAGATTCCCTTTCATCAGACTCCACAATTTTAGCCTTATCTAAACAACAGGTTCCTAT
Organism: Opitutales bacterium; assembly: GCA_965660135.1. Lineage (GTDB taxonomy): Bacteria > Verrucomicrobiota > Verrucomicrobiia > Opitutales > Seribacteraceae > Seribacter. Next base: position 9,812 of record CBFHYW010000033.1, read on the forward strand.
TATTTCAGCCAACTCAGGGGATAATGAGTTTAATGGAGAGGTTAATGAAAGTAAGCTACGGTAAAGCATTTCGTTACCTAGGAGACCGTATTTAATTACTTCAGCCATTCCTGCGGAAAACTCCCTACTTGGCAAAGTCTTCAAACAATCGATATCAATATATACAGCTTGCGGTTGATGAAAAGCACCTACCAAGTTTTTTCCGGCCTCTAAATTAATTCCCGTTTTTCCACCTACAGAACTGTCCACCATCGCGAGCAAAGTAGTAGGAATTTGATAAAAACCTATTCCCCTCAGATATGAAGCTGCGGCAAACCCCGAAAGATCTCCAGTTACTCCTCCTCCAACCGCGAAAATTATACCTGTTCGATCCACGCCCTCTTGAGCTAAAAAGTCCCATGTTTCTGACAAGAATTTTACTGATTTTGTACCCTCGCCACTTGGCAGAATGTAGGTTGGGACAGATTCAATAAACTCTTTTACAAAAGAAGGCGACTCCCTCCTTAAACCTTCATCGACCAGAGCCACTACTTTTTTACCATGGTCGAGATAGTTTAAAGAAACTTTCTCAATCAAATTCCCAAGCCGCCTTCCAATATAAATAGGGTATGAGCGATCATTGGCTAAATTAACCTGTAAGGTTTTGAGTATTTCTTCACTCATACTTTATAAATTTTAGCAGCTTGGATTTCACACCGTCAAGCGGGTGCTGTCATTTCGACTGAAGGTAAAATAGAATCCAGGTACTGATTAATGGAAAAAGGCTGTAAATCATCCGGTGACTCCCCTAGCCCGATATAAAAAATAGGTATTTTAAGTTCTCGAAAAATCGCGACCAATGCCCCACCTTTTGCTGTTCCGTCTAACTTGGTTACGACCAATCCGGTCAGTCCAAATTTTTCATGAAATACACGAGCTTGCTCAATTCCATTTATTCCGGTTGAACCATCAATAACCAGCCATGAGTGATGGGGAGCCCTTTCATTTCGCTTTGCAAGAACTCTTTTCATTTTAGCCAACTCATCCATCAAGCCCTCTTTTACATGCAGGCGTCCTGCGGTATCTATAATAACGAGATCGTGACCTCGGGATTCTCCTGCTGAATAGGCATCGAATGCAACTGCAGCAGAATCTGCTCCGTGATGACCGGCAACAATCTCCAAATCTAAACGGTTTGACCATTCTTTGAGTTGCTCTGTTGCAGCTGCACGGAAAGTATCGCAAGCTCCTAAAATAAGGGAACATCCAGACGATTTCAATTGATATCCCAATTTGGCACAGGTTGTAGTTTTGCCCGATCCGTTCACCCCGATTAAACAGAGAACTTCAGGCTTTTCTGTGGATTGGCCCAACATACTTACTCCCTCTGCACCCTCAAGGGTTTTTCGCAAAACTGAGCGTGCAATTTCTCCAACCCCCTCGGCCCTCAACTCTTTATTCTCTCGATGAGCCTCACGAATGGATTCTAAAATTTCCTCTGTTGTTTCCACGCCAAAATCACTGGCGTAAAAAGCTTCCTCAATATCAAGTAAACTACTCTCATCCAAACGGCTTTTTCCGGACAAGGTATCAAAGGCTCCCTGAATGATAGAGGCACCTTTATGAAAACCCTTTTTAAATTTTGAAAATATTCCCATTTTGATATTTTTAAATTTTTTCTTTGGGCTGTACGAGTAAAGTACAACAGGAATACTCTACCATTTGGTTTGTACAGCAATCCTTCACCTCAAATAATAAAACCGTAAGCATAAGTACCCGATCACTTAAATCCCATGTATCCGTAATATAACCACCCTTATCGTTAAATGGAACTTCATTTAATTCGGGAAAATTACGAAATTTTCTTTTCGCACCATAATTCTTGATTAGCTCTTCCCGTAAATTTTCCCATTGAGGACGGAGCACATCTTCATAGAAAGAAAACTGCCAACCTTTTTGCCCCTCAATTAAACATAGCCTAAGGCGATCATCCTGCAATTTTGAAGTCAATTCGTACCTGAATCCGTTCAGGCGTAAAGTACATTTGATTAATTCATTTTCCCGTTCCTCATAAATTTGCTTAAAACCGCCACTACGTAATTTTTCCATTACCTCTTTCCGAGAATCATCCTGCTTAAGGTTAGCGAAAATAAATTCCGAACCTGCTTTAACAAATCCTTGCGGGGATTCTTCTGCCCAAAGAAAGTTAAAATTCAATAATAGAATAAGTAGAAATGAAATGCAGACTTTCATAAAAAAAGGTAAGTGAAAAATGACTTAAAAGAAAGCTCTAGAAGCTGTAATATACCCGTTCAAGTGCAAGCAATGCATAAGAGCTAACCAAAACTGGGTCTCTTTCCCACCACCTACCATTTTCATTTAGCCAATATCCCTTGGGGTCCTGTTGATTGATTAATTCCAATGCTAATTCTTTTCGCCAATCTCGCTTTTTTCCGTTTTTGTCTACAATTTCTTCAATACCACTCAAGGAAAGGGCTTTGGCCATTGTATGATAGTAGTAATACATTCCTTGCTTACCCATGCCAGGGTTCTCTTCGATTGTATAATTTTTTTGCAACCACTCCATCACCGATTTAATCCGAGGATCCGAGTCATCCATTTCTGCATAGATAAAACTCAGCAATCCGGCGTAACTCATACTTCCATAAGAACGCAGGGCCACCGAGCCATCCTCAGTCTCTCTCTCTCCAGCCATACTACTGCCAGGAAAATAAACAAAACCACCTTCATCGTCTTTGTGTGAACTAACCCATTTTTCTTTATTTGTTGAAGGTAAATTTTGACATTTGCTCACAAAAGAAATTGCGGCATCCCAATCAAGGTCCAATTTTTGAGCTTCTGTAGACTGAAAGGATTTCTTTGCATAAAAAAGTGCTTCCATCGCAAGATGGGTGTTAGACAAATCTGAATGGGCCCAACGGGAGCCATATCCAATCCCACCATCAAATGTGTTATCCTGCTCGCCTTTAATATCAAAATCAGATTGTTGATTAACTAGAAAGCGACGGGCGGAACGAATAATTTCTTCGTATTCCGGATTCTTTTTTTGCATCAAAGCCATCATGCAAATGGATGTGTTGTAACTAGCTAAACCCTTTCCGTATATTCCGCCATCTGACTGAACATTCGAAAGTATAAACGCAAAACCCTTCTCTTGATTTTTAGAATATTTCCCTACAACAGATAAGTCGGGGTGTCCCAAAGTCGCACGCAATGCAAGTGCAGTTAAAGCAGGATAATCAGACTCTCCCCAATGCCCTGAGCTTTGATTCTGTTCTTGGTTAAGCCATTTCACACCTTTCTCCAATGCCCGTTCAATTTCTAATTTTATTGATCTTGCTTCATCTCCAAAAAGCGGACCAGAAAGAAAAACAATTTTTATAATTAGACCCGTTAAAAATATACGTTTTAAAAAAATCATAACTTTATACTTATAACATTATTTACCCGCCACAGGCAAGTGGAAGCGAATCATAACTGGTAATTCCAGAGGTGGCATCTCCTCTTTATTTGCAATCCAAACATCATCATTTGCACTATCATAGTCACTGTTATTCAAAATGGCATTATCATCCGCATAAATGGCCAATATTGAACCTGATGTCTCAGCTAAAAAAGTTCCTTCAATCACCCTCGATCCCGTAAAAATAAAAGATTTTTTTTCAACAGATTGCTTACGGTTCTGATTAATTGAGAGTTTTTCAAAAGTTTTGTTAAATTTAGTGCCATTCATTTCCCAATTAACAAAAATATTAAAGCAATAATTATCATAATTAACAACTTTGGGTTCGTCAGACCACAAATTTTCAAAAAAAGAAGCGACTGGTTTGGCTTTGAGCAATAAAAGAGATGTATGTAAAATTTGCGGTCTAATTTTAGTCCGAAAAAGAGACTCATGAATTTTTCCGTCTTCATGAACAATTCCATATTCAACCAGTCCGCTTATTTGGTTTGTAATTGCAGGAATCTCAATTGTGTTTGATTTCCGATCTATCAATATGTCACCGAATTGGTAAATTCCGTCAGAAATTTTAATAATCTCAGGAAGCTTAGTTACATTATCCTCACTAAATAGCTGAGTAGATAACATGAAAATAACCAAGCTCGATACAATTCGTTTTATTTTCACACAATCAGGTTCAATTTAGCTGTTCAAAATTAGCTCATCTTAAAAGCGGTCAGACAAAAAGAAAAGAAATTAATAAAATTTAAATGTTGATGGATACTTGACCTCACCTCATTCCTTTTCCATATTATTCTAAACTCTAATTACCCACTAGCGTTATGGAACAAGAAGAAATTTACCCCGAAGAGAATCAAATTCCTGAGCAGGAATTCAACCCAGAATTTGATTCTGTAACTGTTGCTCCACCCCTGGAAGGAGCGTTCAGCAAATACATGAGAGAATATCGCTTGCTCAACAGCTTACTTATTTCCCTCTTCATGATGACTATACTTATGGCTTCAATTTGGGGAATGATGATGGGCATTGCACTAGGTGGAGAAGGAAGTTCAGACTTTTCTGACGGTGGAGCACCACCCGCTGCACAAAAACAGGAAAAGCAAAAAGTGGTTAAACTCATGCAAAGGCAGAAAAAAGCACAACCGACCACC